>JAUNBF010000045.1 GCA_030527185.1 Planctomycetia bacterium | reverse complement strand
GTATTCACTCACCAAAGTCCCTTCCTCGCAGAGGGGAACGTTTTCCTCTTGAGGTATCCTCAACCATTAGTTTAAGGTTTTTTTGTGAACGAGAAAACATACCAGAGTCGAATGATGCGGGCGTTGCGTCGGGAATCGGTGGATTGTACGCCGATTTGGATGATGCGCCAGGCAGGACGTTACATGGCGGAATATCGGGAAGTGCGTGGGAAAACGACGTTTCTGGATTTGTGCCGGAACCCGCGGCAGTGTGCGGAGGTGATGTTGACCGCCGTGGAGCGTCTGGGAGTGGACGCGGCCATTATCTTTGCCGATTTGCTCCCGATTTTGCGAGAAATGGGGCTGGATTTGGAGTTCCAGCCGGGAGAAGGCCCTGTGATTCACCGCCCGCTTCGGGAAGTGGCCGATATAGATCGGCTTCGGGAATGGGAAGACCCTCATGCCATGGAGTATGTCTATGAAACGGTTCGCCTGACACGTGCCGGGCTTTCGGAGACGTTGCCGGTAATAGGTTTTGCCGGAGCGCCTTTTACGCTGGCCAGTTACGCTATCGAAGGAGGGGGTAGTCGAAATTATCTCTGGACGAAAAAGTGGATGTACACCGATTCCGGGGCGTGGAACACGATTCTGGGGCGACTTTCGCGAGCTATCGGGGAATACCTCATTTGCCAGATTCAGGCCGGAGCGGAAATCGTGCAGCTTTTCGACAGTTGGGCTGGCTGTTTGAGCGTCCGCGACTATCGGGAATACGTCCTTCCGTACACTCAGGAGGTGATTCGGAGGGTGAAGGAATTTTCACCGCAAACGCCCGTCATCCACTTTGCGACGGGGAATCCAATGCTTTTGCCAGCCATTCGCGATGCGGGGGGGGATTGTATCGGTGTAGACTGGCGTGTGGAATTACGTGATGCTTGGGAAATGATTGGCGATGACCGTGCCATTCAGGGAAATCTCGACCCGGCCGTTTTGCTGACCGACCTGGCGACCATCCGCCGCCACGCATGGCACGTCTGGAAGCAGGCTCAGGGGCGAAAGGGTCATATTTTCAATCTGGGACATGGCATTTTCAAGGAAACGCCGGTGGAAAACGCGGTGGAGTTGGTAAAGATGGTTCATGATTTTGGCAGCGACGGGGAAACCTTTTCCCAAACGGTATCGTAAGTCGCGGCCTGGACGAAAAGAAGGAGACTTTCCGGGTTGCGTTGGGAAAACTCAGCCCAATAGGATGGTGCGCAGGGTTGCCCGGAACGTTCCGCCACAGCCAAAGCACGCATGGCGTTGTGGTAAAAATCGGACGTATCGAGCGTATCGATGGTCTGTACCTCCTTTCCGAGAAGTACGAGTTGGACGCGGGTTTGGGTCCAGACGTGGGCTTTTTCGAGATGGTGGTAGAGATCGTCGATCATGGAGGCCACCAGAGAGACGGTTTTTTCAAAACGTTCTTCGTCCGTATCGTAAAAATCCGCCAGGAGAATCAACTCCATCTGCCGGGGCGATTCAAACTTCTGCACCAGCAACTGTTCGTGTCGGGCGGAGGCACGCCAGTGAATGTGGTGAAGCAGGTCGCTGGGTGTCCACTTTCGCAACCCGGAAAAATCTCCCAGACTGGAGGGTACAGAGGGATGCTGTTCCCCTTCCGAGTTTTCCCGTTCGTAGATTTTCCACCATTCCTGCGGGAGGGAAATCAACGATGGCAGGACGAGGATTTTTTCGTTTGCGTCGAAAGAACGTTGAAATGCGATCAGTCCAAAAGGATAGTCCGACTGTACCACGGTGGGAGCCAACGTATACTCTCCCCGGCGGGTAAAAGTGGCGGAAAACTGGTACTGGCGTTGGTAAATACCCTGTTGAGGAGAGGTTTCGTGGATTTTTTCCAGATGAAACGTTGCCTGGGGAGAGGGAGAAGCGTTGAGCGTCACTCCACAAAACCGATAATACGAGGGAGAGAAGAGCTGCACGGAAAAGGTGATTTTTTCATCAGGATAACACGCTTCGGGGAAAAAACGCCGACACTGGAGACTTCGGAGGACGCGCCAGGGAAGAAAAAAATTAAAAATCATCGGTCCCATCATCAATGCGGAAATCAGAATGAGAAGATTGACTTCCCGACGTAGCCCGGCCAAAAAAATGATGACCAAAAGAATCAGATAATAACGTCCGGTAGGCGTAATACGCATGGATAATCACTTTCCTGAAAAGAAACGTGGGAAGGATGGGGAGTAAAAAACTTTTTTTGAGTATATCCTTTTTCGCACCGGTTGTAAATCCCACCCTTTCGGTTTATAATGGAAGGCAGTATTTTTCAGTACCGGGAATGTACCCAGGGAAAGAACCTCTTTTTGATGTAAGGAATGGATATGATTCAACCGTTATTAAAACATATCGAACGTGTTTTTCTCGGCAAAACGGAAGTGGTACGCCTCTGCCTGACCACCTTTCTGGCCGGGGAGCATCTTTTGCTGGAAGATATTCCCGGTGTGGGAAAAACGTTGCTGGCCAAAGCACTTGCCAAAAGTATTCGGGGAAAATTTGCCCGAATTCAGTTTACGCCCGACTTGCTTCCTGCTGAAATTACCGGAAGCAACATCTACGCTTCGATGAATTGGAAGCCGGAGGAGGTGAAATCCGATTCCCCGTTCCGATTCATTCCCGGTCCGTTGTTTGCCAACATTGTTCTGGCGGACGAAATCAACCGAACCACTCCACGGACGCAGAGTGCGATGCTCGAAGCGATGGGGGAACGGTGCGTGACATGTGACGGCATTACCCGCAATTTGCCGGAACCTTTTTTCGTCATTGCGACGCAGAACCCGATGGAATACGAAGGCACCTATCCTCTTCCAGAAAGTCAACTCGACCGTTTCCTCATGCGGATTTCCATCGGTTATCCCAGCCGTGAGTGGGAGTTGAAAGTTCTCGAAACGCACCAACTGGCTCGCCCTATCGATACGCTTGAACCGCTCATGACGACCGAAAGACTCCTGGAACTCCAGCAAAAAGTCAAGAAAGTTCTCGTCGATTCCGCCATTTCTCACTACATCCTCGATCTGATTGAAGCCACTCGCCAACGGGAGGAATGCCTTGTTGGAGTGAGTACGCGGGGAGCGCTGGCTCTCTACCGTGCCGCTCAGGCCTACGCCTTTGTAGAAGGCCGCGATTACGTCACGCCGGATGACGTCAAAGCCCTTGCCGTTCCTGTCCTTTCGCACCGGATTCTCCTGAAGAACCATCTGCGAAAAACAACACGACCTATGGCGGAAGCCTTCGTACAAAATATCGTCGAGAATACCCTCACACCCTAGAACGTTGTTCCATGGACAATGGATAAGGATACTTCCTCCTCTTGAGTTTTTCGGATTCCCTTCCCCAGGCCCCCCCTCTGGTGGTGCGTGTGGGGAGGGGGGGGAGGGTGTTTTTTTTTGTCAATGCGTTAAAATAAATATCTTTCAGTCTTTTTGAAAACCATCCTTTTTGATTGCCAGAATTGGAGAATCCGATGATTCGTACTCGTTTTGCCCCCAGTCCGACCGGTTATTTGCACATCGGCGGTGTCCGTACCGCACTTTTTTGCTGGCTCTTTGCCAAACATGAGGGAGGAAAATTCATCCTGCGAATCGACGATACCGACAAACAGCGAAATGTTGAGGAATCGCTCGAACCCATTCTGCACGGATTGCGGTGGTTGGGGATTGCGTGGGATGAAGGACCGCGGGTGGACGGGCCGTATGCTCCCTACTACCAGTCACAGCGAAATGCGTTCTATCAGGAGGCGGTGGATCGTCTGCTCGCATCGGGACATGCGTATTGGGATTACGCTCGTCCGGAAGAACTGGCGGCGGAGCGAGAGGCTTTTGCCGCAATGAAAACGGTGGGAGCTTATACCTACAGCCGCGCGTGGATGGCCGATACGGAAGAAAAACGACGTGCCTTCGAGGCGGAAGGACGCCAGGGGGTGGTACGTCTGAAGATGCCGAGGGAAGGGAAATTGGAACTGGACGACCTCATTCGCGGTCATGTTGAATTCGACTGGAAGCAGGAGCAGGATCACGTCATTCAACGCGGGGATGGCTCGTTTATTTACCATCTGGCCAACGTTGTCGATGATCATGCGTTTGGAATTACCCATGTCATTCGTGCGGAAGAACACCTTTCCAACACACCACGCCAGGTATTTATGGTGGATGCGCTGGGACTGCCCCGTCCGCAATACGCTCACCTTCCTTTCGTGGCAGAGCCGGGAAGTCATACCAAATTGAGCAAGCGGAAACTGGATAAATACATGAAAAACCGTGACTTTGCCAAAATCGTGGAGCATGGAAAGAGCATTGCCAACCGACTGGGACGGGAGGTGAAGTTGGAGACGTTCAACCCCGTCGTGACCGACTTTTTTGAACAGGTGGGGTATCTTCCCGCCGCTCTGGTCAATTATCTTGCTCTGTTGGGATGGTCGCTGGATGACAGGACGGAGGATTTCACGCTCGACGAACTCGTTCGCGTCTTTACGCTCGACCGCGTTAACAAGGCACCTGCCAGCTTCGACCCGGCCAAACTCCTCGCTTTTCAGGAACGGGCAATGCAAAAACTGCCACTGGACGCCAAATATCAGGGAGTGCTGCCATTTATGATTCAGGGCAAGATGCTCCCTGGAATAGCCGACGCAACGCTTCTTCCGTCGGAACTGGAAGCGAAAATCAAGGCTTTGCTCGTCGCAGCCGGAGATCGTATCAAAGTTTTCGGCGACATTCTCGACTATTCCGATTTTTTCGTGGCAGACGAGGAACTTCCCTACGATTCTCTGGCTGTGGAAAAACGGCTGCGAAAAGAAAAGGCTCCTGAATTGTTGCGAAAATATCGGACGAAACTCGAAGCCCTCGAAACGCTGACCGTGGCCAATACCGAAGCGGCAATGCAGGAACTGATCGATGAGGAGCAGATTAAAGTCGGCGAAATCATCCATGCCGTGCGTGTTGCCACCACAGGAAAAGGTGTCGGAATCGGCGTTTTTGAAACGTTGGAGATTCTTGGCAAGGATTCCGTACTGCGAAGGATAACGCGGGCACTGGAAAACATTTCCCGAAAGGAGCCATGAACGCAAAACCGTACCCCGTCGTTCTGGGAATGACCGTTTTTGACCGGGACTACGCTCGCGTTCACCGCTCCCTGACTCCCCTTTTCTGAAAATCAATTTCCCGACAGAGTACGTTCTGACAGGGTACCTGCCTGAGAGAAGTCGAATTCCTCAAAGCCGATTTTTGAGGCGGGGGAATTCTCTTTCAGGCGGAAATCGTTGTTTTTCGCGTCGTAAAAGAGTGGGTCGGCGACGATCCCTCCCACGTCTTTCCCCATTTCCACCCATTCTTCGTGCGTTTTGCCGCGAAATTCGACATTTCCGGTTGTTTTCCACCAGAGGTTGTTGCGAATTTCCGCGTCCGCTTTGTCGAAATTGTAGCCGATGGAAGTTCCTTCGTCCCAGTAGATGATATTCCGTTCAAAAACGACGCTGCGATGGTTTTCGACGCGGGTGATTGCCAACTGGTGCGGCTCTCCCTCCTTGAGTGGATTCGCCTTATTGCGGGCAAAGATGTTGTTTCGGATGAGGTTGTCTTTGCCGTAGTGCTGGTGGAAGGAGCCATCCATGGTGTCGTAGACAAGGTTCTTTTCCATGAGAATCCCTTCGGAACCTTCGTCGGTATAAAGCCCCCAGCCGCCGTAGCCATACGACTCCACATCGTGAATGACGTTGTGACAAACCCGCGTTCCGGTGAGCGTTCCGAGCGTATAGACCCCGCCCATATCCGCCAACGCACCCTGTCCGATGTGGTGGATGTGGTTGTACTCAATGATGTTGTCGAAACAGACACCCGCGTAGCCCCAGTTCCAGCCGACCGAGACGCCGGTGTAGTAAAAATCGGCAATTTCGTTATGTGTCAGGCGATTGCCGATCGTCTGATTCCCAATCCAGACCCCGACAGCACTGGCATGAAAGCGTCCCCCCTGCGTGATTTGGCAGTTGTGAACGACATTTTTCTCGCAACTCGTCACGGCAGACGATTCGTGGGCACGTCCCTCACCCAATCGAACGCCGCCCGCTCCCAAATCGGTCAGTTTTCCATCGACAAACTGGCATTCGCTCGCGTTTTTGAACCAGAGACCATATTCTCCCAGGTGTGCCAGCTCGCAATTCTGAAACACAATCCGCCTCGCCTCGTCCACCATCACCACCGCCAGTGTAAACGCCGCGGCCTGGTTCGGCTCAAACTGCGACGGGCCGCTCTGGTCGAGATTTCCGGTGATTTCCACAGGAAGTTGCGCATTTTCCATCACGTTTTTCCGACGTGGCGTGTCGCTGTAGTGAAACGTCAGATTTTCCAGCCGAATATCCGTCACCGGTTCCGTGGCGGACTTTCCCTGAAAAATAGCCAGTTGCGACAATCCCGGACGGGGGACGATAAAGCGACTTTCGGAGAGTTTTTCCCCGTCGCGCGGTCGGTAGAAGACTTTTTTCGCGTTGCCGTCGTAAAACCAGTCCCCCGGCTGCGTGAAGGCGGCTCGGACGTTCTCCAGGTAGTACAACGACGAGGTTCGCCACGGGTTGTGCGATTTCATGGTGCCACCCTGGAATTCCAGCGTTTGCGTCTGCGCGTCCCATCCCAGCAAAATCCGTCGCGTGGTGTCCCAGTGGTGATGGATGACCATCTGCGTCCACTTCCACTCCTCTTTCGGCATGGCGTTGAGAATCTCCAAATCCCCCGGGTGAGCCGTAATCTGCTGGCGTGTCTGCGGCTTCTCCGCCCGTCGCGTCTTGCGATCCATCGGAAATTCCTCCCAGATTTTGGCCGGGTGCAGAAAACCTTCCTTGGGGTAACGGGAACGGGTGGCTCGCTGGCCGTTGACGAAAAGTTGCTCGAAAAAGAGCGTCTGGCCATTCCACTGCGGCAAATCAGCCACCCAGACGCCGTTTTCTTCCCGCCACAGCGTGATTTCCAGACCACCGGAGAGGATCGTTTTGTCCCCCGCTCCACGGTAAACAATCGGCTCGTCGGGCGTTCCCGAATCCTCCGTCGTCCAGAGAATCGGCTCGGCAATCGGATATTCCCCCTCCGCCAGCGTCACGACCCACGGCCCCGTTTTGCCAGCCGCACGATCAGCGCGAATCTGGTCTCGTGCCTGCGTTATCGTGGCGAAAGGCGCTTCCCGACTTCCGTTATTTTCCGCTTTTCCGGCAGGCGAAACGTAATAATTTTCCGCTTGGAGAAAACCGCACATTCCCAGCAACAACCCTATCATCCATCCATTTTTCATCATTTTCTTCATGTTTTTTCCTTTCGGGGGAAGTGGAGGTGGGGAAAACAGGGATTCCACATTCCTTTTCAGAAAAATTGTGGAACCTGTAAAAATTTCTTCATAACCTTTCCATCTTATCCCAATCCCCTCCCCCAGTCAACCCGGTACACAACCTCCCCGGAGCCATGCAAAATTGATAATGGATAATTATGAAGGAGTAAGTAAAAATCCTGGGAGCCGGTACTCGTGCCGTGTTTGCGGAAAGAATGGGAAGAAATCGAAAAATCTTCCCCATTTTCCGATTTTCCTCAACGAAACCCTTTGGGAAGACTACAGAATTTGGAGGCCTTGGCAACTATTTTTAACGATTTTGCAAACTGGGGCAAAAAAATAAGATTTTGGACTTGACACTCCTGGTAAAATGGATATAATCGGAATGATTGGAAAAATTGGAAGCGTTGGTACTGCTGGAACTTTTTGTAGATTAAGTGCCTTGCGGACACTACGGTATTAGGAAGGATGGAATAATGGCCGTGAAAACTGTTTTTACGACTGGAGAAGCAGCGAAAATCTGTAAAGTCAGTCAGCAAACGATCATACGATGTTTTGATACGGGACAGCTGAAAGGATTCCGCGTTCCGGGAAGCCGCTTTCGTCGGATTCCGCGTGACCAGTTGTTCGTGTTCATGCGTGAGAATGGTATTCCAACCGATGCGTTGGAAAGTGGCAAGCGGAAAATTTTGCTTGTCGATGATGATTTGGAAATCATCAGCCTGATTCAGGATATTCTGGAACGGGATGGGCGTTTTGAGGTGCGAGCCGTGAACAACGGTTTCGACGCGGGAATGATGGTCAAGGAGTATCACCCCGACCTGATCGTTCTGGACGTGATGCTCCCCGACATCAACGGAAAAGAGGTCTGCCAGCGCGTTCGCAGCGACCGAACCATGGACGATGTGAAGATTATCTGCATTTCAGGGATGGTGGAAGAAAACCGCATTTCTGATCTGCTTGCCAGTGGCGCAAACGACTTTCTCCGCAAGCCGTTTGACGTGGAAATGCTTCTGAAGCGGATTTGCCACTTCCTCGACATGGAAATGGTGCGATAGCGTTTACTCGCATACCCCCCTAACCCTGAAAAATGGTGGAAATGCCCTTTTTCGGGGGATGGGGTGATTCTCTATCTTCGCCCCAACATCTGGAACGATCCATTATCCATTCACCCCCTAAACGTGGGTCTTGCGGAAAAAAGATTTTGTGGTATACTTAAGGCAATAGTGGTTATGGTGCGCCGCGCAGTCGATTGATGGGACTCCGGCATAACAGGGAACCCGGTGTGAATCCGGGACGGTCGCCGCCGCTGTAAGGGAATGGGTATCCACGATGGATTCCCGGAATGTTGGACTCTGTGTCAATACAAATTTTTGTATTTCTGTCCGTTCAACCATTGTCAGCCCCTTTGTGCTGATGAGAAGGTTCCCCGACATTCGCTCCCCAGTCAGAAGACCTACCAAAACCGGTTTCGCAGAGTTACGGCTGAATGACTCTGCTGAAAAGGGAAAAGCGTTCTTGTTGTTTTTCCCACAAAACATTGGCTCACAAGGAGCGAAGCGATGAAACGAATTTTTCTATTGGGCATGGTCTGTTTGGGAACGTTGTGGGTGACTTTGGCCGACGCTGCCGTTTGCGATTTCAGCGGTACGCCGGGAATGCGTGTCTGGCATTGGAATATGATGGAGGATTATGGCGAGGAAGCCTTGGAAGTAACTCCTGCGACCAGTTTTGAGACTCACATGACCCAAAACAGTTATTACTGGGGGAATGACCAGTTATCTCAAGAGGCTCTCGAATCATGGGATTATTCCATGACACAACTGACGTATAAGGCAGGCGACATCAACATTTCGGTGAAGGGGATTGCGGAGGCTCAGGACTGGGGCTCCATCAGTTACACCACTTCCGGCGCGGCGGTTTCCCGAAATGAGAGTTCTTTGGAATCGGATATCCGGGATAAAGGAAATTATCTCCTTCCCAATGCTACCTACGCCTATACCAAGAGAGCGGAGGAAGGAAATCGTTTTCTGGTTTTTTATGATGTAGGGCATTGGGGTAAAGTAGGGGATGACTTTATCGACTCTTTTGTTTCTCCTGTCCAGATCAATTTTGATTCCCCAGTGGTTGTTGAATCTCTGGATTTAGCCAACACGCTTTACGTAGTCAATTCGATGACATTGGGAGATTCTTACGCTGATAATTATACTTATGCAAATGATGGTTATTTCGGCATTACCATTTCCGGTTTGGATTCGGAAGGAAATTTGACAGGAAAAGAAAGAACATTCCTCCTGGCAGATTTTTTGACGTACGCAGATGAAACGGAAGATGTGAGTCAATCTTTTCATGATTTAACCTACTATTCCAGTAAAGATGCTGACGGAAATGATACGGGTGAACCAACAGAGGTCGATTATCTTTCGCTGGCCAATGGTATTTTGGATGATTGGGCGACGGTGCTTTTAGAGGAGCTGGGACTCGTTTCTGGATTGCAATTCACGCTGTTTTGTAGTGACTATGGTGAATATAGTTTTAATACCCCCTTATATTTTGCGCTAGACAATTTGGTCGTTTTGTCGGCTGCGGAAGTGCCGGAGCCGGGGACGTGGAGTTTGCTGGCTTTGGGGCTGGGAATTTTGTTGTGGAAACGAAAAACGTGGACGACTGTCTGGAAAGGTTAGACCGTTTTTACGGAACCGTTCCGGCATAGGATGAAAGGACGTTGAAAAATGCGTTGGGTGGTGGTTTTGTTCGGATGGTTGGGAATGATTTCGACGGTTTCGGGAAGCGTGACGTTTGACTGGAACGACGTTTCGCAAGGGGTTTGGAACTATCGGGAAGGATACTTTACGGGAGATGAGTGGATGGAAACGACCACAATATCGGGACAGCCCTTCCCCACCACCCCCCTGACAAACAACGGTTTTTTCTGGACTACAGAGTCGAATTCCCTCATGGCAGGCTACACGGCGTATAGTGAAATGGCCTTTTCCCAATCGGGAATCACCGTCACGGCGTATGGCGGAGTTTCCGGTTGGGAGAATAGCGTCTATTCCACGACAGGAATCGGCGTTTCCTCGGTATTTCTCGATACTGCGTCGGCGGAATACCAGAACATCAATCTGGAAGGGTACGGCCCGACATTCCGATTGCGGGATACCGTTTCCGTGTTGGCCCAGGGAGATGAAAATCAGAATTTCCTTTGTATTTACGCACCGGGAGAAACCGACGACATTTATTCCCGTCCAACATTGAAGTTCAATCAGGCCGTCACGGTGGAATCGCTCGATTTTGCCAATGCGGCTTACACCTATAAAGCCATCCAGAACGGAAGCAGCTACGCTAAGCCATTTCCTGAAAAATTCGGCGTGAACATTTACGCTTTGGATGAAAATCTGGAACGGATTTCGGGAATCATGCAGGAAGTCGTACTTTCGGCAGGAAGTTCGGTAGTAGACGATTGGTTGAGTGTTGTTCTGGAGGGATTTGAAAATATTTTTGGTTTACAATTTGAAATTTTCTCCACCGATATTGGCTCCTGGGGAATCAATACACCCAAATACTTTGCACTGGACAATCTGGTGTTGGCAGGAGGTTCCGTGGATCCGGTAAATCCACCGACGCCTGGTCTGGATGTGCCGGAGCCAGCGACATGGATTTTACTTGCAGGGAGTGTGTGCGGTCTTTTTTTCCTCTGTCGAAGAAAAGGTTTCATTCACCAATCAATTGAAAATGAATAAAAAAAACGCGTTTACTTTAGTGGAATTACTGGTCGTCATTGCGATTATTGGCGTTTTGATGGGTTTGCTTCTTCCTGCGGTGCAAATGGCACGGGAAGCGGCACGGAATTCCACCTGTATGAACAACTTACGGCAAATCGGGATTGCAATGCACTCCTACCATGCCCTCAACGAAAAGTTTCCTTGGGGAGGTTACTGCCATCCCAATGTTTATATTGATGGTGTGCGGATGGACGGAAAACATGCCCGTGGTTTTGCGTGGTCGGTTTACATCCTCCCGCAACTCGAACAGTCGGCCTTGTATGAACAGTTGGACTTCAACACCATGTATTCCATGGGGGACAACGATACACTGGCTCAGACGGAATTGCCGATTTTTGTCTGTCCATCGGCTCTCAATTTGAAACCACAACAATCGATCGTCTACTGTGCGGCAGGGACAGCCATTCGCCCCAAACCAGCCACCTACGGCCTCTCCCATTACGGTGGCATTTACGGAGAGCGAATTGCGTTTGAAGGCCGAACGCTCCCTTTGCCGAACGATCCTCCTCGTGGTACCATGCTCTACACCAAGCAGATTGCGGACAGCGACATCTACGACGGCACCTCACAAACCCTCCTGATTGGAGAAGATACGCACTGGGCAGACGGGCAATGGATTTCGTCGTACAATGTGATGGATCAATGTGCGGGAATCAACGATCCCAGTGTGACGGAAAATGAAATTCGTTCGGATCATGTGGGAGGTGCGAACGTTGTTTTTGCCGACTCGCATGTGCAGATGCTCACCAGTTCCCTTTCGTTGGAAGTCCTGGCCGCTCTCTGTACCCGTGCCAGTGGGGAGGTCATCCCTTCTGGAAATGGTCTGTAAGTCGCCTTTTTTCTTCTCTTGACAAAAGGGGAACGGAGGGGTACAATGGCGGATAATGGATTTTTGCCGTTGCCATAATTTTTGTAGTTGAATATCAATGATATTCTTGAAAATACGGCATTTCATTCCCTGTCGTGGCGGATAATAAAAGTCCGCATGGCGGATAATGGATTTTTGCAATGATTCCCGACGAACGACCTTTTTACCCTCCGTTCACGATTGTCACCCCTCCGTTCGACTCTCAGTTGACGCAACGGATTATGGATTTGGACTACCTGCGTCGCAAAAAAGAATGGTCAGGATCGACTCCGGCAGACTTTTTTGAACAAATACGATCCGTTTTTTTCATGTTGGAAAGTATCAGTTCCGCTCGCATTGAAGGAAATCGCACAACCATCGCAGAATATCTCCAAAATCGAACAGAGCCTTCCGAAGAACGCCCCGGTTCGTTTCAGGAAATTGCCAATTTGGAGGGGGCACTCTCTTTTGTAGAAGAAACTGCCCGCGACATCCCGATCAATGCCGCCTACATTCGGGAATTGCACAAACGTTCGGTGGCAGGCCTGCGTGTTAGCGAAGAGGGAGACCCTCATCCGGGGGAATTTCGTCGTGAGAAGGTTGCCATCCGCCATTCTTCCCACCGCCCCCCGCGTGCCGGAGACGTGCCCGCCCTGGTGGAGGAAATGGTTTCCGTACTTGCAACTCCGACGTCGCCTCGATATGACCTTTTGAAAATGGCTCTTTCCCACCACCGCTTTGTCTGGATTCATCCTTTTGCCAATGGAAATGGACGAACCGCACGATTGTTTACGTATGCACTGCTGGTCAAATATGGTTTTGCACTGGAAAACAGCCGAATTGCCAATCCCGCGTCCGTTTTTTGTGCTTCCCGCAAGCGATATTATGACGGATTGAGTCTGGCAGACCGAGCCTTGGAGGAGAATCAGGAACAGGGATTGCTGGATTGGTGCGAATATGTGCTGGAAAATCTTCAAAAAGAGATAGAAAAAGTGGAAAGTCTGACCGACTGGACATTTTTTTCGCAAAAAATCATGCTGCCTGCCATCCAGTGGTGCCGCCAGTACGATAAAATCACTCCCGATGAGGCAAAAGTTCTGCAAAATCTCTTTCAAAAGCCCGAAATCAAAGCGGAAGATGTTCGTCGAATCCTGCAAAAGTCGGATCGAACGGGAACGCGGATTTTAACATCCCTGCGTGAGAAAAAAATCGTCCAGACGATTGGAGAAAAAGGAAGAAAATACCGCATCCATTTAACTGGCGGCCTCCTTGGCGGCATTGTTTCCAGCCTGATTCAGGAACGGTTTTTCACCGACACCCTGGCGGAAGAGACTTCTTAAGAAAAAGGGGAAGCGATGGGAGGACAGCTTTCCCCTTTTGGAAAAAAGCGGACTTGGGCTACTCTTCCAGTTGCTCCATCAGCGCGTCGGCAATGGTGTAGTTGGAGAAGACGGCCTGGACGTCGTCGTGTTCTTCCAGACGATCCATCATGCGAAGGATTTTTTTGGCCGCTTCCAGATCGGTAATTTCGACCTGATTCTGGGGGATTCGCGAAATTTCCGCTTCGACGATCGGAACGCCCGCTTTTTCCAAAGCTTCGGCAACTACCGAAAAATCTTCCGGCAGGCAAAGTACCTCGAAAACGTCGCCGTTGCGGGAAACGTCTTCCGCGTTCGCTTCCAAGGCCAGTTCCATCAGGGCATCTTCCTCAATCTTGTCCGCTTCAATCACGAAAAGTCCTTTCCGATCGAACATCCACGCGACGCAATTCGTGGCTCCCAGTTTTCCGCCGCCCGACTCGAAAATCTTCCGTATTTCCGGGGCCGTACGGTTTCGGTTGTCGGTCACAATTTCGCAAATGACGGCCGTTCCACTGCTGCCGTAGCCTTCGTAGAGGATTTCTTCCATAGAAGCACCGTCCGAGCTTTCCCCCGAACCACGGCGAATCGCTCGTTCAATATTGTCTCGCGGCATACTCACCGCTTTGGCAGCGTCGATTGCCAGACGCAGACGTGGATTCATCGACGGATCCGAGCCTGTCCGAGCCGCAATGATGATTGCCTTGGAGAGTCGGCTCCACAATTTCCCTTTTTTGGCGTCAACGGCTGCTTTTTTGTGCTTGATGTTTGCCCATTTGGAATGGCCTGACATACGATTCCTCCTATCCTTCCTATTCTGACCCGGCACTACCGGGATTTGCCATTTTCTTCTTGCGAAGCGACTGCAACCGCTCTCGCACCCATGTTTCCTCTTTTTCGTCCACCAAATGCCCTTTTTCCCGGTATTCCTGGAAGGTTGCCAGCGACTTTTCCCCCATTTCCACTCCTTTTTCGGGATTTCCAAGTACCTCGTACACCTCCATCAGGTGACGGTAAACCACCGGATCCGCGTCCCATTCCAACGAACGTTCCAGACTGGTCCGTGCCGCCTCAAAATCGCCACGAAGGTACTGAATCCAGCCCAGCGTATCCCAGTAGGCGTGATTTTCCGCTTCTTCCGCGACCGCTTCTTCCGCCATCCGAATCGCTCGGTGGAGGTTTTTCGACTGTGTTGCCCACAGATAGGCGAGATCGTTCTTCGCTCCCACATCGTCGGGAAATTCATCCAGAACCTCCTCCAAAAGTTCTTCTGCCTGGGCAAAATGTTGCCGATAGGCCTCGACCGCCGAGAGTGTCAGCCGGACTTCCCGCAACTCCTCACGAAGGTGCGGCAAAGTGTACTGTTCCCCGTACTGTTTCAGAATCTTTTCGTACGTTTGGGCGGCTCCCTCCAAATCGCCCGACAGATACGCAATCCAGCCGAGTTGTTTTGCCAGCAGAATCGACTCTTTGTCCTCTTTCAGACCCTGCTCGACCACTTTGCGTGCCCCCTCAAAATCTTTCTTCATCGCTCGGCCATTGGAAAGATAAAAGGCCAGCAAACCGCGTTCTTCCGGCTTCTCCACCACCTGCATGCCGGTCTGGAACAACGATTCGGCCTCGTCCCACCGTTCTGCCAGCAACAACGTACTCCCACGCTCCACAAAAAAGAGGATTCCCGGACGGTTTTGCTCGGAAAAGGGTGTTTTCAACTGATTTTCCGCCGCCTGATAAAATTCCTCCGCTGCCTCTTCCTCACCAACCTCCGTCGCAACCCAGGCCAGACTCCAGAAAAACTGCCAGGGAAGTGGCTCCGTCCGTGGATAATGTTTCCGCGAAAAGGCAAACACCTCCCGCAAAAATCGCTCCCCATCCTCTTCCCGATTCTCCTCGGCAAAACGTTCCTGAACCCCCTTCCAGGCCGCGTGAACACTCCCTTCCGTCTCCTGTTGCGAAAGAATCTTGTAAACGCTGTGCAAAAAACGCTCTGGCGAATTTTCCCGAACCGTCAACTCCAGAAGCGAGGTGTAACTCTCCGTTGTCGGCTGCGAGCTGGTCCAATCTTCCAGCAACTCCTCCGCCCGGTCGTACTTTTCCTCCTTCAGGCAAACATCCGCCAGAAAATAGCCCAAATCCGCATTTTCCGGGTCTTTTTCGTACCACGTTTCCAGCGACTGCCGCAATTCCCTCGATTTCCCCAAAGCTGCCAGAATATCCCGGTAAAGTTCGTACGGAGCCGCCCCTTCACCGCGAATCTTTTCTCCAAACGCCTTTTCCAGAAAAATTTTCCCTTCTTCCCACTGTTCGCTCTTGGCCGCAATGCGAGCACGGTAAAAATTCGCCCGAACCTCGATTTCCTCCGGCGTTTGGGAGACGTGAAAACCACCCTCTTTCCCTTGGGTCATTTGACTTTTTTCCGATTCCACCGCTTCCCGCAACGCTTCCGACGCTTTCTCCGCGTCTCCCTCCATCAGGTACGAGTCGGTCAACAAATAGAGCAACAGCGACTCATCTTCCCGAAGATTCCGCACCATTTCCTCGTCCAGTTCAAAACGACGCGGCGTTCGCAATGCCCGACGGACAAACTCAAAACAGAAAATCGCCTGGGGATAATCCCCTTCCAGATAGTAAAGCCGTCCCAATTCGTGACGCAGCAAAACCCGCAACGCAGGGAATGATTCCGCCGAAATACCCGCAAGCGTCGCCTCATACGCCCGAATCGCCTCTGGAATCTCGTTCTGGAGCGTCAGGGTCAGCCCCACATTCCGAAGTGTCAAAACCTCCAGCTTCTGCGCGTGAACCACCTTGGAAAAATACCGTGCCATCTCCTCGCCACGCTTTTCCCGTACCGTGAGAGAAACGATGTTGAAAAGAATCGACTCCGATGGCGAAAGACGCCACGCACGCTGATAAGAACGAATCGCTTCTGAAAAGTGTCCCGACAACTCCTCCGAACGACCACGAACATAGAACCGTTCCGCCGCCTGTTCATCCGCCTCTGCCGGCGTCGGACCCTGGAGCAACGGCTGATAATCTCGCGGTATTTCAGGATTCAACTCCCCATAGGGAAAATCCTCTCCCCACAAATGCAGACCCCAACCCCACAGCCCCAAAACCAGCAGAACCATCGTCCGTCCAAAGGGGTTTGTCATGCACTTGTCTCCTGGAAATGAATCAAGGGAAAACGTTTCCTGCCTGAAAACAGGCTCTACCGTAGATTGTCCGCCGCGCTACGATTTTTTCCTCTTGGAGGGTGGGGGCGTTTTGGCAGCACCTTTCGGCTTGGCAGCTTTCTTTTTTGCCGGGGCGGAAGCCGCTTTCTTCGAGGCCGGAGCGGAACTTTCCGAACGGGTCTCCTTTTTCTCCCCCTTCTTCACCGGTGCGTTCTTTTTTTCACCCTTGGCTGGCGTCTCCTTCTTCGGCGACGTTTTCTCCGTCTTTACAGCTTTCTCGGATTTCCGATCCTCCTTGCCGCGATTCCCCTTTCCCGCCTGGGAGGAACCTGATTTCCCCGATTTGGTCGATTTCGGACGGGAAACTTCTTCCACCGCCACCTCTTCCCGTTCCGGCTCTTCCGGGATGGCGTAAGGTTCCGGCTCTTCCTTCGGCTGCGCAAAATCAGGATCGTTCGCCAGAATGTCGATCATCCGCACCGGCTTCGTCTCACGCGGAGCAACCGGTTCGGGCGTCTCCAAAGTGTTCTCCACATGCAGCGAACGACGACGCGGCATCCGTTTCCGAAAATCGGACGAAAAGTGCTTCAAAAACGAGATGATTTTTCGCGATTCGGGATTGACCACAAACGCCGCCGCCAACTGGTGCAGCATCGACGCGAATTTCAAGCCATCCTGTTTGGAAATGGCTCGGTTCAGACCCGAAATTTCCGCCATTTCCTGCTCCGCCTCTGTCAGAATCCCCAAAACGTAGAGAAGCCGTTTTTCGCCGCTCCCCAGAGGAATCCCGTGTCGGCCAAGCGTCGTCTGCGTCACATAATTGACCGAAAATGGCGTTGCTCCCGGATACGAACTGAGTTTCTCAAACGTCTCCTTCACATTCTTCTTCCGAAGGTCTTCGAGATCAAACGCATAACGCTCTTCAAACACGCCATTGAGAATCCGTTTGATCCGCACCGCACAACCCCGTGGATCGGGAAGTTGGCTCATCAATTCCGCCAATTCCGTCACGCTGCTCACCCGAACTTCGTTCCAGCCCGACATCGTGTGCTGCAAGGCCGCAAAAGCAGATTCTGCCGCCTCAAAACTGGCATCTTCCAGACAGGTGGCAAAGATAAACTGCTCCAGAACTTTCCGACTCGTCGGACTTGTCGGCGTATATTTCTCCTGGAGTGCCGCATACAATCGTTTTAACGCTTCCGCCCGATTCTCTGACGCCATAAACTTGTCCTCAGAAAAATAGATAATGGATAATTATGTTTATTTTACCTTGTAACGCCAAGTGAAAGTACCAAAATGACAGAAAATGTTCTGTGAGTCGTGTAAACGCCCAAAATTATCAATTATCAACTTCCTCTTCTTCCGGGGGCAGGACATCTTTCAATATCTTGGCCACCGCAATGGAATTCTTCACCCCTTTGTCCAACACGAAAAGGACGCGCGGTGTGTAGCGGGTCTGAATCCGATCGGCAATCTTCTTCTGGAAAAAACCAGCCGCATTCTGCAAACCTTTCAGACACAATGCCTGACGCGCTTCCGTTCCCATAATCGAAACGTGTACCTTGGCCTGCTGCATATCTCCCGACACTTCCACATACGTCACCGTCACATCCGACACCCGCGGGTCCTGAATATCCCGCAGAATCGTCATGCTCACCACTTCCCGAATCGCTTCGGCCGCTTTCAATACTCGTCGTGATGCCATTGGTTTTCCTCCCTGGGACGAACCCTTTCTCAAGAGAACGTTCTTGCAATCGTCTCCACCTGATACGCCTGCAAAATGTCCCCTTCCTTCACATCGTTGAAACCAGCCAGACGAATCCCGCATTCGTACCCTTCCCGGACTTCCTTGGCATCGTCCTTCTCCCGTTTCAGCGTATCCAACGCATAAACGCCGATAATCCGACTGTCGCGAATGATACGGACTTTGCTGTCCCGCAGAATCGTGCCGGACAGGACGCGGCAACCTGCCACCGTCCCGACGCGTGTGATCTGGAACGTCTTCTGAACCAGTGCCCGACCCAGTTCCTTCTCCCGCTCTTCCGGTTTCAACATCCCTTCCAGAGCGGCCTTAATATCCGCCGTCAACTGATAAATAATATCGTAGCGGCGAATCTGGACACCCTTTTGCTCCGCCAAAACACGAGCATTTTCGTCCGGCACCACATTGAAGCCAACGATAATCGCGTCCGACGCGTCCGCCAGGTGTACGTCCGCTTCCGTCACGCCACCAACCGATGCCTGCAAAATCCGAATCTGCACCTCGTCGTGCTCCAATTTCCCCAACTCTTTCCGAATCGCCTCGATCGAACCACGAACGTCTGCCCGCAGAATCACGTTGAGCGTCTGGACTTCCTTGCTCCCCAGCGTATCGAACAGACCCTCCAGCGTCACGTGCGTCTTCGTCGTGCCTGCCAACTGAGTCAACCGTTCCTCTTCCGCCCGCTCTTCCGCCAGACGACGCGCATCCGCAATGTCCTCTAGCACATAAAACTTATCCCCGGCACCCGGCGTACTGTCCAACCCCAGCACATTCACCGGCATGGCAGGTCCGGCATTGGTATACCGTTTCCGTGGAACCAGCGTATCCGCCATTACCTTCACACGACCATACGTCGAACCGCAAACCAGCACGTCTCCCGTATGCAACGTTCCGTTCCGCACCAGGAGTTTGGCAATCACGCCACGTCCCTGCTGCACCGACGCCTCGATACAAACGCCACTGGCCGGTTTTTCGGGATTCGCCTTGTATTCGTTCAGTTCCGCAACGGTCAGAATCGTCTCCATCAAATCGTCGATTCCCATCCCCGTCAACGCACTGCACCGAACCACTTCCACATCGCCACCCCATTCGCTGGGAGCCAACTCGTTCGTCGAGAGTTCCTGGAGAATTTTCATCTCGTTCACCCCCGGCAAATCCATCTTGTTCAACGCCACGATAATCGGCACGCCAGCCGCCTTCGCATGGCTGATCGCCTCTTCCGTCTGCGGCATCACACCGTCGTCCGCCGCCACAACCAGCACCGCAATGTCCGTGCAATTCGCACCCCGCGCCCGCATTTCCGTAAACGCTTCGTGACCCGGCGTATCCACAAACGTCACCGAGCGGTCGTCATATTTCACATTGTACGCCCGAATATGCTGCGTAATGCCACCTTTTTCGCCCGACACCACATCGATGTTGATAATCCGATCCAAAAGCGACGTTTTTCCATGATCCACGTGCCCCAGGAACGTCACGATCGGCGGTCGCGGCTGCAACTGCGCGGGATCGTCCTCCTCTTCCTGGAAACTGCCGATGAGTTTCTCCTCCAACGTCACTTCCGGCTTGATTTCCACCGGAAGGCCAAACGATTCCGCCAGCAATACGGCCGTCGTTTCGTCGAGGCCAGCCGTGATCGTCGTCGGGACGCCCATTTCAAACAATTTGCCCAACACCTTCGCTGCCGAAAGCCCTACCCCTTCCGAAAACGACCGAACGGTCAGCGGAAGTTGCAAAACGTAGCTGCTCTTACGCGGAGCCGCCGTATTCGTCCCGGTTCGACGCAGTTTCTTCCATCGCGGAGTGGCATTTTCATCCTCATCCTGATTGCGATCCTGCCGTCCTGTCCCCTTGCGACGCGCGGTCAAACGAGCATCACGCGGCGTATCCGATTCCCCACGTTTCGTCCCCTTCTTCCCCTTTTTGGCAGGTCCACGAGCCGAACTCTCTTCCACCACGGGCGGGCGAGCGGGAGCCTTTTCTCCGGGACGACGCGGTTTTTTGTCGTCGCTGCGTTCCTTGCCCTTCTCTTTCCCCTTCTCTTTTCCGCGAGTCTCTTTCGGCTTGCCGTCGCGAGTTTTTTCACCCCGTTCCCGACGGTTCTGTTCCAGCAATTCCTGCTCCACCCGCTTCACCAGCGAGTCATCCCCCGATTTCCCCGCCCGAATCGCGTCCAGGGGGAGCCGAATGTCCGGCTTCTGCGCCTGCACTTCCCGTGGCTTCCGCGTTGGCAATTTGGCCGCGGGCAACGGTGCCAGACGAATCGTTGGACGGTTTCGCTCCTCACGATTCCGTTCACCCCCCGTTTTCGACTCCCGATTTTCCTTCGCTTCCGCATCTTCCCGACGAATCTTGCGTGCGGTGGGCAACGACGGGAAAGACGAACTCCCCGAATGATCAAAAGTCGGACGTACCGGGGCGGCCAGACCTGCCTGGGCGGCAATCGTTTCCGTGACCGAGACGGCCGGCTGCGACGATTGGGAAGAGCCACGGTTTTTCCGGCTCAATTTGGTACCCAACGGCGTACTGCTGGGAGAACTCCCTTTCACGGGTCCTTTGCTGCGACGGTCGTTTTTCCGATTGTCAAAATCGCGTCCCCGTTCCTCTCGTGACCGACCCCCATTTCGCTCCGGTTTGCCAGAACGTTCCGGTTTGCCGTCCGGTTTTTCCGAACTCCCCCTCTTTCCCGTCGGTGCGGCAACAGGTTTTTCTGCCCGCTTCGCCGTGGGAGTTTCCTGGGGAGAGGCGCTTTTCGCAGACTCCTCCTCAGACGAGACCGATTCAGCCTTCGGGAGAGTTTTTTTCTCCTTGGCCGACAACTTCTTTTCGTCCTTCTCCTTTTCGGGAGTTTCAGGAACCGATTCCTCTGCCGAAACCGACGCGGGTTCTTCCTTCTTTTCCTCTTTTTTCTCCACCGGAACACTCTCAGAAGTCGTCACATCCAGAGTTTCCTGCCGGGAAACCGACTCTTCCGAAGGCTCCTTTTCCACCACTTTCTCAGGAATGGCTGCCGGAGAGGCGGACTCCAGAATCCATTCCTCCGTCGTCGGGGTTTCCACCGGAGTTTCCGCCAAAGTTTCCGTCGGCGTTTCCACCGACGTGGCGGGTTCGGCGGGACTGGCCGTTCGACGGGTACGCGTGGGAAGCGTCGGAACGCGACCTGTCACCACCCGACGCGGTGGTTCCGGGGCCACCACTTCCGGCATCGACGTACTCGAACCACGATGACGCGCCACAAACGCCTCACGAACCCGTTGGGCATCTTCATCCGAAATGCTTCCCAACGCACTGCTGGACTGCATTGTGACTCCTATGCTGCCACACAAATCCATCAGCGATTTGTTGTCAATTTTTAACTCTTTGGCTAATGCGTAAATACGGATTGACAAACGACTCTCTCCTGTGAGACATGGCCTCACTATTCTACTTGCCCTGCTCGGCTCCCGTTTCCGCTCGGAACCAAACTGGATACATCTCTTAAACAGGCGAGTCGCTGGCAAAGATTCCAACGCTTTGCCTATCTCCGCAAACGCACGGCAATTGCCCGCCTGCAACCTTTATTGAAAAAGAACCTGTCCATCAGAGTTCTTCTTTTTCCGAAATGGTCTGCTGTTCCTGTTCGTCCGCCCGGCGTTCCGCTTCTTCAATAATCGCGTCCACCTCCGCTTCCGAAAGACCACTCATCCGAACCAGATCATCCGGCTCGATAATCGATAAATCGTCATACGACATAAACCCTTCACCCACCAGCAAATCAGCCAGTTCCGGCGTCACCCCCTCAATCGTACACAACGCATTCACCGCACGCTCCAGTTGACTCTGCAACTCTTCCTGCGTCATGATTTCAATATCCCAACCGCAAAGTTTGCTGGCCAGGTGAACATTCTGCCCATGCCGTCCGATGGCCAGCGACAGATTCTTCTCGTTCACCAGCACAATCGCCCGTCCCAGCATCGAACAGAGAATCACTTCCTCTATCTCCGCCGGCTGAAGCGCATTGGGAATCATCTCCATCATATCGTCCGTCCAGCGAATAATATCGATCCGTTCCCCCGCCAGTTCATCCACAATATTCCGAATCCGATTCCCGCGAACTCCGACACACGCTCCGACACAATCCACCCGTTGATCCGCACTCCAGACCGCAATCTTCGTCCGCACCCCCGGTTTTCGCGAAACGCTCCGCACCTCAATCACCCCTTCGTTGATTTCGGGAATTTCCTGCTCGAAAAGCCGTGAGACAAAAATCGGACGAATCCGGCTGAGCGTCACCTTCACCCGCGAACCCTGTTTCCGAACTTCCGCAATCGTCGCGCGAATCCGATCCCCTACCCGCAGCATTTCCCCACGAATCTGTTCCGTTTTCGGCAAAACCGCCTCCAGATTCGGCAGGGTGATCAACGCCATGCCGCCGTCACAACGATGTACCGTCCCCGTCACCAACTGATCCATCTGGTCATAATACTGCCGATAAATCTTGTCGCATTCCGCTTCCCGAATCTTCTGAATCATCACCTGTTTGGCGGTCTGGGCACCAATTCGCTCGGCAATTTCTGCGGGGGGAATGGCCATTCCATTGTACGATGCCGTGATTTCACCCGTCATTCGGTCGATCGAAACAAAAATCGGATTTTCATCGCCAAACCGCTTCTTCATCGCCGACACCAGTGCCGTCTCAATACCCTGGAACACAATTTCCTTATCGATATTTTTATCTCGGTGTATGGTATCAACAATCCGAAGCAATTCATTGGGATTCATGGCAACCTTCCAAAATATCTTCCTATTTTCTGTTCCCGGTTCCCCCTTCCTGCCCGTTGCGGGAATTTTTCCCCTGCACCGCCGGAAAATTTCAGGAAATTTCCTGGGAACGTGAATATTTATACAATCTGACAACTTGTCCGCGGGACATTTTCCCCAAGTGACATTTTCCCGCGCCTTTCCCGCACTTTCCCCGTACACTCCCCCATTCTTTTCCCCTCCACCGGACGGCCAGCGCACACCTTGAAGGAGCCATACCATAATTTATGTATGGTACTTCATTGTTCCCCTTTTGTCAAGGTGGCACCACCTTCGGACAAGTTGTTTTTTCGGTTCAAATAAAAAACCGCTGCGAAACAGAGGTTCCACAACGGTTTTTAGTAACCGGGAAAAATGGAGCGGAGGAGGGTCGAACTCCCGGCCTCAGCATTGCGAACGCTGCGCTCTGCCAACTGAGCTACCGCCCCTTAACTTGTCTGACGAGTATACACCTTTTCCGACATCTGTAAAGGGGGACACTCCCATCTTCCGCCATTTTTCCACCATTTTTTCCAAGGTTGCCCTTTTCCGCAACGTTTCTAATTCATCCGCCAGTAAGCCCAGTTCAAAATCAGCAGGTAGCCAGTCCATAAGACTTCGGGAATCAGTAGAATCGCTCCCAGACGATGAATCGGTGCCATGGAAATCGCCAACAGCACAATCGCGCCGAATGCCCAGAGCAAATCGACAAATCCCGCGAACGGACTCTGCAAGTGGAAGAAACAGTAGCTCCACCCCACCTTCAAAATCAGGAAAACGACGAACAATGCCAACAAATGGCTGATTCGGTGGCAGCCCATCTTCCGCCATGCCAGCCACATCGCCGTGCCCAGCAAGAAGTGCATCACCGTGCAGACAAGCGGGAAAATCCATTCCGGCGGTGCCCAAACAGGCTGATTCAGCGTCTGGAACCACTCATAAGCCCGGTGGTGCATGAAAAGACTCACCACCCAGCCCGCGGCATAACTGAGACCCAGAAAACCGAGCCAGGGCAAAATCTCCCGGCATATACAATCTTCCCGATCGCACGGACAACGATCGTGGAGAGATTCCTGAACCAAATCTTCCCGAAGTCGATTGGTGAAACGTTCCGCTTTCCGCTCCATCTGTTCCACGTCGCCTTCCAGACGATCAAACTTACTGACAACTTTGTCTCGGAATTTTGTATCCATCTTTTTTTCTCCTTTTATGAACCTGATTAAACCGTCCTATTATAGAAATGGTGGCAATTTATCTCGAAACCTGCTCTCGTTGGGGGAGGACCACCTTGTTTTTTTTCTGGAAAGGGTTAAAAAAGGAAAGGTGAACAAAAAAACCGGAAGTACCTCAAAAAGGAACGAAAAAAATTTCCTGAAAGGAGAGACCGATGCCATTGACGAAATTTCAGCCCTCGTCGGACAAGACGCCTCGTTATACGATTAAGGAAGTCTCCGAAATGCTGGAATTATCCCCCTACACCATTCGATATTATGACAGTGTGGGGCTGATTCCGTCCCTCTGCCGCACAGACAAAAAAATTCGCCTTTTTTCCGGCTATACCATCAGTTGGCTACGGCTGGTGCATTGCCTGCGTATGACGGGGTTGTCGATTGACGGGGTGAAACATTACATCGACCTCTGTCTCCAGGGAGATGATACGATTCCTGAGCGTGCCGAACTGATCTTCCAGCAGGAAGCCATTCTTCGGGAACAGATTCGCGTCTTGAAAAAACAGATGGAAGTTCTGAAGTACAAAAAGAAATATTATCAGGAACTGTTAAGAAGTTCGCGTCGTGACCGATGCAATCCAGTCAACCTGATGCAGCAGGAACCCAATATTGTATGTGGGGATGATTACGATTCCTGAACATCGACCGAAAGAGGATGAAACGTTGGTGCAATCGTCCACTTATTTAATATTCAGCGACGACTGGGGACGCCATCCGTCGAGTTGCCAGCATTTGACCCGTTTTTTTCTGGAAAAACATCGGGTTTTGTGGGTGAATACGATTGGCACACGACCACCGCGTCTGGATTGGATGACGGTGCGACGGGGATATGAAAAAATTACTTCCTGGACTCGTCGCGGCCGTGAACAAGCAGAGATTCCCCAGGGTCCCCAGCCGGAAATTCTCCATCCTGTCATGTGGCCGTGGTTTCGGACGGAAATCGACCGTCGTCTGAACATCTGGCTCCTGCGGCATGAGCTTCGGAAGGCACTTGCCCGGATATCCACACCGGTGATAGCGATTACGACTTTGCCGATTGTAGCGGATGTCATGGGGGTGTTGCCAGAGATTGAAAAATGGATATACTATTGTGTAGATGATTGGAGTCAATGGCCGGGGATGGACTCGCAGCCGTTGGCCGAAATGGAGCAAAAACTGGTCTCGCGGGCCGACCTGCTGATTTCTGCGGGAACGGTTTTGCGGGAACGTTTGAGACAGATGGGACGGGAGTCGCTTCTGTTGACGCATGGTGTGGATTGGGAATTCTGGCATCCGTCGGCAGAGACTTTTTCCACCATTCGTCGCCAGGTGCCACAGGATGCGCCTTCTCCGATCTACACTTTTTGGGGACTGATTGACGAACGGCTCGATTTGGCATTTATCCGTCACCTGGCACGGGAAATTTCCACAGGAAGTCTGATTTTTGCCGGACCGATCATCTCGCCGGAAGTTGCCCTGGAATTGGAGCGGATTCCTCACGTTCGACTTTTGGGAAAGTTACCTTACGCGGATTTGCCTCGGTTGGCTCACGAATCGGATGTTCTGCTCATGCCGTATCGGGATATGGAGGTAACGCGGCAGATGCAGCCTTTGAAAATGACCGAGTACCTGGCGACCGGTCTTCCCGCGGTGGTTCGGGAATTGCCAGCCACCCTGGCGTGGCAGGAAGCCTTGGACGTGGTTTCCTCCGCGGAACAGTTTGCCATCCTGGCGCAAGAGCGTGCGGAAAGAGGGATACCTGCGGGACAACAGTTGGCTCGAAAGAGATTGTCGGAAGAATCGTGGCAGAAAAAAGCGGCGATTTTCGAGGAATTTATTCAAACAGGGACGATTTCCTGAAAAAGTTGGTTCCCCCGCGTTTGGGGATTGATTCCGAAAGTTGAGGGCACGTACCCTTTCCGAAAATACGGCGTGGAAATGATTGGAAATATTATTATCAGTAAGTAAAAATGAGCGAAAAAGAATTGCGGACAAAAACATTGAGCCGTTCCGTACCTCCTTTGGCGGTGGTTTTGGAGACTCGTGTGGTGACAGGAAATGGAGGCGGCCCTGAAAAAACGATTCTCAATACGCCGCGTTACATGACACGTTATGGTTTTAAAACGTTGTGTGCGTATATGTATTCGCCCGACGACCCAGGTTTTCCATGGTTGAAAAAACGGGCGGCGGAATTGGATTGTCCGTTGATTGGGGTGGAAGATCGAGGAGCGTTTGACTGGCAGGTGGTTCGGCGAATGCTCCAGATATGCCGTGAAAATCAGGTAACGTTCTGGCACGGGCACGATTACAAGAGCAACTTTCTGGGACTCTACTTGCGACGATACTATCCCATGAAATTGATTTCGACCGTCCATGGATGGGTTCATCGGACGTGGAAAACCCCGATTTATTATGCTTTGGATCGGTGGTGCCTGAAGCATTATGATTATGTTTTCTGTGTTTCTCAGGACCTTTATACAAGTTGCCTGAAACTGGGCATCCCTTCGAGTCAATGTTCCCTCCTGGAGAATGGCATCGACGTTTACCAGTATTCCCGCACGATGTCGTTGGAGAAAGCCAAGAAAAGATGGCATTTTCCTCTCAAGCGGCTGGTAGTGGGAAGTATGGGGAGACTTTCGCCTGAAAAGAATTTTGCTGGATTGATTCGTGCGGTCGGGAAGCTGATTCTGGAAGGCAATCCGATTTCGCTTTACATTGCCGGCGAAGGACCACTGCGGGAATCGTTGCAAAGACAGATTGATCATTTGGGCGTTTCGGAATTTATCCATTTGATTGGCTATCGCGAAGATGTTCTGGACTTTTTCCAGGGGCTGGACGCGTTCGTCCTCAACAGTTTCCGGGAAGGTTTGCCGAATGTTCTTCTGGAAGCGATGGCGCTGGAGGTGCCGGTTATTTCCACACGTATTGCGGGCATACCCAATTTGATTGTCAATGGTTATAATGGCATTCTCGTCACCCCCGACAAAGACGAGGAACTGGAGCAGATGATCAAAACGCTCTATCGGGAGAAGGATTATCGGGAAATGCTTGCTCTCAACGGTCGTTATACCGTCTCCACCGAATTTACGATGGAGGACAGGATGGAAAAAATCAGGAATATCTATCGAAGAATCCTGGAAAAGGATGACCCCACCTACGACAGATATCACGATCCCTGGGAACTGTTATGAGCAAAACGTTTTCGATTGGCCTCGAATTCCAACCCTGCCCCTAGAGGAATCAGGCCATATTTTTGAGCCATCTTCCCAAAAACTTCCACGCCGCGACGCTCTCGACCTCCCAGTCGGTAACGAATTTTAAAGTTCAAATAGTCGTAGCAAAGATCGAGCGGAAGATGGTTTTTCATTGCCTCGTGCAGAATAAGAATATCCATCTCCACCTGGCTGGCACGGCGGGCTTCGTTAAAAATCCACGAAAGTCGCTCCCCATCAACGTCTCGGCGGGTAAACCAACTGGCATAGACAAATGGCAGACCAATCCATTGCGTCCAGGCCTGTCCCATATCGATCTGATACGGGAAGGAGGGAACCTGGTGGGGAATTTTCAAGGCCACGTCGCCGATGAGCAGGATCGCGTCGATTTCCCGTGCCGCAAGTGATTCTCCCAGGGCACGGAGAAAATGACTGTCGGAAAAATCGATATTTTCAGACGCTTCGGGAAGAAGTTCCGACCATTTCAAGGGGACGGCCTGAGGAAAATTCTTGATTCGTTCGTGAAGATAGATCAGCGTCATGGCGGCACTGCTTCGTGAGGCTTCATCCAGGGCAATCGTCTGAATCTGCCCCAACGGCTGGCGACTTAACAGCTTCACGCTCCCCACCGCGCCTTCGCTGGCAATGCAGACATCGGAAACCTGCACCAGTTCCGAGTGACGAAGAGCTTCCGCCACGGGAATCAACGCCACGTCATATTCCCCGGCCACCAGTTTTTTAGCCAAAAGAGAGGGAATGGCATTTTCCCGGAGGAACGTTACCTGATTTTCTGCCGCGATTTCCTCCAGCCGCCAGGTGAGAGGTGCTGCATTCAAATAGGGCACCGATCCCAAACGAAAGGTCTGGGGAGAAACGGAAGCAGGTTCGCTGGATGGAAAATCGTTCATGAAAATTTGTCTCACGGATATTTTACGTTTTTATGGATTCTCTTTTCCACAGTTCGCTGATTTTACCCAGGCCGTGGAAAAAGTGCAAGCCCCCATGCCATTCCCGGTGGTTACGGCGGTGAGCCTGTTACCAGTCCCGGCAACTACCTGACACATCACTTCATTTTACAGGAAAACGGACTTTTTTTCAAGAGATTGGGGGAAAATATTTTATTCCCCAACCCTCAGTATTTTCTCTCAGGCACTTGGGAACGTGCCATTTCCAGAAATCTTCCGCGGATTTTAGGAATTCCATTTCCTCAGGGAAGACTTCAGGAAGTGGAAAACAGCCGTGGATTTTCCGACCTTGAGAGCGGTCAACGCGGGGGGACGCAACTCCAGAGTTCCGGGGAAGTGGTATCCCACCCACACCGACCGTTGCACGCCCGCCACCCCTCTGGAAGATGGGGAGTGAGTCTAAAAAACTCAAGCGCAGGAGGGAAAGATTTGGAAAAGCGTGTATGAAAAGAAGGAAAAAAAACCATTCACCGCCCCTACGGAATTGAAGAAAGTGTGGTATAATGGACAGAGTGAATGAATGTGTGGCGACCAGTCGAGTCGCTGGAAAACAACTTGCTGACATGCCGGGGTTATTTCATGAAAAATATGGACGCTTATTCCTATTGTCCGGGTGGTACAGGAAAGAAGATTAAGTTTTGTTGTGCCAATCGGATGGAAGATTTCAAAAAGATTTACAAATTACTCGACGCGGAACAGTATGCCGCGTGCCTGAATTATATCGACCAGCTTTTGGAGAAAGACGCGGATCGAGCCTGTTTGCTGGCATTGCGTTGCGGGGTGCTGGGAGCCTCCGCCCAGACGGAGATATGGTCCGAGACCGCCAAACGGTTCTACGAACTCTATCCCGACAATCCGATTGCGTTGGCGGAATCGGCCGCCATTTATCTGACGGAAGAGCAGAAAAAGTTTGTGGAAGCGTCGCGTTCCCAGGACGTTCTCCAAAAAGCGACCATTTCCCAGCAGTATCGTGAGGACTTCCAGAACGTGATGCGGGAAGTGGTACGTCGTCTGGAACAGGCGTTCTGCAACAGCCAATCGACGCTTTACGAACAGGTGCTGGACAAGATGCCCTTTTTTGTGCGAGCATTTTTGGCAACCGGGCTTTATGAGTCGGCCATTGCGTGGATGACGCTTCTTCTTTCGATTGAGGGAGAAACGCCGCAGTTGCGGATGGTGGCGCGAATGCTGCAATCGTTTTACGGCGAAACGACGGTTCCGCTCTGTTTGCGGACGGGGTTGTCCCTGAAAAGTGCCCCTTCGGGAGTCGCGTGGCAGGGTCCGTTTGAGGAAATACGCCAGCGAGCTTTGAAAGTCCACTGGACGGAGGCGGTCGAGGCTTATGAAACGCTGGTGGCAGAACAACCGGAAGTGGCGGAAAATCCGACCGTCTGGTTCAATCTGGCCGTTTTGTCGGAATGGCGCTGCGACTTGTGCAAGGCGCAGGAATATTGGAAAAAATACCTCTCCTTTACGGAGATTCCGTTTTACGAGGCGTTGGAAATTCAGATTCGGTTGGGATTCCTCAAGCCGTATCCTCTGGAGGATGCTCTGGATGTCTGCTCGATTCAGTATACGCTGACCGAAACGGATGGCGTGATGAAGTCGCTTTTGTCGAATCTGGTTTTTCAGCAGATTCCCGACCCGACCGTCCACGGACAACATCTGGAAGGACTGTTGGCCGCGTTTGAGCTTTACGATTCGCCACGTCGGTTATCGTGGAAGGAAATGGACATTGAAAACATTCCGGTGGTGACAGGCACGGTGCTGCTGTGGGGTCGCCAGACCGACAAGGAGCCACGGTTGGAAATCATCAATGTGCTGCAAAGCAGTGTGGCTTACACGCGGGAAGAAATCGAGGCCTCGTTCCAGGATTATCTTGTGGGAGAGCCGAAAATTCAGAAAGTGAATCGCGTTTCCGTTTCGGTCGATTCGTTTGTTCGCCGTATCAACATCCCCCGCGAAGCGACGATGGAGGAGATTCAGCAATGGCGAAATGCGCATTTCCAAAACGTCCTTCTGAACCACTGGATTCATTTTCCGTTGGGCGTTTTGGATCGACAGTCGATGGAAGTGGCCGCGAAAAAGCCGGAATATCGGATTCGCGTGGAAGCGGTTCTCTACTTTGTGAAATTCATTGCGCGGCGGGAAGGTCTGGATCGAAATTGCCTGAATCTTCTGCGGGAACGATTGGGGTTGCCTGCCATGCCGTCGATTTTGGAGGAGGATTCGTGGACGCTTTCGCCGCTGTTTTACGACCAGTTGCAATCTCCCGACTGGGCGGAACCGGTTCTGGAACGGCTTCTTCTGAAAGCGACGATTTACCGCCTGAACGATGTTCCGGTACCCTTTCTGGAAGCGGTGGCTCGACGGGAAGGTTTGCAGGCATCCCTGCGAGTGGAAGCGTGGATGATGCTCATTCGGATGTATCCCACATCGGAAAAGGTGGACGAATGGATTCAGCAGGGACGTGTACTTTGCGAAAAGGAAGGTTTGGATGAGGTGGTTTTGGATGTACTGGAACTGAATCACGCGATGGAATCGGGGAAACTGGAGACCGTTTTGCGTCTGATTCGGCATATTCGTCAGGAACATAAGAAAAATACCGATATTCAGCAATACGTGACGCAGTTGGAGAGTTCGCTTTATCACCTGATGTCGCCGGAGAGTTCACCTGTCGCCCCTCCAATGCCCGTTGCCGCTGCGGGAAATGCTGCGCCCGCGACTCCGAAACTCTGGACGCCGGACGCTCCCTCGGAAAATACCGGGGAGGGAAAGAGCGGTTTGTGGCTCCCGGACTGATTCGAGCGTGGATGATTTAGAGCATTTCCAGAATTTATTTGCCACCGTTAAGAATTATCCGCGGATAATGGAAACAGGGATTATCGAGATAAATTTAGGGAAAAAGAAGAAAATTTTTTATAGAATTTGGCAGCGTAGAAAATTTTCCGCAGAGGATTAGAGATGGAAGTAAAATCATCTGCGTCTTCTGCGTAATCTGCGGACAAAAAAAGGAAGTGGGGAAAAACGAATTTTTTGGAAAGGTTTTTGGATAAATCCAGTAATTTCAACAGCTTCCAACATTAATATTTATCCGCAGATTACGCGGAAGACGCGGATATTTCCATTCTTACGTTTTTCTCGGCGGAGACTGGAAACGGGGATTATCGCCGGGATAAATAGGAAGAATAAAAAGAGGAAATGTTTTTAGAAGTGCTTTGGAAGGAAGCGGAAGGATGTTTATCGTGATGGAAGGTGGCGATGGAGTGGGGAAAAGTACCCAACTGTCGCTCCTTCAGCAAGATTTGCAGAAGCGGGGGTATCGCGTGACGGTCTGTCGGGAACCGGGAAGTACCCGTTTGGGAGAGGCGATTCGACAGATTTTGCTGCATGAACGTTCGTTGTCGATTGATCGGATGAGCGAGCTGCTTCTTTTTATGGCCGCCCGCGCTCAGGTGACCAGCGAAGTGATTCGTCCTGCACTGGCACGCGGAGAGGTGGTTCTGGCCGATCGATTTTTGCTCTCCAGTATTGTTTATCAGGGTTACGCGGGTGGTTTGGAGATTGATTCGCTGCGGGAAATTGGGCGAATTGCAACGGGGAATCTACAACCGGATTTGACAATTCTGCTTGATTTGCCGATAGAAGAGGCTCGACGGCGGCGTTGCGGAGAGCCGGATCGGCTGGAGTCGGAGTCGGCGTTGTTTCACGAACAGGTACGGGAAGGTTTTTTGGCCGAGGCCTGTCGTTCGGAGGGCAGTATCTGGGTTGTGCCCGCCTCACAAGGTGTGGAGGAACTGCACCAGCAGATTCTTACCCGGGTGGAATATCTGCTGAAGGAAGGCTCAAGTCCTGGGTAGAGACGTTTATGGATTGGGGTGTTTTTTATTTTTTAAAGTATTTTTCATGCCAAGAAAAGACCCGAAGAAAATTGCTCTTTTGCGAGTGCTGAAAGAAGAGGAGAAACCTCTGACCTCCGCCCGGATGATGGACATTCTGGCAACGGCGGGAATCCATTGGAGCGAACGGTCTGTCCGACTGTATCTCCAGAGTATGGACAAGCAAGGCTGGACGATTCCGCATGGTCGGAAAGGACGAACGATTACGCCGGAAGGGCTTCGCGAATTGCAGGGGTTGGAGGTGGTCAATCGGCTCGGTTATCTTTCGGCCAAAATCGACCAGATGACGTATCGGATGACGTTCGATTTGCCGACATGTTCGGGTGGCGTGGTGGTGAACACGTCGCTTTTGCCGTTGGACGAGTTTGCCGATTCGGTCGAGACGTTGTGCGAAGTGTTCGAGCATGGCTACGGCATGGGACGGCTTGTTTCGCTCTTGTCACCGGGAGAAACGTTCGGTGAAATCCACGTTCCGAAAGGATTTGTCGGTTTTTGCACCGTCTGTTCGATTACGCTCAATGGCGTTTTGCTGAAACATGGGATTCCGATTGCGTCGCGATTCAGCGGATTGTTGGAATTGCGGAACGAACGTCCGATTCGATTTGCGGAAATCATCAATTACGACGCGACGACGATTGATCCATTGGAAATTTTCATTCGAGCCGGGATGACGAACAACCTCGGCGTTCTGCGAAATGGCAACGGCATCATCGGGGCGGCATTTCGGGAGTTGCCGGGCGAAAGCCGACAGCATGTGGAGCGTCTTCTGGAACGTCTCAAACAGGTTGGCCTGGGCGGTTTTCTGAAGATTGGACTTCCGAATCAGCCCATTCTGGACATTCCGGTCAGCGAAGGCCGGATGGGAGCAATTGTCGTAGGCGGCCTGAATCCATTAGCCGTTTTGGAGGAGTCCCACCGCAAAATCTACCAGTCCGGAGCCATTTCCGGTCTGATGGAGTACCATCGCCTTTTTTCCTACGAGGAACTTCCCAAACGGGTACAATTGATAATTGATAA
>JAUNBF010000134.1 GCA_030527185.1 Planctomycetia bacterium | reverse complement strand
CCGCGCAACCCCATTCCTCCGCCACGCCCCGCAATTCCCGAAGGAAACTCTCCATACAATCTGTAAATACACTCATTTTAATTGATAATTGATAATTTTCCACTTCCAAGCCCCTACCTCTGGGAGGGGATTCCTTCTTGACAATTTATCCTATATGTGATATAATTACAAAATGAGTTACGAAATTGAATATTACGCCAAACCCAATGGGGGAAAATCATGCCGACTTATAATGAGGACCGAAAGGAATGGTTGCAAAACCCGGAGGTGAAAAAGGCTTACGACGAATTGGAACCGGAATTTTCGATCATCCGCCAAACCATTGCCGCCCGGCTGGAGCAAAATATGACGCAGGCGGAACTGGCGGAAAAAGTCGGCACGAGCCAAAGTTGTATAGCCCGTGTGGAAGGTGGCAACGCCAATCCCTCCATCGCGTTTTTGAAACGTTTGGCTGCCGGACTGGGGAAAAAAATTACCATCACGTTTTCCTGAAGGAAATAAATATCCGCTACCATGCCTTATGAATTGCAATTTTATACCCGTTCCAATGGCCGTAAGCCAGTTCAGGAATTCCTTTCGTCCCTGGAAAAACGGAACCCTTTTTTGGCCGCCAAGGTACTTCAAGGGCTGGACCTTCTGGAAAGTTATGGTCATCAGGTTTCCATGCCTTATGTAAAGTACCTGGAGGATGGGATTTACGAACTTCGGAGTAAAGCCAGTGGCGGAATTTCGCGGGTATTTTATTTCTTTTTTGATGGTAATAAAATCGTTTTGACCCATGGTTTTGTTAAAAAAACACAAAAAACCCCGTCGGAGGAACTCCAAAAAGCCAAACGATATAAAAAGGATTACGAGGAAAATCATGAATGAATATCGAGCATTTCGTAAAAAAATGTTGCAAAACCCGGAGGTGAAAAAGGCTTACGACGAATTGGAGCCGGAATTTTCGATCATCCGCCAAACCATTGCCGCCCGGCTGGAGCAAAACATGACGCAGGCGGAACTGGCGGAAAAAATCGGCACGAGCCAAAGTTGTATAGCCCGTGTGGAAGGTGGCAACGCCAATCCCTCCATCGCGTTTTTGAAACGTTTGGCCGCCGGACTGGGGAAAAAAATTACCATCACGTTTTCCTGAAATTCAAAATGGAAGGAGTATAATTGATAATTGATAATTAAAAGGAGCGTTTTCCTGAATTTTTACCCGGTTGAGGAACGCACCGCCTGGGAAAAGATGGTGAGGATTTGGCGATCCGCTTCGTCCATATCCCAGGGTCGGTTGTTAGTTCCGTTGACGACTTCAAACGTCTCTTCGTCGAAAAGTATCCTGTCTCCCACCTGCGGCCAGATTCGTATGGTTTCGCAGGTCAAACCATCCGCCAAAACCGCCCAGACAATGGTTTCCCGTTGGAGCGACATTTTCGCGGCATCTTCTGCCTGAATCCCCACCACGTCCCGCAGTGCCGTCAAATCCCAGGTCTTTTCCCCACGAACGTACTGTATCTTCACCCCATCCGTCGCCAAAAGTTTTTCAAACGCCCTTCGGACTTGTTTCGCCAAACGCTGTGCCATGGTTTTCCTGGATTGTGAAATATAAGTTTTTGGAAGGTTTTTACTAATTTTTTAAGTTTTTTTATTGACTTTTTTACTTATTATGCTATACTTATAAAAGTTATGAAGGGTGGATCATGAAATACCATGTGGAATTGACCAAAAAGGCCGTTAAACAATTGCGAAAAATCCCAAGGGAAACTCAAATTCGGATTTTTCGCGGAATTCGGCTTTTGGAAAATTCGGAAACATGGGGTGATGTGAAAGTTTTGGTGAATCATACTTACAGCCACCGATTACGAATAGGGAATTATCGCGTTTTGTTTGACGTTTTGCCGGAAGGAATTGTGCAGGTTGTTTTGGTGGGGGCTATTAAAAAACGGGACGGACGAACATATTAAAGGAGGTTCGTATGTCAACTCAAATCATAAAATCGAATGGAAAACCTGTTTTTGCGGTACTTCCTTACGAGGAGTACAGGCAAATGCGGCGACGTTTGACCATTGCTCAAAAACGGGATGAAAAAGTTTCCATTCCCCTTGACGTAGCGGAAAAACATCTGTTGGAAGGCGTTCCGTTGATTCGAGCCTGGCGTATTTATCTGGGCAAAACGCAAAAGGAACTGGCTGCGGCAATCGGTGTATCGCAAAGTGCCTGGTCACAAATGGAAAACTCCGAAAAAAATCATGCCGAAACCCTCGAAAAAATCGCCGTGGCTCTGGGCATCCAGCCCGAACAACTGACGCTGAAGGATGTTTGGGTTTAACCGCTCCCCTTTTGCATGGCGGAGCGAACTTTTTGGACGCGAAAATCTGCCATGGCACGGAGAACCAGGCTGAGGATGGTTTCCCAATCCGCACCCTTGCTATCTTTGTTTGGAAATCCAACGGATCGGTCGTCAATGAGGATGTCGCAGTAAATTTTCCGATGTCCCTGCCAGAAATCGTGAGGATTTTCGTTGACCGCAGCCAAGGGGATTTTATGCTTTTCAAACCAAACCACCGCCTCCTTCAAATCCTCCCCTTCCCGGCTCGTCACCAACAACAACGTCCCGCCCGCCTTCCAAATTTCCCGCAAGGCCGCCACCGCACCCGGCATATCGCCGATGATTTCGGGATACACGTCCCCCGGAATCACGCAGGTTCCGTCAAAATCCACTCCCACCCAAAATGGCCGTTCCCGGCCTCGTGCGTAATCACTCATTTTTAATTTTATTCCCAAAAAATTTTTATAGTCTTGCTAAATTTTATCTGTTGTGGTACAATAGTTTGTACATTTCGTCATGTCAAAGGAGGTTGAAAATGTTGGAAGTTTTGAATATCTCGGATGCCCGAAAAAATTTGCGGCAGGTTTTACAGCGTGTCACACGGGAGGATGGGACGGTCGTCATCACTCGAAAAAATGGGGAAAATGCCGCGATTATCAGTTTACGACGCTTGAACCAGATGGAAAAAGCGATCCAAAACGCCCAGTATCTTGCCATGTTGGATAAATCCATGAAGGAATTGGAGGATGGGAAGGTCGTTCTCGTTTCCGACGAGGAATTGGAAGGTCTTGCAATATGAATTACATTTTCACCCAATCCGCGTATGAGCAACTGATGGAATGGGTTCAGGAAAATCGAAAAATAGTCCGAAAAATCCACGAACTGATTAAGGATATTCAACGCAACGGCCCTGAAACCGGGATTGGAAAGCCGGAAGCACTGAAACATACCCGGGCATGGAGCCGCCGTATTGACCATGAACATCGTCTCATTTACCGCTTGAATGAAAACAGGGAAATCCTCATCCTCTCTTGTCGGGGACATTATAAGGATTAGGATACAACGTTACTCCTTATTTTCAAGTACTTCTGAACATTCCTGAGCCGTTTGGGAGGTTTTTTTCAACTGCTGAATTTCCATCCGCAGTTGGTCGAGTTCGTTCAAAATTTCGGGAAGACGATTTTGTAAAAGTCGTACGATCGGGAGGTACTTGTCGAAAATGTTCCGCAAGTTCCAGATGTTTTCAAGCCATTGTAGCATGTTGTAAACTCCTTATTTTCATAGGGTTAATCTTCTCAGGAGCGGAAACACTCTTGTTCCCCAAAAAAGGAGCGGAAACACTCTTGTTCCCCAAAAAAGGAGCGGGAACACTCTTGTTCCCAGAAGTTAATTTTAGTTTCGGGGAGCAAGAGTGCTCCCACTCCACAAAATTAAACACTTCACACGGTTTTCCACATATTGGCATATCTTTACTCCTTCGCTGGTTCTGGTGTTTCGGGTTTGTCAAATTTGGACTCTAACTGTTCGATTTTCGCCAGCAGTGCGGCCATGATTGCCGCGTGAGCGTTTGCGTCTTCGGTTGCGGGTTTCGTGGGGGAAAGGATATTTTTGTACCAGTCCCACACTGATGAAAAGCACTGACAAACTATCGGTAAACCCTTGATTATCAAGGGGATAAGGCCGAATAAGAGGAAAAGGCAGGCAATAACTATATAAACGGCGTGGAGGAGTTTTTCACCTAATGAATCGACCGATTGTGACAGTTCTTCCGGAACAACAATTTTGACATCCAAACCAGCCTGCGGTGTGATTTCATCGCGTTCTAACGTCTTGATAGTTGGGATGTTAGGATTTATCCTACCTGCCCGTACGCCTTCTTGCAAGACCTCCGTTAGCCCGTTGCGAAATGCTAGCAACAACTTGTCCGCATACGCTTCCGGCTGCCCATCATAACCTTCCAGGCGGCAGATCATTGTATGGGAAGGAATCCCCTCCTCCGACCGTGCCGGCGACAACACAATCACGCACGGTGTCCGCCCAACGTGATACTTTTTTACTATGTCTTGCTGTGTCACGTCGTCGACGTTAACCGTTGAAAAATGGCACTTTGTGGCTTTTGATTCGTGCACAAGTGGGTCGGCCATAACCCGCAATTTCTCCGTTTTTTTCCACGCCTCCCAAAGTGCTTTACTTTCCGCGTCGCCCGAACGATGGAACAGCAGACACGTAAATTTCCCACTGTCGTCCTCCGGCAAACTGGCCGCCCACACCAAATTATTCCCCATCGCGTAAAGATTGCTGGTATCCACCACCGCGTTCCCACGCAAAAGGCACTCCGCCCGCATCGGATCAATGCTTTCCGTTTGTGTAAACACGGGTTCGGTCTCACCGTCCGAAACACTGGATTCCAAACCGGTCGCACTGTCGACAACACTTTCCGCAACTTCCGATTTTACAACCGGTTGCGTCTTTTCCTCCTCCACTTTCAGAGCCACTTTTTCCGTTGTCGGACAACTCCCATCCACACAATTCGTTACCGGTGTTGTCGTCTGTTTGGGCATCACATTCGTCCGCCAGTATCTTTGTCCAAAGCTGTCTGACCCGATGAGCAGCCCGAACAGCACCGCCAAAATCACCGTTTTTTTTCGATTCCATCTCATTTCTTTTCCTCTTCTTCTTTTTCGATAACGTTCATTTCCTTCGGGCGTGGCATGGATGGGTAATCAAGGAGCAAAATGCACCAGTGGCCGCACGCTTCGTGGAGCCGCCGGAATTCCGCGTCGGTGTAGCGAGTGACAACGTGGTAGTCGTTGCAATTCCAGACATCCCACGTGTCGTTTTCGGGGTTGTGTCCAACCAACGTCTGGAAATGTTGCCGCCCAGCACCAATCGCCACCCACCGCCCGTTGCGAATGCCCCACTTCATCCAGTCATACGTTTGGGTGCCCGTTACCGAAAGTGCCAGCAAACCGCGACTTTTCGCGTCTCGCTCAAATCGCGTCGGCGTACTTCCACCTCGGCAAGCCTCCCCATACTCCGTATCCCACGGCAACGTCCACGCAAGCGGCACGTTCTGGTAAATCCCCGCCGCCGCCACGCTCATGTAAACGCACGAACCGCTTGAATTTTCATACGCTTCACGTTGTTCCCGTGGAAAAAAATCTTCCCCGAAATACACCTCCGCCCGAATCCTCTCCGCCCCCTCCGCAATGCTCGAACAGACCCACCAAAGCAAAACCAAAGCCGTCAAAAACGCCATCACGCCTAAAAATTTATGCCGTGTTTCTTCACTCATTGATTCTCCTTTCTTTTGTGGATCGGGAGCACTCCTGCTCCCCGAAACGAAATTAAACTCTAGGGAACAGGAGTGTTCCCGCTCCTTGCCTGTCAGCTACTTGCGGCACCTTGGACG
>JAUNBF010000044.1 GCA_030527185.1 Planctomycetia bacterium | reverse complement strand
GTGCGCACAAAAAAACCGGCCTGCGTTTCTTTGCAAACCGGTGAACTACCCCGTGGTGGGAGTACGATTTTAATCAATGGAACCAGTGCACAGTTTAGCGCAGGTCATGTCCAAATTGCTCACGATTCAGATGGAGACGGCACGTTTGAAGTTCGCAACGGAACGGTTACTGTGAGCAGCTTTTTCAATGTCGGAAATCGTTCTGTGGGAACTGGTTACTACATTCAATCGGGCGGAACCGTGAATGTCACTTCTACCGGAGATTGTATGTATCTGGGCCGGGGAAATGCTACGGGGTCCCCCAATGCCACGGGAGTTGCGGAAATTTCCGGCGGAACACTCAATCTGACAGGAAGACTCAGTGTGGGAAATACGACGATCTCGACCGGGCTGCTCACCATCTCCGGCGGTGTGGTGAAAGTGGGCAGTCTTTCCATGGGGTCGGAGACGTCCAAAATCACGTTTCTGCAAAATTCCGGGAAGGCGTTGACGTATCGGGATGCAAACGAAAATCTGGTGGCGGGAATCACGAATTCGGGAACGGCGGCAACGCTCCAGTATTACGGCACCGTCGCGGTCGATGTGGAGGGAATCCAATTTGCCGATTCAAACGCAGTTTATACCCTCATCGATGGCGGCGTAAGTGCTGCCCCGAAAAGCACTTCCAGCAATCTGTACGACTTGAGTATTTTGGACGGAGACCTCAACGCCAGCCTGAAAAACGACCTCCCTTCCGAAGGTATTTTCGGCGCTCTGGAACCGACGGGAGATTCGCTGATCCTTTACACGAATCTGGAGGGAGACCTGTTCAACGATTTATTGGGCTGGCTGGACGAGAAGAACGAAAGTCTGGCCGTCACCGAGGGTACCTCCCCATCCTCTCTCGTTCTTTCGTTGTTGGACATGGGGGATATGAATTCTCTGATTTGGGATTTGTCCGCGTTTAACACCGAATTTGGCACCAATGCCATGCTGTACCAACCTTCCCAGGTTCCTGAGCCAGCCACGTGGTGCTTGCTGCTTTTCGGAACCGTTTTCTTTCTGAAAAAGAGCCTTTTTACCCCCGTCGCAAGGAAAGTCGGATGAACCGTAAAAAAGCGTTTACTTTGGTGGAACTTCTGGTGGTGATTGCCATCATCGGAATGTTGGTGGGGCTGCTTCTGCCCGCCGTCCAGCAGGCTCGTGAGGCCGCCCGTCAAATGCAGTGCAACAACCATCTGCGGCAACAGGCCCTGGCGTGCCTCAATCACGAATCGACCCAACGGGCATTGCCGTCGAGTGGGTGGGTTTGGCCGTGGGAAGGGGACCCCGACCTCGGTTTTCGGTATCAGTGTGGCAGTTGGGCTTACTCGCTCCTGCCATTCCTGGAACAACAGGCATTATGGGGACTGGGACAGGATGGTATCTGGGAAATCAACGATACGCAGAAAGAAGGGGCGACCGAACGAATGCGTCAACCAGTCTCCACGTTCTATTGCCCTTCCCGTCGTCCGGCAATTGCGTATCCTCTGAACAATGCGACCAGTGCCAACTGCAATCGGAGTGAAGTGACGCTCAGCAGTAAAAACGACTATGCCGCCAATTCGGGGGACACGTACAACGTCTGGTACGGCGACTACTCCACCATTCGTTCAGAGTACAACAACGATCGGACGCCCGCCACCTACGAAACAGGAACGATTTATCCCCGCAGTTTCGTTCCTTTGTCGGAAATCCGCGATGGCACCTCCAACACGTATCTGATTGGAGAGAAATTCCTGCGTGCGGACAAATACACCGATGGTCGGGAGGATGGCGACGACCACACCGCCTGGACAGGAGCCGATAACGACCGTCTGCGAAAATGCCAATACACCTCCACAGGCCAATACCGCCCGTTGCAGGATCGTATCGGACTGTCGAACACACTCGTTTTCGGCAGCTCCCATTCCGGCTCGTTCGGCATGGCTTTATGCGACGGTTCCGTACACCGAATCACCTACGCCATCGACCCTCTCGTTCACAGTTATCTGGGTAAAAAAGCGGATGGTAACGTTGCAACTCTGCCGGAGTGAGCATAAAAAAAGTGGAAAGAGCCTTAAAAACGGAGGAGGGACTCTTTCCACTTCGGGAAGTAGGTTTGTGAGAATTATTTTCCCGCAAAGGAAAAACCACTGTTGACGACAGGACGGCGGGGAACCATGATGATTTTCGGCGTGACGTCGAACGCAATGCGGTGAGAGTTCCGACTTCGGACTTTGGCACCATTTTTGGCCGGAATTTCCTGAATCACCTTCCTCTTGATTCCCGCCAGGCCTTGAGACGGGTCGCAGGTGGCGCTGAATGTCTTGAAAATTTCCGTAATCTGCGGAACCAGAACGAATTCCCCATTCTGGTGAGAGCCGATGGTATCGAAACTGCCGATGGTGACGATACTGGCGTAGTGATCCCGGAAAACGTACGCTTCGTAACCTCGTTTGCGGAGTTCCTCGCACAAAATGACCGCTTTGGCATCCGCGTCGGCCAACGTCTGTCCCTTCACGGAAAACGATCGATTCTCATTCCGTTTGATTTCCGCAATTTTCTGTTGATCCAGTGTCGTAATTCCTTTCAAAACAGCCACTTGCACGGAATACGTGCCGGGACAGTCGAGCAGAGAGTGCTTTTTAATATCCTTGTTCGCGGCCAGCACGACTGGGTCCAGCCCGGACGAAACGAAATATTCCTTCGGCAACAGCGGGTTGGCCACGACAAATGCTCGACTCAACGGAAGTGGTGTCTGCGTGCCAGCCATTCCCAGAAGCGGGTGCGTTTCCGCGTTGCTTTTCAGGCATTTCGGCTGGAGATGGCGAACCTTTTCCAGCATTTTCGTTGCCCGACTATCTTCCAGTGCCGGGAAATCTCCCACCAATACCGCAAATTCCGCACGTGTCGTCGGATTCAGATAGCGATATTTGTTCGACGTGACAGGCTGCACGGTGGGATCATCCTCATCGACAACCCAGTACGGCCGCCCTTCCATCATCTCCCCTTCCGGGTTCACTTTTTCGTAAATGTAAGCACTCATACGGTACTCTTCCCGCAGCTCTTTCGCCAGTTCCATCGCCTGCCGACGGGCTTCGCTCACATTTTCATCCGCAAACACCTTCGCCATGACGAGCCAGGGGCCTTGTTGCGGTGTCAGCTTATAGGGATACGTTTCCTGGGTGGCCGCCAAAGTTTTTCCCGCAATCAGAATCAGGCTGAAAACCATCAGCCACAGAGTCGTTTTTTTCCACATTTTTCCTTCTCCTCCTGAAATTGAATGATTCGAGAGGAATTTAGCAAAAAAAACGTTTTTTTCCAAGAGCAATTTGGGTAATTTTCCAAAATTCTCTCAAGTTTTCAGCGTTTTTTGCCGACATGGCTCGAAATTCATGGGAGGGAGTACGGCGGTTATCAGGAATACGTTTCCAAAAAAGCTTCTTCGGTAAGAATCGGGATTCCTAATTGTTCCGCTTTGGTACGTTTACTTCCCGCATCTTTGCCTGCCACGACGAAACAGGTTTTGGAGGAGACGCTGGAGGCCGCTTTGCCACCCAACTGCCGAATCCGAGCTTCGATTTCCTCCCGCGTAAAACGTTCCAGTTTCCCCGTCACCACCACCGTTTTGCTGGTCAGTGGCAACGTTTCCTGAGCCGCGTGCAAGGCTGCCAGACGTCCAAATTCATCGACAAAATCCATGTTCACCCCCACCGCTGCCAGTTCTGTGAGAATTTTTTCCCCTTCTTCCGAATGCAGGAATTTCCAGACACTTTGAGCAATGATTTCCCCAACGCCATCCACTGCGGAAATAGCTTCCAACGTCGCGTTTTGCAAGGCCTGCATGGATTGGAACCGGAGAGCCAGAAGGGTGGCTGTTTCGATTCCCAGGTGAGGAATGGAGAGGGCATTGAGCAGGCGTGCCAGTCCCCGCCCCTTACTCTGTTCGATCTGCTCCAGCAAATTCCCCAGCAATTTCTCCCCCACCCGTTCCAGTTGCGAGAGAATCTCCACCCGACGTTCCGAAAGATGGTAGAGGTCGGCATACGTCCGCACGAACCCTTTTTCCATCAACTGTTGCCCCAGTTTGTCCCCCAGGCCTTTGATATTCATGGCGTCGCGGGAACAAAAATAGAGAATTTTCTCGTTCCAACGTGCTGGACAATGGGCATTGGTGCAGCGAATGTAAACGCCCCCTTCATCCTGTGCCAACGGACTGTGACAAACCGGGCATTGCGTGGGAAAAACGTAGGGGGACAACTCCTTTTCCCGACGGTGGATTTCACTGCGAACGATGTGCGGAATGATTTTGCCCGCTTTTTCGACGACGACGTAATCGCCGATTCGGATATCTTTTCGCTGAATTTCCTCCGCGTTGTGCAGCGACGAACGGGAAACGACCGTCCCCGCCAGTTCCACCGGCTCCAATTCCGCCACGGGAGTAATCACCCCCGTTTTTCCCACCTGCACCGTAATATTCCGCAGCCGCGTGACGGCCTCGTACTTCTGGAATTTCAGCGCCACCATCCACTTCGGATACTTCGGTGTCCGTCCCACTTTTTCACGTTGTGCGAAATCGTTGACTTTCAACACAAAACCGTCCACTTCAAAATCGTAGTCGAAAAGTGACTCCAGATTTTCTTCACAAAACTGAATCGCCTCCGCCACATTCCGGTAAAGCCGCACATCCGGCGTCGGAATCAGCCCCCACGAGCGGACCGCTTCGAGAAACTCCCAGTGATTCCTGCACGGCAACGACTCCGTTTCCCCCACGCTGTGACAGAACATCTTCAAAGGCCGCAACGCACAAATTTTGGCATCTTTCAGCAAAACGCTCCCCGATGCCGCGTTGCGGGGATTGGCGTAAAGCTCTTTCCCCTCCGCTTTCTGAATTCCGTTGAGGTGCGAAAGTCCTTCGTTCGTCATGTACACTTCCCCACGCACTTCCAGACGAGGCGGAATCGGAAATCGCGGGTCGCCCTGCTCCAGCCGCAACGGAACGTCGGGAATCGTGCGGACATTGTGCGTCACATCGTTCCCCTTTCGCCCGTCGCCGCGTGTCACCGCCTGCACCAGAATCCCCTCCTCATAAATCAACGCCATCGCCACGCCGTCGATTTTCAGCTCCATCACCCACTCAACCGTCTCCCCTGGCAGTTTTTTCGCCACATCCTCCGCAAATTTCAACACCCCTGCCGGTTCGTACTCATTTTTAATGGAAAGCATCACCGTTCGATGCACCACTTCCGGCAACGAATCGATCGTCCCCCCGCCCACACGCACCGTCGGACTGTCCGGCGTTTTCAGTTCGGGATACGTCTCCTCCAACGTTTCGAGCCGTTTCATCATCCGATCGTATTCCAGATCGCTGACTTCCGACCCTCCTCCGCTTTCGTAATACATCCGATTATAACGGCGAAGCTGGGCACGCAGCGTCTCCATTTCTCGCTGGATAGAATCTTCAGGGTTTTCAAAAAGATTTAACTGCTCCGACATCGGTTTCTTCCATTACGACAGGGAATCTTCAAAATTTACAGGAAATACTACAGAATTATAACAGAAAAAGTCGAAAATTCCAGTGGTTGCACCGCGACGCAAAAAAAGAACCACGTTCCACCTGGCCGAAAGACCGATTTCCAATCATGCTGGAGTTTCCAACTTGTTGGGTTGGAGTGGGAACCATGGCAAGAAGGGATACAATGCCCACCCACCCTCTGAAAGAGGAGAATGGTTCACCCATTTCCGACAATGGAAAGTGGCGTCGTCTATCCTATTGTCAATTTTGGAGAAAAATTATGAAAACCAACCTTTCCCGCCGTTATTTTCTGGCCGCTGGTGCCGTTTTGGGAGGAATTCCCACATTTTTGCCAAATCTGCTGCATGGTGAAGAAGCTCCCAGCGAACGGCTCCGTTTTGCCCATATCGGGTTGGGCGGAATGGGGTGTGCGGATGTTCAGGGACATCGACATCTGGCCGAGTTGGTCGGGCTGTGCGACGTGGATGCCCAACGACTTCAGAGTGCGGCCAAACAGTTCCAGACCCCTTCGGAACTTTGTTACGCGGATTATCGCCGGATTCTGGATCGCGACGATGTGGACGTTGTGAGTTGCTCCACGCCGGATCACTGGCACGTCAAAATCTGTATCGAAGCGCTCCAGGCCGGGAAACATGTGTTCTGCCAGAAACCACTGACGCTGACGGTGGAGGAAGGGTTTCTCATTCGCAAAGCGTGTGAAAAATACCGGAAAACGTTTCAGGTCGGCACGCAACAAAGGGACGATACGCAGCGATTTCTGCGAGCGGTCAACATGGCTCACAAGGGGATTCTGGGGAAAATCCATACGGTCACGGTCGGGCTGCCCACCTCTCCCCGAAGTAGAGATATTTGCGGCCCGTTCGAGCCATCCCCCGTCCCGGAGGAACTCGACTGGAACACCTGGCTGGGACAGGCACCCTGGACAGAGTACATTCGCCAGCGTTGTCACGGCACCTTCCGCTACTGGTTTGAATATGCCAGTGGCGTGATTGCCGATTGGGGCGCTCACCACGTCGACATTGCCCTGTGGCTTTTGCGGGAAGACAAAAAAGGGTGCGGTCCACTCTCGGTGGATGGGACGGAATCGGTCTGCGCGGTCGATTTTCACGACGGAATCCCCAGCAGCGACCGGTATTACAACACGCCGATCGACTTTCGGTTCGTCTGTCCGTTCGCTTCCGGGGCAACGCTCATCATCACGAATAAAGCGGACAATGGCTTGCTGGTGGAAGGTGAAAAAGGGCGTATTTTCGTCAATCGTGAACGGATTACCGGCCAACCCATCGAAGAAGCCTGGGATCAGGACCAGTACACCGAAGAGGACAAACGTCGGCTCTTCAAAGGAAAAAATCCCTCCTGGCACAAGGCGAATTTCTATCAGTGCATTCGGGAGGGTGGCCTAACCGTCTCCGACCCCTTCAGCCACGTCCAGGCCATGACCGTCTGTCATTTGTGTGGCATTGCGGCACGGCTAAAGCGGAAATTTATCTGGGACCCGGTTGCCGAAACGATCGTTGGGGACGATCTCGCAAAATCGTTCCTCCAACGTCCCCAACGCAAAGGGTTTGAAATCCACGTTTAAGAGAAATGTTTTCTACTTTTTCGTGACTTGTACCAGCCAGGCAATCGTGTGTCCCAAATCACGCATGTTCCGCATGGCCTCTTCATCCTGGGCAACCTCCCCCGGCTCCAGGCCAAATCCAAAGTTCCAGTACGTCGAGCCGGGAATGATCATCCGCGACATGAGCATCATGTGGTTGATTGAGTCCAGAATATGGACATCGCCACCGCGACGCTGGGCAATCACCCCGGCACCGACTTTGCGTGCCAGGAGTCCGCCGTTGGAGAGTGCGGTAAAGCCGAGCCGGTCGATGAAGGCTTTCAGTTCGGCCGTCATGTTGGCAAAATAGGAAGGCGTTCCGAAAACAACCGCGTCGGATTGAAAGACTTTCTCCATGATTTCGTTGACAGAATCGTTTTTCAACGCACACTTTCGATCCTGATTTTTCCGGCACATCCCACACGCGATACAACCGCTGAGGGGGCCACGAAGTTGTACCAATTCCGTCTCCATTCCGTCTTCCGCAGCCGCCCGCAAAACTTCCCGCAGCAAAATGGCGGTATTTCCTTCGGGGCGTGGACTTCCGTTGATACCTATGATTTTCATGATGGATTCCTTGTGTTGATGGTTAAAATAGGATATAATAGAACAATTGATGAATTAATGGATTATTCATGAGGAGTGCGGAGAGACCCTTTGGCAGAAAATGAAGCGACTCTCCAGTACTTTATTATACTACAAGGAGATAAAAAATGCAATACGTTACGATTGGGACGACTGAAATGCAAGGTTCGGTCATCGCGCTGGGCACATGGGCGGCGGGAGGCTGGATGTGGGGCGGAACGGAAGAAAAAGAGGCCGTCGCGGCAATTCGCACAGCATTGGAACATGGAGTCAACCTGATTGATACCGCTCCGGTGTACGGTTTCGGGAGGTCGGAGGAGATTGTCGCCAAGGCATTGGAGGGATTTCCCCGCGAAAAAGTGCTGATTGCGACCAAATGCGGCCTGGCCTGGACGAAAGAGGAGTGGCCGAAAGGGAAGGGGATTCTGCACTTTTACACCACCGAAAAAGGGGAAGGTTCCGCCGACCATTTCGATTACCGCGTTTACAAGTACCTTCGCCCGGAGTCGATTCGGAAGGAGGTAGAGGAGAGTCTCCGACGGCTCCAGACGGATTATATCGACCTTCTTCAAACGCACTGGCAGGATGAGACTTCCTGTGTGGCGGAGACGATGGAAACGATGATGAAACTGAAAGAGGAGGGGAAAATCCGGGCGGTGGGAGTTTCCAATACGACGTGTGCCACGCTGGAAGAGTACGAAAAAGTGGGACGTGTCGAGGTGATTCAGGAACGTTACAGTCTGCTCGATCGGGAAATCGAAGAAAACGGGTTGCTGGAAAAAGCGAAAAAAGAGCAGATAACGCTCTTGCCCTATTCGCCGTTGTGTCGAGGGTTGCTGACCGGAAGAATGGCTCCCGAACGGGTTTTTGGCGAGGGAGACCGCCGAAGTCACGAACCACGATTTAGCCCGGAAAGTCGTCGGCAAGTCAACGAAAAACTGGCTCAATTGCAGCCCCTGGCGGAAAAACATGGTCTGACGCAGGCTCAACTGGTCATTGCGTGGACGTTTTCCAAGTACCCGAAAACCAACGTTTTATGTGGAGCGCGAACTCCTCGCCAGGTGCTGGAAAACGTTGCGGCGGGCGATGTCCGACTTTCCGCGGAAGAGATTGCGGAAATCGAATCGGCATTTGCTTCCGTGAAGATTTGATAAACCGTAAAAATCATGAGGTAACGATGAATTGGTTGAAACTGGCGCGATTTCCGAATGTGTTTACGATTGTGGCGGACGTTCTGATGGTGACGCTGCTATTTTCCCTTCCGTGGGAATGGATGTTTCTGGCGGGATTGGGGTCGGCGGCCTTGTACATGGCGGGAATGGTGCTTAACGATGTGCATGACTACGCGGAAGATTGCCAGTGGCGTCCAGAGCGTCCGATCCCTTCCGGGAAAATCCCGCTTGGGGCGGCTCGCGTGGGTGGATACGGGTTGCTGTTGGGAGGGTGGTGCGGATTCCTGGCCGCGTCGTTGCTGGCAGGTGTCTGGTATCCGGTGCTGACGGCGACGCTGTTGGCAGGCGGTATCCTGGCGTACAATTCTTCGTGGAAAAGCACACCCGTGGGGCCGATTTTGATGGGACTTTGCCGTGGGTTGAATTTGGTGGCACTGATGAGTTTGGCTCCCGAATTCCTCGATTTTTCAGCCCCATTCTGGCGCATCCCGGCAGGAATCACCTGCTATATCCTCGGTTTGACGTGGTTTGCGCGGGCGGAAACGGAAGGGGAGGATCGACCTGCCGCCCTCTGGCTCGTCGGAAGCGTCCTGGTCATGGCGGGGGGCTTGGGACTTTTTTACCCCTACGTTTCGGAACTGACGGCGTGGAATCCGGCGTGGGTGATACCGCTTTTGCTGGCGGAACCGTGGCGGTGGTCGATTCTGGTGATGTTTCTGATGGTTTTTCTGACATTTCGCTGCACCATGGCGATTTTCGACTCTCCCCAGCGCGTTCAGAGGATGGTTAAGCAAGTCATTTTCACAATTTTTCTTCTGGATGCGGGAATCGTGCTGGTTTCGTGCGGACTTCCCGCGTCGCTGCTCGTTTTGGCCATGCTTTTGCCTGCCAGTGTGATGGGAAAATGGATTGCCAGCAGTTGACAACGGGTGGAAAGCGTTTTATAATCAAACGCAGGAGAACATCGTGGATGTTCGGAAGATAGTTTTTGACAAACGAATCGAGGTTGTTATGAAAAAAATCGTTCTGGGGATGGTTGCCCTGCTTGCCGTGGGAATTCTTGCGGGAAGGATTTCGGCAGAGGAAAAACCGTTGCCGCGCACGCTGGTTCCTGCCCACAAAATGGAGCATGCCTGGTGGAAAGCCCGCCATGAGGCGAACAAGGCACGGATTGCGCAGGGAGATGTGGATTTGCTCCTGATCGGCGACTCCATCACGCATGGTTGGGATGGTGCCGGAAAAGCGGTGGAAGCGTATTATTACGGCGACCGCAAACATGTCAACATGGGCTTTGGCGGCGACCAGACACAGCACGTTTTGTGGCGTCTGAACGATGCACCGATGGACAAAATCGAACCGAAAGTGGCGATGCTGCTCATCGGTATCAACAGTTTGTGGGGCGATTGGGAAAACTGCTCCGAAAACGTGGCGTTGGGAATTCAGGCCTGCGTCGACAAATTGCAGAGTCTCTATCCCAATATTCAGATTGTCGTCCTGAACATTTTCCCGGCGCTGGAAAAAGCGGACAATCCGATTCGTGGTCGTCTGGGCAAGGCAAACGCGATGTTGCCGGAGATTTTCAAAGATTATAAAAATGTCACGCTGCTGGACATCAATTCTCTCTGGCTGGATGAAAAAGGGGACATTCCCAAAGCCCTCATGCCCGACTTTGTACATCCGAACGAGGCAGGGTACAAACTGTGGGGAGCGGAAGTGGAGCCAGTCATTTCCAAATTGCTCGGCGTTGCGGCCAAAGCGAAAATGGAATAGCCTTCCGCGAAACGAAAAACTCTGAAAAAAGCAGCGGCGTAGTGTGCGTCGCTGCTTTTTCTTTTATGGCTCTGGGGAGGAAAGCTGGGTCAGGAGCTGGAGCAATCCGTTCAAGTGCATGAGCCGGGGACCGAATCGGTCGACAAACTCATTGAACAGAAATTCGCTATAGACCATATCTTCCCCTTTTTCTTCAGCTTCTTCCACAATGCGCGTATAATATTCGGTCTGCACCCCTTCCAGCATGGAGAGTATTTCGCGGCATCCCTTGGACAATTGGGGATGGGCCTGTCGCCATTTTTGGAGTTCCTGCGTTCGCTGGCGGGAAGCGGCAGTCTGAAAATTCAGCATTTGGAAGAGCAAATCACTCTGTCGTCGCTGTTGAGCCAGGATTTCTCGCAGGACAAGCATCATTTCGGAGTGTCTTTTTTCGGCCAGCGTTTCCTGATCGCTCGTTTGCGGCGACGAAACGACGTTGGATACATCGATCTGACTAAAAATGGTTTGCGGTGTTTGTTCGGACATTTTTTTCTCCTTCACTTCACCTGGAATCCTACTTTCTATTTTCATTATAGCAAAACCACATGAAAAGAGTAGGGGGAATGAGAGGCGTGGAAAGCTAAAAAGGAAGGAAAGGTGAGAAAAAATAGGGAAAAAGGATGATTTTTACAGGATTTCAAAAAATTTTCCTGGCAAAGAGCAAAAAGCGGTTTCCTTACGTAAAAAGAATGTTTGGGTACAAAAAATGGAAAGCGAAAAGATTGTCTGAAAATCCCCAATCAAGCGAAAAAGGGAGGTACTTTTCTCAGAAAAAACGTTCTTCAGAATTTTTTTCGGGGGGATTCCCTATTTTTGCAAGTTGTATATAATGATAGAGTGAGGAGAGCAGGTTTTCAAGTTCCCGGCTCCCCCCTTTTTGGGTTCCGTTTCCCCTTCCCACTGCTGGGAAATCTGTGCTAAAAGCGGTAACAGTCCGTTCCGCAACCCATGGTTGTGGCGGGTTTTAACGAATTTTATCGTAGAGTGGCGACGGAGAGAAAAGGGCGGTATTAGCGTTTTCAGAAAAAAGATTTTTCAGAAATCTGGCCTGAAAACGGGGAATGAAACAAGACCGGGAAAATCCAATTGCCTGCTTGAACGTTGGAAAGGGAGATTGAAAAATTATGTATGAACGATTTACAGATCGCGCCCGAAAAGTTTTGCAATTGGCAAATCAGGAAGCGAACCGTTTGAATCACGAATATATTGGAACCGAACATATTCTGCTGGGACTCATCAAAGAAGGCAGCGGAGTGGCATCCAATGTGTTGCGAAATCTGGATGTCGATTTGGGAAAAATCCGTCGAGAAGTGGAAAAACTGGTGCCGCCAGGTACCGGGATGGTCTCTCTGGGACGGCTTCCACAAACGCCTCGAGCCAAAAAAGCGATTGAGTACGCAATGGACGAGGCGCGGACGCTGAACCACATGTATGTGGGAACCGAACATATTCTGCTGGGACTTTTGCGGGAACAGGAAGGAATTGCGGCTCAGGTGCTGATGAATCTCGGTCTGCGATTGAACGATGTTCGGGATGAAGTACTCAATTTGATTGGAAATAACGGCGAAGATGGGACTGCCGACCGGGGAAATCCGATTCATGCCTCGATGGGGCAGGAGGGGGAACTTCCGCGTGGCAATGCCAAGTCGAAAACGCCTGCGTTGGACAGTTTCGGCCATGATTTGACGGAGTTGTCGCGAGCGGGAAAACTCGACCCGGTGATTGGCCGTGACAAGGAGATTGAGCGGACGATGCAGATTCTGGGACGTCGCACGAAAAACAATCCCGTTTTGCTGGGCGAGGCGGGCGTTGGAAAAACGGCGATTGTGGAAGGTTTTGCGCAAAAAGTTGTGGAAGGTTCCGTGCCGGAAATTTTGCTGGATAAGCGGGTGGTGGCACTCGATTTGGCGATGATGGTGGCGGGAACGAAGTACCGTGGACAATTTGAGGAACGTATCAAGGCGGTGATGAATGAGGTGAAACGTTCCAAAAATGTCATTTTGTTTATCGATGAGTTTCACACCCTCGTCGGCGCGGGTGGCGCGGAAGGTGCCATCGACGCGGCCAATGTGTTGAAACCGGCTCTTTCACGCGGCGAAATTCAGTGTATCGGTGCCACCACGCTGGATGAGTACCGGAAATACATTGAAAAGGACAATGCACTGGAACGTCGTTTTCAGCAGATTATTGTCGAGCCGCCGAGTAAGGATGAAACGGTGCAGATTCTGAAAGGTTTGCAGGAACGTTACGAAGAACATCATCACGTGGAATTTACCGACGATGCCATCACGGCGGCGGTCGAGCTTTCCGATCGTTATATTACAGGACGTTGCCTGCCGGACAAGGCGATTGACGTGATTGACGAAGCGGGTGCCCGGATTCGGCTGAAGAGTATGACACGTCCGCCGGATTTGAAAGAGATTGACGCGGAACTGGAGAAATTGGACGAAGTGAAGGATGAAGCGGTCGCGAAACAGGATTTCGAGACGGCGGCCTCCGTACGAGACCAGATTGAAAAGCTAAAGCAGAAAAAGATCGATTTGACCGAGGAATGGAAACGTCGTTCCCATGAAGCGAAGGGGAAAGTCGATGAGGAAGTGATTGCGGAAGTTGTCTCCAAAATGACCGGCATTCCACTCACTCGCGTTTCGACCGAAGATTCCGCGCGGCTGATGGATATGGAAAAAGAACTCCATAAGCGAGTCATCAGCCAGGACGAGGCGATTCGGAAAATTTCGGAAGCGGTGCGTCGCAGTCGTGCTGGTTTGAAAGACCCGCGTCGTCCGATGGGATGTTTCATTTTCGCGGGGCCGACGGGGGTTGGAAAAACGTTGTTGGCCAAGACGCTGACCGAGTTCATGTTTGGCGATGAAGACGCTCTCGTCCAGATCGACATGAGTGAATACATGGAGAAGCATACGGTGAGCCGTCTGGTAGGTGCCCCTCCCGGATACGTCGGTTATGAGGAAGGGGGCCAGTTGACCGAGAAAATCCGCCGGCGTCCGTATTCGGTGGTTTTGCTGGACGAGATTGAGAAAGCTCACAGCGACGTCTTCAACATGTTGTTGCAGGTGATGGAAGAAGGTCGTCTGACCGACAGTTTTGGCCGAAATATTGATTTTCGCAACACGATTATCATCATGACGACCAACGCGGGTGCGGAAGCGATTAAAAACGAGTCGGCATTTGGATTCCAGTCCCCGACGGGAGACGCTTCGTACGAAAGTATGAAGGAGCGTGTAAAAGAGCAGGTGGAGAAGTATTTCCGCCCGGAATTTTTGGGACGAATCGACGATCTGATCGTGTTCCGGCACCTCACGAAAGAGGATTTGGGGCACGTTGTGGAACTGGAGATTGCCAAAATCCAGAAACGGCTTCGCGAGCATGGCTACGAATTGACGCTTTCGGACGAGGCAAAGGATTTGCTGATTCGTCGTGGAAGCGATGTGGACTTTGGGGCACGTCCATTGCGGCGCGCGATTGAGGGAAACATTGAGAATCCTCTGGCGGAAGATTTGCTTCGTGGGAAATTCCGTGGCAAGGATCAAATTCGGATTACCGTGGCGGAAGTCGATGGTAAGAAAGAGTTTGCCTTTGAAGGATTTAAGAAAGAAGAGGAAGTTCCGGCCTTGACGTAGTTGGAAGGGGAGACGGCAGGGAAGATTTTTTCCCTGCTGTTTTCATTTCCCTCTTTCCGTGGCATTTTGCCTGAATCATCCCCATCCCCTATCTGGAAGAGAGCCATGCTGGACACGTTATCCATCTACCTGGGACTGACCCCCCTTGCGGTTTATTTGATGCTTATCGGGATGATGAACATGTCTCGTCGTCCTTTTGTCGTTTCGGGAGTGCGAGACCTGGCCGTGGTTTTGCTGGCCATTTCCGGGCTGGTTGTGGTAGGGCCGATGGAGCTTTTCTTCCCGGTCAACGCATCGTGGCACTGGGGAATTTATGTCTGGGTCTATCTTCTGATTCTCTACGCACTGATCGTTTGTCTGATTTTGTTGGGGCAACGTCCCCGATTGAATATTTACAGCGTGACGCTCTCGGAATTGCGTCCCATTCTGTCCGATTTGGCAATGGAATTGGACGAAACGGCTCGATGGGCAGGGGATGCGCTCTGCCTGCCGAAGTTGGGAGTGCAGTTTTATCTGGAGTCGAATTCCAAACTGGCTAACGTTTCGCTGATTTCCTATGGCTTGCGGCAGAGTACCGAAGGGTGGCGTATTTTGCAGAATGCGCTGACACGAGCCTTGAATCAGTCGAAAAACATGGAACATAAACGTTCGTTGGGAATTTTCTTTTTTCTGGGTGGCTTGCTCCTGTTTGGTTTCCTGCATGGAATGATCTGGTACAATTCAGCCACTTTTCTCCAGGCCATTCCCAATTTTTTGCGAGTTTAGAAGTGCTCTGGTATGTATTGGGAAATCTGTTTTGGGAAAAAGAGGGGAGAAGGATTCTTTTTCAGGAAAAGGGGGAGGTCTTCCCCTTGTTGAAAGGTGTCTTGTTCGGTAAAATAGAAGGGTGTGGAGAGTTTTACCAGTACCCTAACCGAGGAAAGTTTTGAGGAGAGAAAAGATGGATATTCGCGGAACGCAGACGGAAAAGAATTTAATGACAGCCTTTGCGGGAGAGTCGCAGGCAAGAAATCGTTATACCTATTTTGCCTCCAAGGCCAAAAAGGAAGGTTACGTTCAGATTTCGCAGATTTTTGAGGAAACCGCGAATCAAGAAAAAGAACATGCCAAACGATTTTTCTCGTATTTGCAAGGGGGAAAGCTGGAAGTTGCGGGGACGTGGCCGGCAGGAGTGGTCGGTACCACGAAGGAGAATCTTCGGGAAGCGGCGGATGGTGAAAATGAGGAATGGACGCAGATGTATGCCCAATTTGCGGAAGTCGCTCGCCAGGAAGGTTTCGATGCCATTGCCAACCAGTTCCAGGCGGTGGCGGTGGCGGAACGGCAGCATGAAAAACGGTATCGCAGCCTGCTAAAACGTTTGGAAGAGGGAACTGTTTTCAAGAATCCCACGCCGGTTAAATGGCGTTGTATCAACTGCGGCTATATCCATGAAGGGACGGAAGCCCCGGAGGAATGTCCGGCCTGTTTCCACCCCCAGGCGTATTACGAACGACTGGCGGAAAATTGGTGATGGCATGAAGATTCAACGAGCTTGTTTTCCCTGCATCGTCCGTCAGGCCATCAACGCCATGGAGTTGTTGACATCGGATACAACGGCCATGGAAGAGGTGCTACGGCGGACTTGCCGTCTTCTGGCTGAATTTGACACCGGAAAAAGTCCCCCGGAATTGAGTGCGCAAATGCACCGGGAAATCCGGGATGTTCTGCAAAATGACGACCCTTACCGTCCGATCAAACGGCAGATGAATGAGATTGCCTGGACGTTACTTTCCCGGTTGCGAAAAGAGGTGGAGGAGGCGAATGATCCGTTGGAACAGGCCATTCGCTTTGCCATTGCGGGAAATGTAATGGATTTTTCGACTTTTGAAAAGGTCTCTCCCGAACAAATCCAAAAGACTGTAGAAAAAGTCGTGAACGAACCGATAATAGGTTTGGATATAGAGCAGTGGCGGCACCAGTTGGACAGTGCGGATCAGCTTCTCTACATTGCCGATAATTCGGGCGAAATCGTTTTGGATCGCCTTTTGATAGAACAATTGGCAATGTTTTTGCCAGTAACGCTGGCGGTGCGCGGTGGTCCGGTGGTGAACGACGTGACACGGGAAGACGCTGTTTTTGCTGGCGTGGAGAACATCTGTTCCCTTATCGATACTGGCGTGGACGCTCCCGGTGTGATAGGGGAAATGTGTAGCGAAAATTTCCAACGATGTTTTCAGGAATCCGATCTGGTATTTGCCAAAGGCCAGGGAAATTTCGAGACGTTGCAGCCATCCGAACGGGAAATTTACCATCTGTTCATGGTGAAATGCCCTGTCATTGCTCAATGGGTGCAGCTCCCTCAAGGAACGTTTGTGGGGAAAAAGTTCCTGCCAGCCACGGACTTTGCAAGGAAGTAGAGAGAAACTCGGTTTCGGAGTGAGAAAATGCGAGATTTGGAAAAATACGACAATATTCAGGTGATTCGTCGTTCCCCGAAAAAACCTTCGGGAGATATTGTGACGATTGTCCTGGGAATCATCAGCCGATTGTTTTTTTTAATGATTCTCCTTTCCGGGATAGGGTTTCTGATTTGGTATTCGCATCGTCCGGTGGATACTTTTACCTCTTCCTACGACATTGGTCGAGCCACAACCGCACGGGAAATTCTGCGGCAAGATGCCATCAATGCGGAAAAGCAACTGGCGGAAGGGGAGGATGAAGAGACGGTAATGTGGAAGCTGATTCAAAATCGGCAATTGGATCCTTACTTTCCACTGACGCAGAAGGATCGGGAACTGATTCGGAAGTATTGGGACAAAGTTCGGGAAGGCCTTTCCAACGCGGAAATCAAACGAATGCTGGTGCTTTTGGACATGCGGTACGATCTCCATGGAAATGTTGTCGATATTCCACCTCATGAGCGACCGACAGAAGAGGATATAGAATCAGAAGAGCAGGAAGAGGTTGAAAGCGCGATCCAGTCGCTGATTTCCACGTCGCGGGAAAAACAGATTCGCCAACATCAGGCGAAAGTGAAGGAAAGCCGGGAACAAGAGAAAAAACGCCTGACCCGGAAAGAAATCAAGCAGTCGGTGGCGGAGTCGTTGCGGGAGGAAGTCGATAAAATAGCTGGTTCCGAAGAAGATTTGGAGGAAGTCTGGGAACAGACAACCACAAAAGAATCGGAACCCAAGGGAAATTCGGAAATCGAGCCGGAACAAGAATAGCCCCCTATTTACACACCCCCTGCAAACACAATGTGGCCAATAACCATCAATTATCAATTATCCATTTAACCAAGCACCATGAGTAATGTTGCAGAACGTCTTGTTCGATTGGCACAAACGCAGCCGAATCAGTTGGCCGTGGTGCAGCCTTTGGGGTACCGGGGTGGCAAACGGCAATACCGCACGATGACCTTTCGGGAATTGAATGAGGACAGCGACCGTATTGCGTATGGTTTGCGTCAACATGGTATCGAAAAAGGGGCACGGCTGGCACTGCTGGTGCGTCCGGGAATCAATTTCGTCTCGTCGGTTTTCGGATTGCTGAAATCCGGGGCGGTGATGATCCTGATCGATCCGGGGATGGGTCGAAACCATCTTTTGAAATGTCTGGAAGATGCCCAGCCGGAAGGGTTTGTGGCTATTTCTCCCGCGCAGGCGGTCTGGCGTTTTTTGCGAAAACGGTTTCCCAAGGCTCATTTTTCGCTGACGGTTGGACACCGATGGTTCTGGGGTGGGCCGACGCTGAAATCGTTGCGAAAAATGCCGTATCCGGGAACGTTTCTGGAAAACGTGTCGCCGGACGACCCTGCCGCCATCATTTTTACCACCGGCAGCACTGGCCCGCCGAAAGGGGTTTTGTACCAACATCGGACGTTCAACACGCAGGTCGAGGAAATTTCCCGCCAGTACGGTATCGCTCCGGGGCAGATCGATTTGCCCGGCTTTCCCATGTTCGGCCTGTTCAATTGTGCCATGGGTTCGACGGCCGTTTTGCCCGATATGGATGCCAGTCGCCCGGCTGCGGTGAATCCTGAAAATATCCTCGAAGCGGTGCGGGACTGGAAAGTTTCCCAGTCGTTTGGCTCTCCCGCCATCTGGAAAGCAGTGGGGGAATGGTGCGTTGCTCGAAACGAAACGCTCCCGGAAATTCGGATGATTCTCTCCGCCGGCGCTCCCGTTCCGGTTCCTGTTTTGAAAACAATCCAAAAAATCATCCATCCTGAAGGAGAAATCCATACCCCCTATGGTGCCACGGAAGCTCTCCCTGTAGCGACGATTGCCGCGTCGGAAATTCTGTCCGAAACGGCAGAAAAAACTTGCCAAGGTGCGGGAGTTTGCGTTGGGAGAAAGTTTCCCTCCATTTCCTGGAAGGTGATTCGGATTACCGATGAGCCACTCCCTGAATGGAGCCAAATCGAAGAACTTCCGCCGGGAGAAATCGGGGAATTGATGGTGACTGGACCGCAAATTACGCGAGAATACGTGACTCACCGGGAAGTCAATGCCCTGGCCAAGGTGGCGGAGAACCTGCCGGATGGGACTTTGCGAATCTGGCACCGAATGGGGGATGTCGGCTATTTGGATAAACAGGAACGATTTTGGTTTTGCGGTCGGAAGGCACATCGTGTGGAGACGGAGAGGGAGACGTTGTTCACCATTCCTGTCGAGGCGATTTTCAACAACCATCCCGCTGTCTCCCGGTCGGCACTGGTCGGAATTTCGCAGCATGGAAAAACGGTGCCGGTGATGATTGTGGAATTGGAGAAAACGGTTCCCGCCACGGAAAATCTGCGAAAAGAATTGCTGGCATGGGGCAAGGCGAATTCCCTGACACGTTCGATCGAAAAACTCCTGTTTCACCCCTCTTTCCCGGTCGATATTCGGCACAACGCGAAGATTTTCCGCGAAAAATTAAGCCTGTGGGCAGAAGATGAAATGAAAAAAAGCTAGGGGAAAGGAAATAAATGGAGAAGGAACCCTGAAATTTCTTCCAGGATTCCTCCGCCCCCCTTTGAATTATTGCGAAATCTTGCTCCAGTCCAATGGCTGAACGGTTTTTCCCGACGCGTCAATCGTTTCATGGCCTAAAAACTTGCCATTTTCGTCGTAAACTTCCACTTTCTGATAGCCATTGGCATCCACCACAATTTGACCCTGCGTGGCGGAAGTATTGGGAATGGGCTGCGTAGCTGTCGCCTGAATGACCTGGGAAGTTCGGCCTTGCTGTCGATAATGCTGTGGAACGGCATTGTAGACCTGCGAACTGGGCTGTTTGGGCATCGGAGCTTTCTGAATGGCGGGTGTAGGTGCCGATTTCGTGGCAGGAACCTGTTGGATGACGGCCTGATTTTCGGTAATGACCTGGGCAGGTGCGCATCCCATGGCAGTCACGGAACCGCATCGTTGTCTCGACAAATCGGAGCATTGTCCCCCGTCATAAACTGGCCCGCAGTAGTCGTACGGAGCACAACAGAGCCGACACCCGGCAAACGGTGGCAGCAACAAGACGCAAATTATCCCAATCGAACCAAAACGTTTCATAATACCCTCTGTAATTCTTCTTTTTTCCTAAACCGATGACTCATTTCCGTTGTCTTTTTGCTGTTATCGGCGGAAAAATCGTTAAAGTTGAGAAAATTGTTATAATGATTAAAAATTTTTTTCTTGGTGTAAATCGCCGACATTATACAGATTAACATTTGATCGCTTGACAACTGAAAAGAAAGGTGGTATACTCACGATTAAAATGGAGAACAATATACGAAAATATCCGTTTCCTATCCCTTTACCACCCCAGGATTGCCTTTTGAAAATGACTTCTCAACTCTCACTCTCGGTGGCTATGTGTACCTACAACGGCGAACGCTTTTTGCAGGAGCAGTTGGATAGCCTGACCCGACAGGAACGTTTGCCGGATGAGTTGGTGGTCTGCGACGACGGTTCTACAGATAAAACGTGGGAAATTCTGGAAAAATTTGCGGAACACGCTCCTTTTCCGGTACGGCTGTATCGGAATGAGAAAAATTTGGGTTATAATCAAAATTTTGAGCAATGTGCCTTGAAATGTTCAGGCGATGTCATCTTTTTTTGCGACCAGGACGACATCTGGTATCCTGAAAAAATACGTTTGCACATGGAGATTTTTGAAAAAGACCCGGAAATGGGGATGGTTTTTTCGGACAGTGAAGCTCAGGGAGAAAAGACATCGGACAGTATCCAAAGGGTTTTTGGTTTGCCTAAAAATTATCGGAAAAAACTGAGAAAACAGGATATGCTTCCTTTCTGCCGACGGTATGCTTCCTGGGTAGGACATTGTATTTCCTATCGCACCAAGTATCACCCTTGGTTGTATCCACTTCCTGAACCTGCAAGTTATGATCGATGGATTTTTATCGCTCTGAATATATTGGAAAAGACGTTCTTTTTAGAGAAGGTTTTGGTCGTTCATCGGATTCATCCACAACAGGTGACCGCCCCTCAACAAAGTTCTGTTTCTCAAAAAGCAATCTCGTACCATCAAATGTTTGCAGAATCTCAGGAGGCGATGGCACACCGTTTGACGCAACTTACTCTTAAAACGCATATATATATATATATATATATGCTTCTGAAATCATCTCGACACTATTCCCGACGTGCTCTAATACGGGAAAAGCAGCAAATGGGTCTTTGGTATGCCATTCTTGAATTCTTAAACGGAGGATATTTTCGTCACTCTCGAGGTTTTTTTAGTTTTTTAAGCGATTTTCTGAGAAAATGAACCGTACTCCAAGAAAGGACTTTTTTGATGTTACCACTTCCGATTATTTTTATTCACCGGGGAAAGAGCCATTTTTTGGAACTGGCATTACGACAGGCCAAAAAAACGAATCCAGAAAGTCGTGTTATCCTGCTGGGAGATACGACCAACAAGACGATTTTACCGGTTCGGGAAGGAGTTGCGGAATTCTTTTTTCTGGAAGAGAACGAGGATTTGAAAGAATTCCGAAAAAATTATCGCCACGTCAGTCATCTGCCAGAATCATTTGAACGTTTTTGTCTGGAACGGTGGTTTTACCTTCTCCATTTTATGCGTCAGGAAGGTCTGAAACAGTCTCTCCATCTCGATTCGGATGTTTTTCTGTTCGATGATATGACGAAAATACTTTCCTGTTTTGGAAACGTTTCCATGACGTTGGGGCGTTGGTTTGAAAATGGCTATCTGGGGCATTGCAACCGAGTTTCTCAGGAGTGCCTGGAGACTTTTTGTCGTTATATTTTAGAAGTCTATCGGTCGGATAAGATGTTTCAGAAAATTCAGGAAAAGAGTGTTGCTTCCGATGGAAAAATTTATGTCAGCGATATGAGTCTTTTATATCACTTTTTCCAAAATACGCCCTGGAAAGCAGGCTTTTTGGAAGATTCTCTCCAGGAAGGGATTTTTTTGGACTCGCGGATTAGCGATTTGGATGTTTTTCGTAAACAACCGGGATTATTGGGCTGGCGGGGAATGATCAAGCAGGTTCACTTTGAAAATTCTCAACCCTACGTGATTCTTTATGACGGGAAACAAATTCCTGCCAAAATGGTTCATTACCACGGCCATGCAAAATTTTTAATGCCACATCATTTCCGGGGAAAAAACGAACCTTTGCGTGTGGCCGTCCATTTTTACAGGGAGGAGATTTTCCACAGAATCAGGAGCGGACTCTCGATTCTATGGAAAAAAACGTGTTCTTTTTTTCAACCTCCCACCCAAGAGAAGCGTTAGGCTACAGCAACGGCTTTCCGGGGAGGGATTTCCAGGGACGTGACGATTTTGGCCGCAAAGAGGTCGTGAACGTCGATTTTCAGCAGGCCGTTTTGGACGGTACCGTGGATAATCGTGGCGTGTTGTTTGGCACCCGGACCGCCACCGGTGATTTGCGTCCAGCAACGGCTTTCGGAAGAAGGATCGACGCGGTGCGAATGGACGTGAGCTGCCACGACGAGTTGGACGCCATGTTTTTGGAGCGTGGCCCCCCAATGGTCTGCCGCGAGCTTCTTCCAGGTGGAGTAGCCCGTTTCGAGCGTGCCGGGATTGGCGTTGGGACGTTCGTCAAAGAGCGGGATGTGGCAGAAAACGACGATAAACGGTGCGGTTTGGACGGTCTCGGTCGCCATGACTTCCGCCAGCCACTCCCCCTGTCGGGCAATGTAGGGTTCAAAACTGGCCAACCCGGCCCACTCCCGGCGAAAATCCGGCTTGTCTTCGCCCGTATCGAGTCCGATGAGTGCCAGGTCGCCGTGGCGGACGACGTAACTGTAGCCCAAATCACTGTAGGGGGTGTTTTCATGCTTCCACGGCGTGAGGTATCGGGGAAGATTTCTTGCCCACGGGCCACGGTGGTCGTGGTTGCCGCGAACCAGCAAAAGCGGCTTTTCCACGGCAAATGGTGCGTCCGCTGGCTTCATGATAAACTGCGCAACCTGTTTGGCATCGTAAATATCGTTGAGCAAATCGCCATTCCAGAGCGTGTAATCGGCCTGCAATTCCCGCAGTTTGGCCGTCGCCAGCCGGAGCGTTTCGAGGTGTTGGTGCGTATCGTTCATGACCGCAAAACTGCCGCCGGGAGTATTTTTGCCAGGCGTGGTGAAGGAATAGACCGGGGAAAATTCCGGTTGGTGCGTCGTCACGTCGTAGGCATGGACAAAATCGACTTTCGCACATGCCGCACGGTAATAATATGTCGTGTTTGGTTCCAGGCCGGAAAGAGGAATGGTGATCACCTGGTCGTCGTAAGGTCGCAAGCCAAAACAGGCACCGTCCGCCTTCTGATCCAGCTTTTCAGCACTCTTTCCCCACTCGATCCACCCCGTGGCAGGTGCCGTGACGGTCCAGGTGACGGAGATGGACGTTTCCGTTGGATTTTGCAGGACGCAGTAGGAATCGAAAAGACTTTCCGGCGGGGGAGTTGTTTCTTCACTCTTCCCCTCCGCGCCCCACAACATGGCGGACGCTCCAACGACTCCGGCAGAACGGATAAATTGACGACGATTGGTTTGCATAGGATTCTCCTGCTTAAAAATGGAAAAATAGGAAAGAAACGCGGAAAAAACTCACCCTGGCGGCCAGAGAAGCGGACGTCCGCCGAGGAGGTGAAAATGGAGGTGCGGCACCGTTTGTCCGGCCAAAAGTCCATTGTTCGTCACGACGCGGAAACCGTCTTCCAACGAAAATTCTTTCGCCAATTGCTGAATCACCAGGAAAATATGCCCGACGAGCGTTTTGTCCTCTGGCGAGAGGGCATCGACAGCCGAAATTTCCTTCTTCGGAATGACCAGCAAATGGACGGGAGCCTGTGGATTAATGTCCCGAAAAGCGAGGCACTCCTCATCCTCATAAACAATGTCCGCCGGAATTTCCCGGTCGATAATTTTCTTGAAAATCGTCATAAAACCTCCTGAAATCACGTTGTTGTTCCATTTCCAAACCTATTTTAACAAATCTCCCCCACTTCCGCAACCGGGCGGTTATTTTTATCCCAAACGACAATAAGTGAAAATCAACCTTGTCAAAAATTTTAGAAATTTTCCTAGTATTTACTGTAAAAATCTCAGAAACTTCCCGAAAAAGGAGTTTTACTTCTTTCCCTTTCCATTTCCCGAAAACTCAAGTGGATGGAGTATTAAGTCGCCCCCACCACAACAAATTCCACTTCTTCCGCAAAAATACGAATATGCTTCAACTGATTTGTCTCATCATTATAAACCAAAAACTCGACTCCTTCTTGATTGGAAGGATTTTTGATAAGAGAGGCCTGAAGAATCACGTTTCCCTCATCATATTGCTCAAGCCCCGCATATTTCATCTCAGAAACTTCGGTAAACACGAGAGAAACGATGGGTTGTTTGACCATTCCTTTTTGAAAATAGTCCTGCATCCAGTTGCAAAATTCTACTTCCATCTCGGCACGGCGTTCGGCGGAATCGTATTGAATTCGCTCCAAGCCACTATCGTGAAAATCATACTTTTCAAGCAATTCGTTTAATTCCATCTCTATTTTCCTCCTTTCGGATACAGGTGGGGATTCTTCTGAACCTTTTGCCACCGGATTGCCATCTTTGTCCAAATACATGTTTGTCTTTCCTGCTCTTTCAGGGTCGTAAAAAGTTCGGTGTCCACTCTTCACTACATCTGGATGGGAAGGTTTCTCTCCATCCTTGTCGATATAAAATCATCACTCCGGCTTGAAAATTTTTCGTCACTCCTTTACAGAAAAGTTTAATCCGGTATAGTAATAAGGTTGAGAAAGACTTCCATTTTTCATTTTGTGGTATGGGAGAGACCTGCCGAAGGGTAATGCAGTAAAAAAATATGGAAAAAGAAATTCTGGATCGGACGCACTCCATTCGCGAACGATTGACGCAATTGAAAGATTCGCTCGATTATGAGACGAAAACAGCCCGTGTGGTGGAGATTGAACACCAGATGGTTTCGGACGTTGATTTTTGGAACGTTCCTGAAAAAACGAACGCGATTGTGGCGGAGTTGAAGGGAATCAAATCGGTGCTGAAGCCATTGGACGAGGCGTGGAAGGGTCTGGAAGATTTGGAAGCGATGATTGAAATGGCGGAGGAGGATGCCTCTTTTGCGGAGGAGATTCCCCGGCAGTTGGAGGATTTGGAGAAAGACCTGGAGCATTTGGAACTCTACACGTTGTTGAGTGGTCCGTGTGATCAGGCAGACGCGATTTTGACCATCAACGCAAGGGATGGCGGGACGGATGCCAACGATTGGGCGGAGATGTTGTTGCGGATGTATATCAACTGGGGGCAGATGCAAGGGTACAAAGTCGAGTTGCTGGATCGCCTGGATAATGAGGAGGCGGGAATCAACAGTGCGGCGATTGCCATTCGCGGGGCACTGGCGTATGGGTATTTGAAGGGGGAAGCGGGGATGCACCGGCTGGTGCGGATCAGTCCGTTCAATTCGGAGGGAAAACGGCAGACCAGTTTTGCGGCGGTGGATGTTTCGCCCGATGTGGACGAGTCGGTGGAGATAGAGATTCGTGACGCGGACGTTCGGGAAGATGTTTTTCGTGCCAGTGGTGCGGGTGGGCAACATGTGAATAAGACGTCGAGTGCGATTCGTCTGACACACCTTCCCACCGGGATTGTCGTGCAGTGCCAGAACGAGCGGAGCCAGCACCAGAATCGTGCCATGGCGATGAAGATGTTGCGTGCCCGGCTGGCGAGGATTGAGGAGGAAAAGCGAGAGCAGGAACAGGCGGAGAAGTACAACGAAAAAGCGAAAACCGGCTTCGGTTCGCAGATTCGGAACTATTTTCTCCATCCCGATCAGCGTGTGAAGGATGCGCGAACGGGGTATTACATGGGAAATTTCAACGCCGTGCTGGACGGGAATATTCAGGGTTTTCTGGATGCGTATCTGCGCTGGTATGTCAAAGGGGAACATGCTGGCGATCCGACGTCATGAGAATGCCAAACACCTATTTATCCATTGAACACAACACACCTTTTATCTCAGGAAGATTATGGCTCGCCGATATATCAACGAATTAACGGAACAGACTTCCGTCAATGAAATTTACCGCGTCACCAACAAACAGCTTCGTCCGAATCGTAATGGCGACCTTTATTTACAAGTCGATTTGTCGGACAAGACAGGCACGATTACCGCCCGGCTTTGGAATGTCCATGAAACGATTTATCAGTCGTTTGAGAATGGCGACTACATTCGCGTGGAAGGAAAAGCCCAGGTTTTTCAGGGCAGTATGCAGGTGATTGCCAAGAAAATCTTTCGTGTTCCTGAGAGTGAGGTGGAGGAAGAGGATTTCATTCAGGTTTCCGGTGTGCAGGTGGACAAGCTGGTACTGAAGATGACGGAAATGCTTCGGCATCTGGAAGAACCGGCATTGACGAATCTGGCAGAATGTTATCTGATGGATCAGGAATTCATGGAGAAATTCACGACCGCTCCGGCAGGCGTCCGGCACCATCATGCCTATCTGGGAGGTTTGCTGGAACATGTCACGACGATGATGGAAGTGGCTCGGCGTGTGGGAGATTGCTATTCCTATCTGAATACCGATCTGGTCGTGATGGGAGCGTTTCTGCACGATACGGGGAAAGTGGCGGAACTCCAGTTCGACGGCGAACTTTCCTACACCAACGAAGGGCAACTCCTGGGGCACATGTTCCTCGGTCTTTCCATGCTGGAAAAGAAGATTCAGGAAGCGGAGTCGCTTTCAGGAGAGCCGTTTCCCTCAGAATTGGCGTTGCGGCTGAAGCATCTTTTAGCCAGTCATCATGGCGAATACGAATTTGGGAGTCCGAAACTCCCCATGACGCTGGAGGCGCTGGCGCTCCACTGTATCGACCTTCTGGATTCCAAACTGGCCGCGTTTGAGCAAATTCTGCGGGAAGACCTCAATACAGCCAGTCCCTGGACAACGTTTCAGCCCTCCCTGCAACGGAAATTGTTCAAAGGTTCGTGAGAAAAAGGCGGTTTTCGCTCTATTTTTTCTTGATTTTTGACAAAACCTCAAAAAATATCGGGGAGGGAGGATTTCCACTCAACGTTCAGAAGTGTGGCCACGCTCTCCTCGTCCAGTTTTTTTTCACTTCCCAAGGGGAGCGTTAAAAAACTTTCCTCCATTCCCGATTTACGCCCCCAATCTGTCTGCGTATCTGCCCAGATGAGCCAGCCGCCCGCCACGTCCAAAATCAGCAGCGCAAAAAATCCCACCCATTTCATCGATACTCTCCCTTCTTTTCTTTCTTCCCATTCTCACTTCAGAGTACTTCTCAAAAACATTCTCTCATTTTTATTTCTTAACACGGCACTAGCTCATTCGTATTTTCGTTTCCAGCCGCACTTCCCATTCGCCGGAAATTTGCCAGTGGCTCAAAACGGCGACGGATTGGTGGACGGCCTCGAATCCACCTTCGGAGTTGCTGACGGTTTCGACGGGGTACGTCCAGAAGCTCGTGGGACGGGAAGTTTGCAGTGCGACGTCCAGTTTCAGCCACTCATCCGCCAACCCCAGAAAAGTCGCGTCGTGCCAATCGAGACGTGTACTCAAATCCCCTTGTCGGGCATGTTCCGCATCGTAAAAATAGCGGTCATCGCAATGTCCCGGCATTCCCGCAAAATTCATCTGAACGGCAAAATGGAACGTCTCGCCCGCAGGCAAATGGAGCCGATAGCGAACGGCATACCCACCCTCCGGCAGCAGCGAAAACGTTTTGGAAATCCCAATTTCATGCGAATTTCCCTGGAGCGAAATGGCCGTTCCGGTATGCGAAAACGTGACACTTCCGTTCTCTTCCTCCACACAAGCCGTGTAAGGACTTTGCGCAAAATGCACCCACGGCTGCACTTCCCCCTGGCATAATTTTTCCAGCGTCGTTTCTGCCGGAAAAAACAAATCCTGCAAACTCTTCTGCAAAATCGTGTCGTACTGGAGCCGATTTTTCAGCCCCTCCTGCTTGAAAACGATTCGCTCGTGGATACTGGCGCACGAATCTTCCCCGACTTCCTGATGATTCAGGATTTTCTGGTGATACGCTTCAGGACGCCGTGCCAACGTTGCCAGAACATTATGCCGCAAAGGCCGAAAATCCAGCTCGTACAACATCCCTCCCTGGTGCGGTGCCAGCCACGCGATCGTATTTTTGTTCGCCATCCGAATCTCTTCCAGCGAATCGAAATTGAAATCTTTCCGATGGATCGTCAAAGGTGGAGGAAACTGGCCGGAAATTTCCGTTTCCAAAGCCTCCAGCAGGTTGTCTGCCGCAATGAGATTCTGGTAAATCGCGTTCCGCAAATGAGGAAGATAGACACCCCCAAACGCACCGTGCCAGTAGCTGCAATTGCACTGTCCCCGATAGAGCAGCCGCCGAATCTCCTCCAGTTGCTCCTGCCAACGCGGGCATTTTGCCTCTTTTGCCAGAAAATCCTCCAACCCCCCAAGCCGCTCGCTGATCGTCATCATTCGGGCATACATCTCATTCGTTTCGGGATACTTATCCTTAAAATTTCGCCAGTTTCCCCCCGACAGAAACGTTTGCAGCACCTTCCACGGTTCCTGTTCCGAATCGATTCGGTGAATCGCCTGGTCGTACTCCACCAGCCGACGCACGGGAAGCGACCATTCCGTCATTTCCCGATACGAACAGTCCGGCAGATACCGTTTTCCCAAAGGTGCCACCTGATCCCGCGCTTCCGAAAGCGTCACCGTCTGAATCCAATCCGCGTTTTCCAGCAGAGCATCCAAAAAACGAACCAGCCACCCATTTTCGTAAACATGCTGATACGTTCCCGGCCATGTCCCGAATTTTTCGCCGTCGTCGCCAAAAACGAGAATCGGATTCGCGTGACTTTCCCGAATTTTGCGAAAATACTCCATCGTTTCGGAAGGTTCATGAAACGGAATCCAGTACCGCAGCTTCTCACTCCCCGGAAAAACGGCCATCACCCGCCCGGCATCTTCCGTGGTGTAGTAGCCGAAAAGCTCCTCCTCTTCCAAACCCGATTTTTTGAAATGGTAGTCGTCAACAATCGTGTATTCGATTCCAGCCGCCGCCAAATCGTGTACAAAACTCTGCTCCCAGACCCGTTCCGGCATCCACATCCCCCGAATCTCCGCCCCCAGACGCTTTTTCAGCCACTCGGTGTGCATCCGAATCTGCCCTCTCCGGTCGCGTGAAGAGAGCATCGCCAGAATCGGCTCCTGAAATGGCCCTCCCAGAATCTCCACACGGCCAACTCGCACCAACTCCGCCAGCCGATCCAGATATTCGGGATGATGTTCCTCCAGCCACTCCTCCAGACAACCGCTGTGGTGGAGCGAAATTTTCAATTTTTCGTATTTCGGCTGAGAAAATACCTCCAGAAAGGGAAGATAACTCTGGCGATACGCATCTTCCATCGTCCAGCCAAAATTCCCTACCGGCTGATGATTGTGCAACGCGAGTGCAAAACGAATCGGATTCGGTTCCATGATATGTCCATCCTTGTTAAAAAAAGTCGTTGAAAAGTCACCTTGAACGGTCTATTTTACCCCTTGCGGCAAAATCGGGATTTCTTTCATTGTACACCCATTCACGAAAAATACAAGATGGCTAAAATAACGGCCAAAAAGAGTTTAGAGTACTTCTAAAAAACATTCTCTCGTTTTTATTCTTCTTAGTTTATACTCCACCACTTGAGTTTTTCGGTTCCACTCCCCCAAGCCCCTCCCTCTGGGAGGGGTGGTAGCCGTTAGGCTACCGGGGTGGGGGGGGAATGGTAAAGTAACATTCTATCGTAATTTGCCCAATAGAACGTCGTTCTGTTATTTCACCAACCCACCCCCCGCCCTGTCGGGCGTACCCCTCCCAGAGGTAGGGGCTTTTCTTTCGCTTTTTGGAAATTTAAAGTGGAAGGAGTATATCTCGTCGACAATCTCCGTTTCCAGTATCCACGGAGAAAAAAGCGTAAACAGAAATATCTGCGTTATCTGCGGATAATTTTTAATGTTGGAAGTGGTAAAACTTCTGGATTTATCCAAAAAATTTTCTCAAAAATGAGGTTTCCAGCACTTCCTTTTTTTGTCCGCAGATGACGCAGAAAACGCAGATGTGATTTTATTTCCATCTCCATCTTCTGTGGAACGGTATGAACATCCATAATTATCAATTATCAATTAAACAAAGCTCTGGATATCCGTCAAAAAGGCCATATACGACTTGTACCTGGTTGCTTCCGGCACTGTTTGCAAATTTCCGTAATTCCTTGATACCGATTTTCCGCAATGATGATTTCCGAGGCCTCTCCCAAATCCTTTTCCAACAACGCGATTTTCCGATCGATTTCCCCTTCCACTTCCCGTAAAAAGGGATATTTTTCCAGAATTTTTTGAATAAAAAAAGTGTCCTTTTCCAAAAATCGTACGGCCATTCCCTCGATGGAAAAATGGACGGAATCGTGTCCGACATGGTGGTAAAGTTCCTCGGCCAGAATCTTCTCCATTGCCAGAATGGTGCGTGCCAACTGCCGAATTTTCCAGTACCCGGACGTGGAAGTCAGCGAAGTCGCTCCGGTCTGATACACATCGACGATTTTTTGCTTGATCGTTTCCGTATGCAGACCATTTTTCCGATCGGAAGTGAGAATCGGAATCCCCAGCCGCGTTGCCAATTGCCGTAAATCGAGTTGAATCCCGGTTTTTTGTGCCAAATCCTCCATTTTCAGCACCATCAACATCGGAATGCGCATTTCCAACAATTGAAGCGTCAGGTAGAGATTCTGTTCCAGATGGCTGGCATCGACCACATTCACAATCACATCGGGTGTCTGATCCAGAAACGCGGACAAAACCACTTCCTCATCCGCCGAACGAACCGACATGCTATACAAACCCGGCATATCCGCCACCCAAACGCGGGATTTTCCCTGAAAAGAGAACGTTTCCCGGCACAATTCCAACGTCATTCCCGAACGTTCCCCCACCTGTTCCCGCGAACCTGTCAGTTCGTTGAAGAGGGTCGTTTTGCCAGTATTGGAGTTGCCCATCAAAAAGATGGAAAAATCTCCATGCTCATAGGAAATGTGCGGATATAGGCTCATGACGTCTCTGTTCCCCTGTCACCAAGTCCCCCTAAAATCCGTTTTTGCAGGGAATCACTTCAATATTCGCGGCATCTTTTCGAGAAAGCGACAGCCGCGTGCCACGAACTTCCACTTCTGCCGGATCACCCAAAGGTGCCACCCGAATCACCTGCACGGTCGTATTTCGCGTGAACCCCAGTTCCGCCAGCAAATGCCGTCGTCGCTCATTCCCATGAACCTGGACGACAATGGCACTTTGTCCCACCAAAATTTTATCCAGCGTACTGGTCGGCACTTTGAGAGGGAAAATCTCCTCCGTCAAAGGCGTTTTTACATGAGGCACCCGTTCCTGGCAACAGGTACATTCCCCCCCGGACAGTTCGCAAGGTTCGGTGGAAGGTTGGAGAAATCCCTGCGTGAGAGAAGGGCAATGCTCAATAAAATCCAGAAATTCAACCAGGCGGGACGTGATTTCGTCGTCGATCACATGCTCCATTTTACAGGCAAAACTGGCAGCCTTGTTCTTCTCCACTCCCAAAATATCCGAAAGGAAAATTCGCAACGCGGCATGGCGACGACGCACTTCCGCCGCTTCCTTTTTCCCCTCTTCCGTCAGGCAAATCGGGCCATAGGGAGTGTATTCCACAAACCCTTTTTCCGAAAGGAGGTGAATGGCATACGTCACCGATGGACGTTTGACGCCCATACGATCGGCAATCATACTTCCACGGACTTCTTTCTCTGTTTCTGCCAGTTCCGCAATGACTTCCAGATAATCCTCCAAACTGGATGTCAGCAGTGTCGTCGTTTCTACCATAACCTCTCCCCGAAAATTCCACCTTTTTAGGAATTCTATTTTACCCCACAATAAAGGTTTGTCAAGTATGAACAAAAACTTTCTTTTCGGGAGAGAAAAAAACGATTACAGGCTGAAATCAAAGGAACTGTCCTCCTCACTTTCCGTTTCCTCTTCCTCCTCCCCACTACCGAGAAAATCGACCGTTTCGTCCGTCGGTTCCTCTGTCGATTCCTCTGTCATTTCGCCCCAATCCTCCGAAGTCTCCTCGTCCGTCTCCGAAATTTCTTCCTCCGCGGAATCGTCCAGAAGTCCTTCTTCCTCATTTTCTTCCAGTGCAGGCACCGTTTCCGGCGCTTCTGTCTCCCCTGCCTCCGTTGCGTGAACAGGAATTTCAGGAACCGGTTCGTTCAATCCGCCAAAAATCCGTTTTCCATCTCGAAAAACCACACTCTGGTCCACCGTTCGTCCATCCGGGGTAATTTCCGTTCCATGATCGACCCACCCAGGTGCCGTGTTGGAAATCAACTCCGTGGAGAGCAAAGTCACCTGCGAAAATGGCTCGGTCAGCAACTGAGCGTACCGATTATCCCCCACCGTACACCGATTCATCCAGATCGAACAGGCTCCCCCCACCGCCATTCCCGCACGGGCGTTTCCCCGCAACGTCACATTTTCCAAATGGACATCCGTGGCATTGTTACTCGCCACCATCCCGTCATTCTGATACCCCTGCACAATCAAATCCCGAATTTCCACCCCACGCACATGCAACAATACCACTCCATGCCGTTTCCCGGCCATGGAAAGCTGGTACTCTCCCGGCAGTCGGCCAGGCTCCGGTTTGAAATAGACGAAACCTTCATAAAGTGTCCACTCCATCGGTTCCAGAACAATCTGCACCGGAGCATCCCCATCTCGTTGCACCTTCCCTTTTTTCAGAGGTTTCCCTTTCCAAAAGAGATTCTGCCAGGCCTGCCACGGAGGTTGAAAACGGAATATCCCTTTCTGGTACGGCTCCCACCACTCTTCAGGAATCGGTTCCGAACCATCCAGAATCGCCCCGTTCCCCTCCAGTCGAAAAGGATTTCCTGGGGCACAACTGTTCTTTTGCCCAAAAAATGTCACCGATTCGCGATACGGCTCGGCAGTCTTCGCCAACACAATCCGATCTCCAGCATGGGCCAGTTTCAAGGCTTGCCCAATCGTTCGGACAGGGCCATTCACATTGATACTTTTTTCCGTAATGCCATAAAACGAATCGTTTCCCTGTAGATTATTGACATAAATATCCCGTGCTGGCAGTTTCGATACACTTCCCAGCAAAAACAGAACGATTCCCAGAATTTTCATCCCCTCCCCACCTCGGAAACGGGACTCTTGCCAGCCCTCAATCGGTCGGGAAAAAGAAACGAAAAACAGTGCTTCTACCAATCGAAAATGATTCATCTCCAACCTCAAATTCTGCAATTTTCACGGATTCCCTTCTTTTCTTTCGGTATTCTTCATCCATTTTATCCAATTTATCAGCAAAAAATCTTGGAAAAAGATGGAAAAAGAGAAGTTGTAAAACCTACAACCGTTTTATTTTATCGCAACCGCCTTTTCTTACCCACGTATTTCAGATAACAGACACGGCTCTTTAAAATGAGAGTTCCTGTGAGAAACGATTGACCACGGAAAATCGTGAGCCAAGAATATAAAGACCTTGTATTCTATCCAGTGGTAACAACGTGCCGCAAATTGCTTCCTTGCCCAAAACGCTCCATCAAGTTTGGCATTCTGTGAAAGCACCTCTAAAAAACATACTCACCTTTTTACGCTTCTTTATCTCGGCGATAATCCCG
>JAUNBF010000133.1 GCA_030527185.1 Planctomycetia bacterium | reverse complement strand
GTAGAGCAGCTGACTCTTAATCAGCGGGTCATAGGTTCGAGTCCTACACGGGGTACCTTGGCAGGTGAATTTCAGTTCATCTGCCTTTTTTTTATTTCTTGTCTGTTCGCTTTCTCGCCCTTGTTTTCAGGCTTCTAATGTTTTTCAGTTTCCTTTTCTATGCTCTCTTTGATTCTTCCTGCGTCACGGTTTTTACCCTTTTTTCACCCCGGTGTTTTTCATGGTCTCCCGGTGTTTCTCATGGTCTGAGGGGTGGGAAATTGTGCCGCTTTCTCGAAATCTCGCTCCGTCACTTGCGTGTAATGTTGTAAACTGATTTGGGGTGTGTGTCCTAACCACGCACAAACAACGTGCAGGGGGTGTTCTCTTTGTAGCTCCGTGTCTCGCGTCGAACGGAGATTTGAAAACAACTTCGGCCAGACGGGTAGCCCGGCTTCCCTCAAAATCGTTTGTAGTTGCTTCGTTAAGCGTTGTCCAATTCCCTCCACGTTGAGCATTTCGGGAAATATCCGCCCGGTCGGCTCGGTTGTGGGCAAACTCGCCCGGTATTCTTCGAGCGCAAGGCGAATTTCGGGGAATATCGGCAAGTCGCGACACTCAAAATTCCCGCGCTCTTGCTCCTCTTGGGAGGTCTTTTTCGGTATTCGAATGCGGATTCTATTCAAAACCCAAAGAATATCTCCCCATTCAAGGAAAGTTATTTCGGAGGGAATTCGAAGCCCACCCCAACGCGCGAGGCTGAAAATGAGGCGCCAACGTGCATCCGGACAAGCCGAAAGGACTTCACGCGCAAGCGAATCGTCGACGAAAAAATCTCGCGAACGATTGGCGGGGGACGCTCCACGGAGACCGTCGAAAGGGTTTTCCTCAATCCACTTGAGGCGGACGGCAAGCCCGTACATCGTTTTGAGGTGCCGAATGCGCCGCCCCCAGGTTGCCGCCTGATAGCGTTTGCGCATGAAGGCGTAGATTTCGCCCGCGACCTCCTTGGTCACGACGTCCGCCCTCATGTCGAGAACCCTCTGCACCTCGTCCTTATTCCGGCTGAACCCGCCCAAAGGCTGGTTCGCGAGATAATTCACGATGATATTGGCTCCCGTGCGTCGATTTTTCGAGGAACGAATTTTGGGGATGCGCCCATCAATTGGGAAGGAAACGTAGCGATCAATCAGTTCGCCCAGCGTCCCGCACTCCGTGCGAGGTTCGGCAAGACCAAACGCAACCAACCGATTGTATAACTCTTGATTCCTTTTCCAAAGGTTGTTAAGCCACAATTTACAATCCACAGACAGCCCGCCAATTTGTTGCGCCGCCTGAAGTTCTTCAACCTTCTCCTTAACAATTTCCGCCTCGCGTTTTCGACCGAAGCCATACAAGCGGCAACGTTTCCCATCAATGGAAACCTCAATGCCCCACGAGTCAAATTTTTTGTTCCGAAAAATGGACGCCATAAAACACCCTTTCAATTGTAAAACAAAGTTTGGAAGGGTCAACCCCCTCCCCCAGATTTTTTGGGGAATTATTTCACAACTCGATGCGCCTCCAACCATTGGACTACATCATTATACCGAAATCTCACCAAGTGCCCTAATTTAAGGCTTGGGAGACCGTTTTCACGAAATAAATCGATATTTCGCACGGAACAATTTAATAGCCGCGCAAGGTCAAAGCGCGTCAAAAGTTTTTCCATTTCCCCACACAACGCGCCACTCGGCGACGTTCCCAATGATTCGGTTGCAAAGTTACTCATAAAAATTTTTAAGGAAAAAATGCCACAAATTTAGCCAAACGAGTTAAACAGAATTCTCCGCAAACCCTTCTCCTATTTATATTATCGGCACGTTTTCGCGTTTTTTTCCAAAAAAATGAAAAAAACATCAAAAAAAGTTAAAGTTTTTTTGCATTCGCGTTTTTAGGCACTCTCCGCACTTGAAAACACAATTTTTTTTCTTATATGCAACTTACTTGTAACACTTAAAACTTAAATGATACTGTATACCACAACTGTGATTTACGTTTCATATTGCAAGAATTCGGGATGAAATATCGGTTGAAGTCCTTCGTAGACTTCGACGCCGTCCGTGTATGAGACGCCACCACCGGGAGTATAGCCCCGCGCGATTGCCGTGCGTACTTGCTTCTCCGCAACGCGAAGGTAAAGAGAATTCCCAAGCCGCGAAAGCACTCCGCCGAAAAACCCAGCCACTTGCTCCCAGTCCGTCACCTTTTCGATCGACAACGCCGCCGCAGAGCACACACACCCAACCGCTTGACGTAAAAGGCGCTGAACGCCCGGTGCGGGATTTTTCGGAGGGCGATACTGCCGAATTTCCTCCTCGTCACGCGGTTTTTCAACCTCCGAAGGCGTGAAATAATGCGCGAAGGCGTCTAAAGTCCTCTGCCAAATCGGCGCAAGTCCTATCTCGTTCTCGCTCCCGCGCACCTTGTCGCGTTCCAAAATCCGGAACCAATCGGTGCCGGCAATCTGGGGGAGTGCCGCTTGGCTTCGTTTCAAGTCCGCGAACGTGTCCACGCCGTACCTTTTGAGCGCGTCGCGCCGAAAACGAAACTCAACGCGCGTGAGCTTCTCGGGTATCTTCTCAGAATGCAAAATGTGGCGTCGAAACGTATCAAAATACACCGCGTCCGCAGCGTCGAACAAGTGCGCGTTCTTGTCGTAAATGCACAACTCACACGCCGAAGAGGCGAGCGTCATCGTCTCAATACGCATGGTTTCAAGGCTCGAGTGTTGAACAAATTTCCCCCGGCACCGAGTGACCACGCGCCGCCCGCGCATTGCCTCCGCAAATTCGGAAATATCAACGGGTAACAAAACTTGCATATCCACGCGCGAAAGCGTCTCCCCCTGCCAATCAAAGCCAAGTTCTCGCAAGCAATGGCGCAAAGTTTCGACCGCTTCGAACAAATCCGTCCGGGCGAGGCACTCAAACCCAAACCGCACCCGAACGGGGATGGCAACGCGCTTGGGGTTGCTATGAATGTAGAGCTTGACGCCGTGGCTCTCCATGACCCACTTATACTTGAAGAACCCCGTCGATGCACCAGTTGGACGCACAAGCCAGAGGAAGCCGCCAAACTCGATAAAAGAATCATCCGTGCGCCCATCGTCCGCCGCCTTCTTGCAAGCCTCCAAACGCTCCGTGACGTGCGCGAAGTCCTCCCACTTGCCATAAAGAGAAGCCTCGACGCCGCCATCATAGCCACCCCATTTTGGCAGGTACTGGTACACAGGTAGCCCCATGTTATCGGCAGGGGGCACAGCGTTTTCGACCGCATTTTCTGCGCACTCCGACGGCGCGGCGTGCCTCTCGGCACATCCGCATCCGTTCGAAGTCCGCAGATTGTCCCAATCGATCACCATCTGCCAACCTTCCAACTCCTCGACGACTACCTCTTTACGGCACATCTCCGAAATCGTGAACGCATCATCATTCTCAAAATCATACCGCTTGACCTTCTCCGAAACCAAGCGCATCGCCGCCGCCATCTGGTCTAACGACTTATCCATAACTTATAACTCCTTAAAACGCTCTAAACACCCAACAAAAAGGGGAGCCGCCCCCGTTCCCTCTGCCGTGCCCGTCGCCCAACGCCTCCGCTCTCTTCAAAGCCTACCAGTCGTAAAAATCGATTAACGCTTGCCAAAAAATTTTTTCTTCACTTTGTTCGAAAAATTTTTTGCCTTCACTACGATTTTTTCGACCGCTAACGGCTTCTCCGTTCGCTCTCGGCTCCAAAGGGCGAGCGACGGGCACGGCGACGGGAAGGGGGCTAAACCAAACCCCCACAAACGGCTAACGCCGCACAATTTAATTTTTAGAAACCACAAAGACTAAAGCGAAATAAAGATTTTTCCCCCTCAAATCTCCCGGTCTTTTTCATGGTCTGAATTACTCGAGACCTTAAAATAAAGGGGTGGGAGGGGTGTTTTTGTACCCTACACGGGGTACCTTGGCAGGTGAATTTCAGTTCATCTGCCTTTTTTTATTTCTTGTCTGTTCGCTTTCTCGTCCTTGTTTTCAGGCTTCTAATGTTTTTCAGTTTCCTTTTCTATGCTCTCTTTGATTCTTCCTGCGTCACGGTTTTTACCCTTTTTTCACCCCGGTGTTTCTCACGGTCTGAGGGGAGTTGCGACGCTTTCTCGAAATCACTCTCCGTTACTTGCGTATAGTATTGCAAACTAATCTGGGGAGTGTGACCCATCCACGCGCACACAACAAAATCGTTAGCAACTGCTTCGTTAAACGTTGTCCAATTCCCTCCACGCCGAGCATTTCCGGAAATATTCGCCCGGTTGGTTCGAAGTTTGAGGGTAAACTCTCCCGCTATTCTTCCCGCGCTCTTGCTCCTCTTGGGAGGTCTTTTTCGGAATTCGAATGCGGATTCTATTCAAAACCCAAAGAATATCCCCCCACTCAAGGAAAGTTATTTCAGAGGGAATCTTAATGCGAAGTATTATAATACTTCGCGTTGAAATTTCCGGTACCGTCCGCCGTTGGAGCTACGCACCACGGCTCACAAAGCGTCGCATAAAACGGGAATTTTAAAGGAGAACGAGTATATAAGATGCCGAATGCGCCGTCCCCATGTTGCAGCCTGATAGTGTTTGCGCATAAGAGCACAAATTTCGCCAGCAACTTCGTTCGTCACGACGTCCGCTCTCATGTCGAGAACCCTCTGCACCTCGTCCTTATTCCGGCTGCACCCGCCCAAAGGCTGGTTCGCGAGATAATTCACGATGATATTGGCTCCCGTGCGTCAATTTTTCGAGGGACGAATTTTGGGGATGCGTCCATCAATTGGAAAGGAAACGTAGCGATCAATCAGTTCGCCCAGCGTCCCGCACTCAGTGCGCGGTTCGGCAAGACCAAGCACAACCAGTCGATTGTATAACTCTTGATTCCTTTTCCAAGGGGTTTTATAATACTTCGTGTTGAAATTTCCCGTTCCGTCCGCCGTTGGAGCTACGCACCACGGCTCGCAAAGCGTCGCATAAAACGGGAATTTTAAAGGAGAACGAGTATAGAAACAACAAAGACAAAAGCGAAATAAAGATTTTTCCCCTCAAATCTCCCGGTCTTTTTCATGGTCTGAATTACTCGGGACCTTAAAATAAAGGGGTGGGGGTTGTATCCCTTGCGGACAACAAAATGCAGCCGTGGGTCACGGTTTTCGTTTCCCACAATCTTGCCAATCCCTCGGTCCTCGCGAACGGGTCAAAAGTTGTTTGAGCGAGAGTTTGAGAGCGTCTCTTCAAAATTACGAATTCAAACAAACGCCCATTTCGAGCCATTTTTTCGCATTTTCCCAGAGAAAAAACATCACATTTGGCGATAGACAGCGCAAAACAGGGACTCAAAACAATATCGTTCAAAAAGCATGATGTTTTAGTCCACGTTTCGCAAATCGGCGTTTGAGTGCATGAAAACAAGTGTGAAACAAACGTCAAAACCACCACAAAAACAATTAAATTAACGAATATCAACTCTACTGCGGAAATTCAGCATTGGACCGCACTTTTGGAAAAAACATTCGATCGCAAAAAACGCCAAAAAAACGCATTTTTTCACTCAAAAGAATCAAAAAACGCAAAAGTGTGGAACGTGCCAGAGTCCTATTTTTATGCACCATGGTATTTTCTACGAATAGCGGACCAAAACACTTTGAAAAAATCCATAATCATACAACCTCGTAAAAAGAGGAATATCGCAAAACACCCTCAAAACGCTCCAGAAACTTTTGATTTCTCGAAATGTTGCACAAAAACCATTCAATTCCCCTTCT
>JAUNBF010000043.1 GCA_030527185.1 Planctomycetia bacterium | reverse complement strand
GGTAGCCTGACGGCTACCACCCCTCCCAAAGGGAGGGGCTTTGTGGAGTGAATCCAAAAAACTCAAGTGGATGGAGTATAATTTCCCAAGGGGGGTTTGATTTTCCTGAAATTTAATGTAAAATCTGTATATTAGATGTCCTCCGTTCTCGGCACCTGTGTGGCAGCCTTGAAGGGAGGACTTTTTGCAACCATTTCTTTTATTTTCCAATTTCCCATGACGAAAATCCAGATTTTGAACCGCGTGTTGCTATCCGCCATCCTTTTCGGCACGATTTTTTTCCTCGTCCTGGCATCGGTGCAATGCGGTTCGGCTCCGCGAGTGGGAAGGTCGGAAACGCCGTTGGAAAAAATCCCGTTTGATGGGAAAAATGCGTATCGCTATCTCGTCGCTTTGTGTGAAATTGGCCCTCGCCCGACCGCTTCGGAGGGAATGCGTCGGCAGCAGACGTTTCTGGAAGAGCATTTTCGGCAGTGCGGTGGGACGGTGGAATATCAGCCATTTTCGTTTGCTCACCCGGAAAATGGGACGCCTGTACAGGGTGCCAACCTGATCGTCCGCTGGAAACCGGAGCGAAAAGAGCGGATACTGCTCTGTGCCCATTACGACACACTCCCGCTTCCTCTGCTCGACCCGCCCGGTTCGCAAAAGCCGTTTGTGGGAGCGGAAGACAATGCCAGTGGCGTTTCGATCCTGATGCAGATGGGACATTCGATGAATGCCGTGCTGGAACAGCAACAGAAACGTTACGGTGTCGATTTCGTTTTTCTCGACGCGGAAGAGTTCATGTTCCGCCCCCATGGCCGCTTCTGTCGGGGTTCCGAGTATTTCGGCTTCCAGTATGCCGCCCAGTCGCCGAAAGAGCGTGGATTTACCTACACCTGCGGCGTCCTCCTTGATTTGGTCGGGCAACACAACGTCACTCTTCTGAAAGAAAAACAGTCGTATCAGTGGAACGACACCCGCCCGATTGTCAACGAAATCTGGAACACGGCCAGGAATCTTGGTGTGCGGGAATTTCGCCATCAGGTCATGCCATCTTCCATTTTGGACGATCACGTCATGCTGCGGAACGTCGGAAAGATTCCCACCATCGACATCATCGACCTCGATTACGCTCCGTGGCACACCAGTGCCGACACGCCGGACAAGTGTTCACCGTTGAGTCTGGCGCGGGTGGGGTGGGTTGTTTCGCACTGGCTGGCAAACAAGCCGTAAGTCGTTTTCTGTCGGTAGTTTACTGAGGCAGCGTCGCCACTTGTCGATCTCCACGCTGTCCGAGAAAGCTGTGCGTTTCGCTATCGATACTGTAAGAAACGCGGTGTACCGAGCCGTCGCACATCACCACACCGAAAGCTCCGGGGTGGGCGCTGCCGAACTGACCGGAATCGTAACCGGGGCGATCCTGAATGGGAATCGTTGTGGTATGGCGAATGCTGTCGTCGTCAATTCCCGTCCACGCGGTATGGTCGTCGCCCCGCCCGGTGCCGGTGGAGTATGCGTCGCTGTTCATCGATTTTTCCGCGTTGAGATATGTATTGGACGTTCCGTCGTAAATTTCTGCCAGCGTGACTTGACTTTTGAAAAAATGAATGCCGCTATCTCCTCCCGTCAACGTTTTGGCAATCAATTCCGCGTAATCGGTTATGTCCAGGCCAGTATTGGTGTATCCTTTAGCGGCATTTCCGCAATAATCCAGTTTTCCCGACTGCGAAAGGGCGTTGGAATTGTATCCGGTATGGACGTAGGCCTTGTAAAGAATAGCGGAACGTCGGGAGGGGCAATTGAAGAGCGGCACCACGATCTTTGCCCGCTCGGCATTGGCCTCCAGAATCGTCTGGTTGACCGTCGGGTCTCCGTCCGCTCCCATCCCCCAGAGAGCTTGCTGTTCGAGGAAAGGAAGGAGGGAATAGGCCCAGGAACCAGGCTGATTCTTGCCGAATCCCATATCCGGGTCTCCCTCCCACGCCTGACTCCAACCAGCCGAAGGAAAGGCACGGTGGGACGCTTCCAGATTCAACGTCGCCACCCCCATTTGGCGTAAGTTGTTATTGCACTGCATTTGCCGCGCCGCCTCACGAGCCTGTTGCACGGCTGGAAGCAGCAACCCCACCAGCATTCCGATAATCGCAATGACTACCAGCAATTCCACCAGTGTAAAAGCGTCCCGACGCATTTTCCCCTCCTTACTAGTTCAATGGATAATTGATAATTATAGATGTTCATGCGCTGGCCCTGTTCCGAAGGAGGGGAATAGTCCCCCCCTACCTTCGGCAGTTGAGGGGCTATCGGACTCTGCGTTTCATCACCCAGAAACCTGCCAGTCCCAACAGGAGCATTCCCCATGTCGCGGGTTCGGGAACGTCTGAGGGAGCCTGATTGGATCCGAGCGTATAAAACCCGGTGGTCAAATCGTTGAGAGAAATGGAGAAGAACAACCCCGTCCCCTCCAACGTCAGAAAATCGCTCACCTGCTGATAAGGTTGGTCCGTCTCTTCCCGGAAGAGCAATGCCCACTGCGACCCTTCCTCCAGGAATGGGAAGAGGGCATCTTCCAAGTTAAACGCCAGGTCGATCATGGAATTCGCCGAAAGTGCGTCGTCGGAAGAGAGATTCTGGAGGAGCCATTCTTTGTCCCACGCAAAAATTTTGTCGCCTGTGGTGGTGACGCTTTCGGTAAACCGGAACTCCGAATCGGTATTGGAGGTGACAAAAATGGCCGTTCCATCTGTCAGGGAACGGTTAAAAATATCGTAACCATTTGTCGAAGCCCCCACTCCTAAACCACCGGTACCGTAGGAATCGACCGCGTAATCGTCCGCTTCGGAACGCATGACGGCAAAAAAGTCTTTGTTATGCGTTGGGGAAAAAGCCACTCCAAAACGATTCTCTTCTGCAATTTCCAGGCCGTATTTAGCGTAAAAATACGTGTTGACCATTCGTGTTTGCGACTCCGTCAACGTTCCTTCAAACGTCAGGACTTCCGCAATTTTCCCACCGTAAGGTCGCGGACCATGGCCTCCGATAGTGAAATAACTTCCCAATGCCGTAAAATAGTTATTAAACGATGTATTCGTTGTAACCGCCATGACTAAATGGGGATTCTGGATATCCAGAACGGTTTCGGCTCCATTGTAAGTCATTTCTCCGCCGTTACTGGTAAAATCGTTATCATTTCCCGGATTCGTCCATTGCCAGATTTCACTGCTAGAATTCATTCGAATTCCAAAATCCCCGGCATCTCGCCCAAAAATCCCACCATTGCCGTTTGTAGAATCCACATCCGCGACGATAAAAACCGTCTTTGGCGTACTTGTTTGGTTGGATGTGAGAAAGTCTCCGCCACGAGTTGCTGTCGAATCTTTGGAAAAAATCAGCGACGGAAAATCGTTATCGCCAATCGTGATCGTTCCCACGGAAGGTTGATTGGCCGAATTTGACTGCGAGTAGAGGAATCCATTTCCCGACGTGTCACTCCAGGCAGAGACGTTCCCTGCCGCGTCCGTAACGAGCGACGAGGAATCCGACGCGTCCAGATGAACCGTTGGCGAAAGGGTACTACTGAGAAAATTCCCCTGATCCGTGGGCAAAACCGTATTTCCAAAGAGTTCCCATTCCCCCAATTGAGTACCACCGCCGCCTGTTGTGGAGTAAACTTCCAGTCGATACTGAGAATAAGCGGTCGTGTTCTGAAAATCCGTCGTCGTCACCGATTTCGACAAGGCGTTCATGCGGCTGGAAAACTGCTCTTTTTGCGAGGTGTTCAAAGCGGTATTTTGATTCACGTCGGCAAAAGAGGTAAACAGAACCGATGTATTCGTCGTTGAGGTAAACGGCTCCGCGTCCGAATATTGGTAAATGGGCGTCCAGGTGTTTCCATCGTTGGAACCCAAAATCGCCCAACTTTGCGGATTTCTTCCAGCGTTTGAACCAGTAGAACCAGTAAACATGCAGTCGTTGCCGGAACTGAGTGTAAAGTGCGTCAGTACAAACGCTTCGGGAAATGTCAATTGAACATAACTGGGAACTCCAGAATCGTACCATTTGGCTTTTCCTTCTCCCAATTCATTGTTGAAGAGGTTGGATGTGGATTCCAGACTTGCAAAAGGTGCCCGAATCCCGGACGTAATCGAAGTCCAGGTGGCCGCAGCATAGTACCCTTTCCAAGTCGCCTCATCGACAAAGGTTGTACCGGCTGGAATCTGAATAGAGTCGGAAGGATCGGTAATATCCTTCTGCAATAAAATATTCTGCCCCAAAGATACTTCCGCCAAAACATGTTGGCAGGGAGAAAAAAAACTACCCCAAAACAATCCCGCAAGAAGGATTATCGCACCCCAAGCCTTTTTAAGCTGGGGGGGGGGGGTAAAATGGAACATTTTCTCATGATGAAATCTCCTTACGATACAACCGGTTTGAAATACCCAATTTTTTTGTATAAAAGCCCAAAATCGCTTTCAGACTTTCCTATTATAAACTACTTTCCCGCAAAAATCAAGTAAAAAAACTTCTTTTTTTAAAAATTTTTTCCATTTTGTGAAAATTACCGACGTCTCCACCCCCGCGTGGCAGGTGTTCTGGCAGGGGAAACAGGCGTATCCTGATAACTGATCGTGGGATTGAGCCGTTTTCGCAGGAGTGCTTGGACGTTGACGTTCGTTTTCAGTTCCCCCTCCAGCACCTCCATCGCCTTTTGCAACTGCGGGTCTTCAAAACCACGCTGTGACCAGGCAGGATTCTCATTCACCTGGTGCGTTCGGAGTTCGTGACGACGACGTTGGTCTTCCGCCAGCCGTCCCTGCTGTTCCGGTGTCATCGCCACGTAAAACTCCTCTTGCGGCACCACACCCCACTCATCCGATTCGGTCGCGTCTTCCGCACGGTGGATATTTTTTCCATTCGGACGATGGTAGCCTGCCGTGGTCAATTTCAAAGCACTGTTCCCATCCTCCAGTTCCATCACATTCTGCACACTCCCTTTTCCCCAAGAGCGTTCCCCAATCACCACCGCCCGACCATGGTCTTGCAAACAGGCCGCGACGATTTCGCTGGCACTGGCACTGTAGTGGTTGATCAAGACCGTCATCGGAATCTTTTCCAGCAGGGAATCGTCTTTTTTCGCTTTCCAGACACGCTCTTCGGTATTGCGTCCCTGAATACTGACAATCACGCCATCCTCCAGAAAAAGGTCGCACACATCAATCGCCACCGGCAAAATCCCCCCCGGATTGAACCGTAAATCGAGAATCAACGCTTTCAACGCCGGCTCCCCCCCCTCTTCGGTCGGTTTCTGGAGATTTTCCAGCACTTCCCGCAACTGCGTGGCGGTATCCTGCCCAAACGAGGAGATGGCGACATACGCAATGCCGTGCGGCGCGTCCATCCAGTAATTCCACGAATCGTCCTCCAGACGGTCAAACCCGGAGACCGTTTCCATCGAAATCATATCCCGCTCCACCGTGAGTGTGAACGGCTTCGGATTCCCTTCTCGCAACAGTTTCAGCGTCAACGTCGTTCCAATTTCCCCTTTCATCCGCTGCGAAACCTCGTCGGCAGAGAATCCCACAACCGATTCCCCGTCGACTTCCAGAATGACATCTCCCGAAAAGACCCCGGCACGGTACGCAGGCGTATTGACCAACGGCGAAACAACCACAATCTTGTCGCCGTCCACGTTCAACATCACGCCAATCCCGCCGAATTTGGAGTCGACGTTCTTTCGGAACGACTCCATCCGCTCCGGGGAAATATAGTCCGAATACGGGTCGAGTTTCTTCAAAACCCCTTCGATGGCCGCGTCGATCAGTTCCCGTTTGGAGAGTTGGCCGACGTAATTGCGATCCACCTGATCAATCGTGTCGATCAGCACGCGATACGCCTCGAAAGTATCCTCGACAGGCACCTTTTCAGGCGTTTCTTCCGCATATCCCATTCCTCCACACAAACAGAGCCATCCTGCCAAGACGATTCGCTGAAACCTGAACATCACCCGTTGCGTCCTCCGCTTTCTTCCATCTATTCACCACCCGATTCCTCCCTCTATTGTAAATCGGAACGGAAAAAATGTCAACCATACCCTTTTTTTCGCCTAATTTGGGAAAATGCGAAAAAACATGGAAAATTTTGCGAAAATGAACGATTGCGGCAAGTGGGGAATTGTGCTATGATAGAAAAGAATCCTTACACGCAATTTTTTCAAAAAATCCTGGAAAAGGAAAAGGAGGAAGCATGAAAAAATTCTTTGGAACGTTGACCTTTTTGGCACTGGTGGGAATAGGACTTTCCCTGACTGCCGAAGATCAGGTTACGGTGGAGTCCCGACCGATTACTTTGCCGACGTATGAAATCGGCCCGCCCGATCTCAACGCGATTTACTTCACTGGCCGGGTCTATCAGGGGGCACAGGGACACACCTACCCCTACGCCATGTACGATGTCCTGACCGACAACAAAGTCAACAAGGAGTACAATGGCCTCTATCTGGAAAACAAGTACCTGGAAATTGCGGTCTTGCCGGAGATGGGGGGACGGATTCTTCAGGCAACCGATAAAACGAACCGGTACGAATTTTTCTACCGCCAGCACGTCGTCAAGCCGGCGTTGATTGGCATGATCGGAGCGTGGATGTCCGGCGGCGTGGAGTGGAACATCCCGCACCACCACCGACCTTCCAGTTTCATGGCGGTCGATTGGAAGCTGGAAGAGAACGCGGACGGCAGCAAGACGATTTGGGTGGGAGAAACCGAACTGCGTCACCGGATGAAGTGGTCTGTCGGCCTGACGGTTCATCCCGGACGATCCTATCTGGAAGCGAAAACCCGGATTGACAACCGCTCGGCACTTTTGCAATCGATGCTCTGTTGGGCAAACGTTTCGGTGCATTGCAACGAGGATTACGAAGTGATTTTTCCCCCATCCGTCCAGCATGGAACCGACCACGCCAAAATCAAATTTTGCGACTGGCCGATCAACAACGGCGTTGATTACCGTTTCTGGAAGAATCATACCGACCAGTTCCGCTCTGTTTTTGCGTGGGACTTTGAAAACGACTTCCTCGCCGGCTACGACCACGGCAAAAAGGCAGGAACCGTCCACTTTGCCAATCACCACATCGTCAACGGCAAGAAATTCTTCCTCTGGGGAAATCATGACCGGGCGAAAATGTGGGATCAAATGCTGACGGACGAAGATGGCTGTTACCTGGAATTGATGGTGGGTGCCTGGTCGGACAATCAGCCCGATTACAGTTGGATCGCCCCCGGTGAAGTCCGGGAATTCAAGCAGTTCTGGTATCCCATCAAGGGGATCCGCAGTGTGAAAAACGCCACGCTCGACGCGGCTGTGAATCTGGAGCAAACCGACAAGGAAAACCTCTTTTTGGGCTTCTGCGTCACGGGAACGTTTGAAAACGCGGTTGTAGAGTTGCAAAAAGAAGGCAAAACGTTCTATACGCACACACAGACGCTCACGCCGGAAAAACCGTTCGTGACGAATGTGAAAATCCCGGCCGATACGGACCATTCGCAGTGGACGGCCATTCTGAAAAGTGCCGACGGGAAAGTTTTGGTGCAGTACACGCCGCTCGATTTGGAGCCGGAACCGGAACCGGAAATCGTCACGCCGACGCCTGCTCCGAAAGAGATTCCAACGAATGAGGAACTCTATCTGGCCGGACTGCGGATTGAACAATTCCACAACGCTCGGCTGAATCCGATGGATTATTACGCGGAAGCACTGCGGCGAGACCCGATGGATGGCCGCGTCAACACGGCTGTGGGACTTCGCTATGCCCGACAGGGGAAGTGGGAACTTGCGGAAAAACATCTGAAAAACGCGATTGCACGGCTGGGGAAAAACTATACCGTCCTGAAAGATGGCGAACCGCACTACGTTCTGGGACACGTGCTGCAAATGCAGGGACGGCTGAAAGAAGCGAAAGACCAATACTGGAAAGCGGTTTGGACGACCGGTTATCAGTCGGCGGCCTATTTTGCGCTGGCTCAGATTGCCTGTCTGGAAGGGGATTTTGCCCACGCGGTGGAAATGGCGGACGAGTCGATTCGCTCCAACACGCTCAATACGAAAGTCCTCACCGTCAAAGCCTACGCCCTGCGGAAACTGGGCAAAACGGTGGAGGCCGCGGCGATTTTGAAGCTGGCTCAGGAAAAAGAGGCGTTGAACCTCTGGTCGGCAGTCGAATCGACGTTCCTCCCCGGAAATCCATCCCTGGCCGAAGTCCTTCCGAAGTTGCTTTTGGGTGAAGACCTCATTCGATTGCAGGAAATGCTGGAAATGGCGGTCGATTACGGCAACATGGGAGCCAAAGAAGAAGCTGTTTCGCTCCTGAAAACAGCCATTTCGCTTGGGAAACCTTACGCCGACAGCCCCCTGCCCTACTATTATGCCGGGTTCTACGGTGGTGGTGAGACATTCTTCCAGCAGGCCGCCAAACAGTCGCCGGACTATTGTTTCCCGTTCCGCACGGAAGAATTGGGACTGTTTGAAACCGTTCTGAAAGCCTTTCCGAACGACGCTTTCGCCTGGTTCTATTACGGCAACTTGCTCTACTACCTGGAACAGAAAGAGGCAGGCGTGGCGGCTTGGGAAAAGTCGGTGGCTTTGAATCCCGCGTATGGCCGTGCGTGGCGGAACCTCGGTTTTGCGTACTACCGTGCCGGAGATATTCAGAAAGCCATTGCCGCGTATGAGACCGGTCTGAAACACGACACGAGTGACCCGAAACCGTTTACGGAACTGGACATTCTCCACGCCCGCGTTTTCAAGCCGGCTGCCGAACGTCTGGCCAAAATGGAACAACATCTCGAGACAATTCTCAAGCATGACGATGCTGTGATTCGGCTGATTGGCCTTTACAACGAGACGGGAAATTACCAGAAGGCGATCGACATCCTCGACACGCGACATTTCCACGTCTGGGAAGGTGGCCGAGCCGTGCATGACATTTTCGTAGACGCTCACCTGCTACGGGGAATCCAGTTGCGGGATGCCAAACAGTACGACGCGGCCATGGAAGATTTTGCCATTGCCCAAACGTATCCGGCCAATCTCGAAGTCGGACGTGTCATTGGCGGCGGGCAGAATGCCAAAATTTTCTACTTCCTCGCCACCACACTGGAAAATAAGGGTGAAAAAACAGCCGCGGCACAAGCCTACGAGACTTCAGCCGCGGCGGAAAACGCTCCTCGGGAAATGGCTCACGAACTGACCTATTTCCGCATTGAGTCGCTGAAAAAACTGGGCAAAATGGCGGAAGCCAAACAGTTGCAGCAACAATTTGCCGCGGCGGTGGAAAAACTCCTCCATCGTGACGACAAATCGGATGAATTTTCCAAATTCGGCGAAGATGGCACCGCGGTGGAACGTCGTGCCCGGCTGTATTACCTCCAAGGACTTGTTTCCCTGGCTGCCGATCAGAAAACCGACGCGGAAAGCTTTTTCGACAAAGCTCTCCAACTCAATCCCAACATGATCTGGCCGAAAATCATCCGTACCCAACCGTAAGCCCCAGTCTTATTTCTCTCCCGGCAGACTCCTTTCTGTCGGGGGACTTTTCAAAACGCCTCACGCGGATAAATCAAATACAGCCCACGCTGGTACTGGAACCACGGCATATCTCCTTTCAGAGAAATGGTTTGCGTAATGACAGGTTCCTTTTCCGTTCCAGGCACGTGGATTTCTACCTTTTGATAAGGAATCACCGAAAGTGTCAATCCTAATCGATACTCCGACTGGAACAACAGTGCCAATTCTCCCAGAGACATGGCATATTCCGTTGGCAAACGTCGAAATGCGATCTTCGGCTCACTTCCAGGCAGTGAAAAAGTGCCGGAAACCTGAAACATTCCCGTTGGATGGGGGCGGTCGATCAAAAGGAAAGCAAGGCCATTATCCGCCGCCGTTTGCATCGCCCGACCAAGGTCCGCGACCGTTTGATCATTCCCCTTACCAGAAGTCACCGCGTCGAAAACGAGCGTATCCAGTCCCTGAATATGCGGTGGCAAAAGACGCCTTGTCGCTCCTTCGGAAAGTTGGCGGAAAGCCGGTACCGACAGGTTTGCCTTTTGACACGCCGTTCGTATCTTTTCCGCAGTCCCTTCGTCCCGGCAGAAAACAACGTTCACATCGATTCCCGCCCGTAACATTTTCACCACGGAAGGAATCTCCTCGCGGTCAATCGCCAGAGAATCGGTAATGATACCGACTTTCCGCCCCGCCAGACATTGAAACGTTTCTTTTTCTTTGGGAGAAAGAACGGAATCTCGAACGGAGGAACGAATCCGCGTCTCGTTATGCGGATCACGAATCGAATCGATAGCGCAGTCGGCAATCTTCGCAACCGTCGGATAAATATTGGGATTCGCGGGATGGATATTCAAACGAGTCGATAACACCACCACAAACGTGTTGAACGCCGGGTCCACCCAAATGGCAGTTCCCGTCCATCCGCCATGACCAATGGCCTGAGGAGACATCAGTGCGCCTCGATTTTCTCTATTGCTTCGTTTGTCCCAGCCCAGAGAGCGAATACCGGCAGGTGTCTGGTAACTGGCCACCATCCGCTCGAAGGTTTCGGGGGAAAAGAGGCGTTTGCACTCTCCCGTTTCGGTAACGTACTTCCCTTGTCGGAGCATGACCGAGGCGAAAATGGCCATATCGTTGATGGTGGAGAAATTCGCACCATTTCCCGTTCCTCCCCCCATCCGTCGGGAACGGGTATCGTTCGGTTCTCCCTTGATCCACCGTCCATCAAAAAATTGCGTGGTGGCCGTTCGTTTACGGCGTTCTGGGTCCAGGAGAAACATCGTATCGACCATTCCCAAAGGAACAAAAAGATGGTTTCGGGTATAATCGGCATACGTTTCGCCGGAAACACGTTCCACCAGTTTCCCCAAGATCAGAAATCCAAGACAGCTATATTCAAATTGTTCCCCCGGTTTTGCCTTGCAGGAAACCTGGCAAATCCGTTTCCAAATGTCGTCAGGTGTTCCTTCCCAGCTATATCCATCCTGAATGCCGGAAGTATGTGTCAGGAAGTCGTAAATCGTGATATTTTCCTTCCCTTTTCCGGTAAATTCCGGGAGATGTTGCGACACTTTGTCGGTATAGGCAATTTTTCCCTGATCCACCAGCATGGCAATACTGGGAGCCAGCCCAACGACCTTTCCCACCGAGGCAAGGTCATAAAGCGTATCCCACGTAAGCGGTTCCGGGTGAGGATTCCGTTGGCGTTCCCCCCAACGCCGTAGCAACGCCAGGCGATCGCCACGTCCCACAGCCACCAACGCTCCGGGGATATTCTCCGCTTCTATCAACTCCTGAATCCATCGGTCGATCTGGCAAAAACAGGTTTCCTCCATTTGCAATTCATCGGGAGAAACCTGTTTTAGGGGTTCATCTCCATAAATTCCCTCTGCGAAACAAATCGAAATCCCCAAAAACAATGGGAAATACATCTTTTTTTTCATCCTGCCACCTCGCAGGAAAAGGAACAACGTTCCCCCCAGTAATATCGCCCATGTGGAAGGTTCGGGGACTGTGTTGGCTTTAGCATAAAGTGAAAAAACTCCATCGTCGGAAATGTGAGGGTACATGAATTGGCTCAAAATCGCGTTTTTCTCAACAGCCTCCCGAAAAACTTCCGCAAAAGAACCGTACTCTCCACCGATTGTCAGCAAATCCAACCGCAAGTCAGAGTCCCAATTCTCTTGAAAATTCTCCGAAAAACTCCATGTCAGAGTGGCTTCCAGATCAAAGAACAAATCCCCGCCAAGAATTAACGAACCGGAATCTTCTTTACCGGTCAGACAGAACTCCAGATTCCCTCCAGCCTGAACCTCAAGCGAATCGGCAATTTTCTGGTCGGTAGCTGCAATCCGCAACTGCGTATTCTCCGTAACAACCACATCGTCCGCCGCTATTTTGTTAGCCCGACGAGCCAATTCGAGCGTGCCCCCGGAAACGGTCAATGTTGTGATGTTGTTATCCACATTGGCCGGAGAATCTTCTGTGGCAGTCGCTCCCAATGTCCATGTTCCTGATCCCACTTTTTCCACCGACAGAGGGTTTTTAACGATCGAACTGTAATGAACCATTGCCCCTTGAAAAGTCGAATCATTATTTTGGTATCCCACCTGAATCTTGAAAATTTTGGGCGTACCGTCACTATAATAGGATTTCTGAGTCGTCACCAACCCTTCCCCAGTCAAATCCCCCAATTGATGGATATTGGGAACATCGGAAAGTGAGCCATTGACCGTCTTTAACGCACGTACCAGATAAAGACCGGAGGTTTTGGAAGTCGTTGTGTCGAGGTTCAATGTGATATTTTGCAAGTTTACCGTATCTCCCAACGAAACAATGGCATTTCCGGCAATACGGACCGTTCCTTTCATGGTAAAATTCGCGCTTTCATCACTTCCCAGACTGCCGAGAGCGATTCCATTTACAAAATCCGTTGCGGCGGTGGAACGTGTGATCGTAAACAACCCCAATTCGGTTCCTGTGGCATTTTGAAGGCCATGGAGCGTTCCTCCAGCATTGGGATAATCGAAGATACCCCCCTGGGACGTGACGAAAAACCGGCCACTCGGAATGTCTGGGGAATTCGTATATCTTAAGGTACCACCATCCAACAAAACAGGTGTATTATCTATCCGGGCAAAAGAATCCAACTCCAGGGTTCCACTCCGTAATGTGGTGGTTCCGGTAAAGGTTTGCGTGGTATTGTTTTCGCTGAAAGTCACCGTACCCTGCCCACCAATCACCAAATTTTCCGCCTCCATATTTCCGCGAAACGTCAACGTCGTCCCGGCGTTGGCATTTCCCAAAGTTCCTCCAGTGACAGTAAGAGGATTCATCACTGTCAAATGATCCTTTTTACCAATCCCTAAATTTCCTCCTTCCTGAATCGTGATCGGAACCGCCTTGGTCAAAATAGCACTCGGAGTCTCTCCTGTTCCAACCGTTCCTGCCGTATAATAGAGATCGGTCGCGTCATAAACGTGTCCGTAATCCCCTATTTGAACCGTCCCGGCATGAATCACCATACCGTTTAGCTGGAAGTCTCCCCCCGTCGTATTTTTTTCTGTCAGCAGCAGTGTTCCATTCCCTTTTTTGACAAGCGTGGACGAATTACCGACGAACGTTCCGTGAAAAACATCTACTGCCGAAGTGTCGGTTCGTAACGTACCGATATGAAGTTCCGGGGTTTCTGTAAAACCCTCCAGACGGAATCCACCCGTTCCTCGCAGTGCCCCGAAATAGTATTGCCCATCACTCACGGCAGCGTTATAACGAATCAGAATGCCATGATTCGATTTCGTCTGAAGAACGATTTCCGCATTCTCACTGCCGTTATTCGTACCCCGTTCCAGCACAAACCAATTGGGCGAACGCGCTGTCGAATCCCGTGTTGCCGTACCAATCGTAATCGTTCCGACAAAACCAGCCATACTTCCCGTCACTTCCATCGCGGCTCCGGTCGCGTCGACATTTCCGTAAACTTTCATGTTTCCCCAGGAATTTTCCTGAGTGGACAATGAATCGACAAAAATCCAGTTTGCCGTGTTTTGGGTATCAACATTCAAGACCCCTTCATTTCCAGAAAAAACGTAGTCATTGGAATACGTTCCTGGAGTAAGCGTCATCGATTGGTCAACGACGATGACTTCCGCGTGGACAACGGCCGCACAAATCAAAAATGTTATGGCTGTGGAAAGCCCTACTCTGTAAAACGAAAACATTTCTCACCTCGTTCGCAAAATTTCATTTCTCAATCAAAACGCTCTATCTGGATAGGCTTCCGATCCAGTTCATCCGTTGGAAGCCAATGCGCATCAATCGTTAAATCCGTTGTTTTTCCAGTTATGGTCACGTTCAGGTCACTGGTTGCCGCATTCTGATAGCGTAAAGGAACCAGATAGGATACTTTCCTTCCATGCTTTTGAAAAACATAAAGTTCCACTTTGTATTTTCCCAGGGGACAACCGTCGTTTTTCTCAAAAGTCGTCAGGGAAAAGTGGCCGTTTTCATCGATATTTGCCGTGGCAGGTCGTCCGTATTCGGTTGTCGAGTCCGCCCACACAAAACGGATCGTTCCGTCAAAATCTCCCGCCAACGGTTTCCCATTCACCAGCACTTTTCCCGCTACCGGATAACATCGGGGACGTCCGTCTCCACAACCACCCATCACGAAAAGGAATAATAAAAGGAACGTCCGTCTTCTCCAAAGTATTTTTTTCATGGGAATACCTCCGTAAAGATTTCACCTCCATTGCGAGTCGCCAATGCCCGCCAGGTTTCCAATTGGATTCCTTCCGAGATAAACGTAACATGTCCATCTCCAAAAACGAAATTCCCACCACCTGGGTGCATGGAGCCAAAAGCACCGTTATAAGTGGCGTTGGAAGGCTTTCCGCTAATAAAAATTCCCTGCTCCAGTTTACAGTTCAGGGGATTTTCACACGACCGCATACAACTGCGAAGAATCGTCGTGTAAGCCCACGAACATTGCGACCAGTTCTGATCGGATTCCACAACCTCCCCGGCAAAAAAAGTATTGGAAAGTCCATCCGTAAATTCCTGTGCCTGACGGTAGGTGTGGTACTGAAATGCACCGTTATTCCTCACTTTGACAGAGAGATAATCTCCGTTTTTCATAGAGGCAATGCCATTCGTCCCGCAACACATGGCATAACTACAGGTTCCGCAAGGGATATTTTTGGCCGTGGAGTTGTTGATACCATCATCGGTGGGTGTCGTATCCTGCGAAGTTTCTGAAGGGCACTTAAAAACAGGCGGACGAATGGCAATCGCCTCCAGCATGGCAGTCGTTTTCCAACCGCTAACGGTCTAATCTTCCGTACATGGCAAAATCTTTCCCTCATTCAAGGCCAGGTATTGATTGGTCAATTCCAAATAGGGGGCCGCACAAAGAAAACCACTCCCCGCGTAACGTCGATCGGCCGTCCAACCATCGTCGTAGCCGGGAATAATGTCCGTTCCATACCGAAGTGGAGGGAATTTCAATTGCAAACTTTCATGATTCAAAAACGCCAGTCCGATGTTTTTCATATTATTGGAACAGGCCATCCGCCTTGCTGCCTCACGAGCCTGCTGCACAGCAGGCAGAAGCAGCCCGACAAGCATCCCAATAATAGCAATCACCACAAGAAGTTCCACCAGAGTGAAACCTCGCTCATTTCGGATCATTGTTCTGGCATCGGTTAGGACCAAGCCACGGTGGAAGATAAAAAAACTGTTCATCGATCACCTTCCCAAAAAATTTACCATTCTACCATACTACCACATTCCCCTATTCTACCCCCCCCCCTAGTTGTCAACACCTGGATGGACATTTTTCTCAAAAAAAGGGAAATTTTCTCAAAAAAAATTTGACCCAAGGGGAAAAACATACACTTGACAGCACAGAAAGGAGATGTTAGAATATTGAGATGTTTTGTGGAGTGAACCTTTCTCCCATGAAAAACATCCCCAACGTAAAACAATCAACCCCTTCCAATCGGCATGATCATTCCTCAACAAATATCGGACGCTGGCCTCGTCGGAGCTGGCGGCGCGGGTTTTCCCACACACGTGAAACTGAGTAACCCGTCAGAAATTCTGGTCGTCAACGCGGCGGAGTGCGAGCCGCTTTTGCATAAAGATAAAGAGATTCTGCGGCATTTTCTCCCCGATGTGATTTTGGGGCTGGAAAATGCGAAAAAGTGTATTCAGGCGGAAAAAGTGGTGATTGGCCTGAAAGAAAAATATGCCGATTTGGTGGCGTATGTGCAGGGACAATTGCCGCCGGGAATGGACGTTGCCCCGTTGAAGGATGTGTATCCAAGCGGAGACGAATTCATTCTGGTGTACGAAACACTGGGGCGAGTCATTCCTCCCGGTGGGTTGCCAAGCCAGGTGGGGGCGGTGGTGATGAACGTCGAGACGGCCTACAATCTGGGACAGGCGATGCGGAATATTCCGGTTACGGAAAAGTTTCTCACCGTGGCAGGGGCGGTGGAACATCCTGTCACGCTGCGGGTTCCGATCGGCTGTACGCTGGCTCAGTGTGTGGCGGCGGCTGGCGGGGCGAATATCGAAAATCCGGTCTATCTCGTCGGTGGGCCGATGATGGGCTATTTGGAAGATTCACCGCAAAGTGCCTGCGTGACGAAAACGACGGGGGGAATCATCCTTCTGCCGCAAAATCATCCTTTGGTGGTGAAAATGCAACGCAGTTGGCAGGAAATTTCCCGGATTGCGCGAAGTGCCTGCGACCAGTGCAGTTTTTGTACGGAACTTTGCCCACGCAATCTTCTGGGACACCCGATCGAGCCACACAAGGCCATGCGGAGTCTTCTTTTTGCCGATGCGCTGGTGCCGGGAACGCAGTTTTGCAGTGGGTGCAATTTATGTTCCCGATATTCCTGCCCGGAAGGTCTCGACCCGCGAAACGTCTGCCAGGCCAACCGTCGCAAGTGGCAGGAGTCGGGCGAAAAGTGGGAAAATCCATGGTTTCGCAAGAATCGAGCGTCGCTGATGATGCGAAATCGACAAACCCCGATTCCGAAACTGATTCAGCGTTTGGGACTGGCCTCTTACGAAAATCACGGACCGTTGGACTGGGAGAAATCGGATTCCTTTTCCGTCCCGGCGGTGGAAATTGCGTGGAAACAGCATATCGGTGCCCCGTGCCGCCCTCTCATAAAGGAGGGGGATTGGGTGGAACGCGGGATGAAGATTGGCGAACCCACCGGTCTGGGAGCAGCCATTCACGCCTCCATTTCCGGGCGAGTCGCGAAAATTACGGAAAATTGCGTGCGAATTGAAAAAGATAACCAGCCCAAGGAGTAATCATGCGTTTTTTCATTTTTTTATCCCTGTTATTTCCTCTCCTGGCGATGGCACAGGATATGCCGCCGGGGGAAAAGGTGATTTTGGAATCGGAAAATTTCGCTCCGATGTTTCCGTTTGTCATTTCCAAAGTGCCGCAGGAGAATGTCACGAATGTTCCCTCCTGGCCGGGAAATGAAGTGCGTCCTGCTGGCGTGGATGGTTTTATTCGCGTGGAAAACGGGGAGTTTGTGAACGATCGTGGGGTGGTCAAATTTTTCGGCACGAACCTGACAAGTCAATCCTGTTTTCCCGAAACACATGAGGATGCGGAGTTTCTGGCAAAATCTCTGGCTCGTTTTGGAATCAACATCGTTCGGCTCCATTTTATCGACACTCCGTGGGGTCTTCTGGATGACAAAACGACGTTGACGAAAATCTCGGAAGAGAAATTGGAAAAACTGGACTATCTGATTTACCAGTTGCAGCAAAACGGGATTTACGTCAATATCAACCTCCATGTTGCCCGGCAATTGACGGAGTTGGACGGCTTCCCCGCCCCGAAAGAACGTCCCCGATACGACAAGGGGGTGGACAATTTCGACCCACGGATGATCGAGTTTCAGAAACGCTTTGCCAAAGACTATCTGACGCACGTAAATCCTTATACGGGGCTGGCTTACACCAACGATCCCGGCATTGCGATGATTGAAATCAACAATGAAAACAGCGTCGCGTCGAGTTGGCGATGTGGGGATTTGGATTCGCTTCCAGAGCCTTACGCGGGAACGTTCCAAAAATTCTGGAACGAATGGCTGCGGAAAAAGTATCCTTCGACGGCTGCCCTTCGCCAGGCGTGGGAATGCCGCACTTTCCCGGATTCCGGGGAACTTCTGCCGCCGGGTGACAAGGGAACGCCGCTCGAAAATTGGCAATACATTGCCGGAACGAATGGTAATTCTTCGTTTCAGGTGACGGAAGACTCGACTCTCCTGGTCACCGTGGTGAAAAAGGGGGAAACCTCGTGGGCACCGCAACTGCACCGTACAGGTCTGAAAGTGCAAAAAGGAGTTCCGTACACACTGCGACTGAAGTTGCGAAGTCCTCAGGAATCGGACATTTACGTTAGCGTCGGCCAACATGGCAAACCCTGGAACAATCTTGGCTTTTCGCGGCATTTGAAACTGGGCAAGGAGTGGCAGGAGTACACGTTCCATTTTCTGGTCAATGCTGACGAAGACAATGCACGGGTTTCTTTCGGGAGTTTCGAGAGTAGTGAATCGCTGGAAATTGCGGAAATCAGCGTTACTTCCGGCGGATTCCTTGGAAATGACCCAACGGAAAAGCTGGAAGAGGGAACGATTTCCATTCCGAAAAAATTTGGCCCTCTCATCACGACGCCACGACAGGGTGCCGATTTTTCCGACTTTCTGATCGTGTTGGAAGACCGTTACTGGCAGACGATGTACCGTTATATCAAGGATGAACTGAAAGCCAAAGCACCGGTTTCCGGCACGCAGTTGCAATACGGTTCCTGGCACGCTCAGGCACGGTTGGACTACTGCGACATCCACGCTTACTGGAATCATCCCGGCTGGCCGTACAAGCGGTGGGACCCCAATAACTGGTACGTCAAAAACACGTCGCTTTCCAACTTTTTCAGCACCGCAAGCGGAACGGCCAACCGTCTGGCTGCCGTCCGTGTGTGGGGTTTGCCGTTGACCGTGAGCGAATACAACCATCCGTTTCCGACGATGTACTCCAGCGAAGGTTTGCCGATGATTTATGCCCTGGGAGCGTTCCAGAATTGGAGTGCGATTTTTCAGTACACCTGGCAGCACAGCAACCAGTACGACCCGCAGAAAGTGACCGGATTTTTCGACATGACGGCAAATCAGACGCAACTGGCACACCTCCCCGCCTGTTGGGGAATGTTCATCCGCCGCGACGTTCGCCCTGGCCCGGTTCGGTTCCAGTTCACTCCCGATTTGACGATTGCCAAAGAAGCGGAGATTTTCGGAAAATTGCAGGGGGGCTACCATCAGGGTCTGGGTGAGGTGGTCGATTATGCCCTTCCCCTGGCGGTTGCGACCGGGGTTCACCTACCGGAAACCGTGCCGATGAAAGAAAAGGAAGGGGTTCAGAAAATCCGAGGTTGGGGCGATTTGCCGCAGGAATTCGGTTCGCCGGAGAAGGGATGGATTCGGAACGAGACCGGGGAACTGTACTACGATTTTCAGCGTGATGGAAAAGGCTATTTCACCGTTGACACGCCGCAATGCAAGATTTTTACTGGGTTTGTGGATGGTCGGACTTTCGCGTTCCAACAGGGCGACCTGGAACTGCGACCGGGAAAAACGCGTCTGGATTGGCTGACGTTTTCGCTGGTGGCCGCCGACGAGAATCGTATCCTCCTGACCGCCACCGGCATGATGGTCAATCAGGGTATGGAACTGGAACGCCTTGAAAATGAACGACTTACATGCCGTTCTCATTGGGGAGACGCACCCGTTTTGTGCGAAGGAATTCCTGCCGAGATTCTCATTCCGCAGGCCGATCGGAAACGTCGATTTTACGCCCTCAACGCGGCGGGCAACCGAAAAACGGAGATTCCGATCGAGAAACGTGACTCGCATGACGTACTCCGAATCAATCCGAAATATCAAACACTGTGGTATGAACTGGAATGGGATCCACTTTAACATGTTCAATAACAGGAGCTTTTATGCAGTGCCACATTTGCCAAAACGATAAAAACGCGGAAATTTTCACGGTTCGTGAGGTGGCTCGCGGAACAGGACATTCTTTTACTTATTTTCGATGTTGCCAATGCAATTGTTTGCAGATCTCGGAAATTCCAGAGGATATGTCCTTTTATTATGATCCGTCCAGTTACTATTCATTACAATCTTCCCCATCGACATATCCCAGTCATAATATATATATATATATATATATATCAAAAGGCTTTTATTACAGAGCAAAAATTTTGCGACTTTTTTTATCGCTCGTCCCTTGGGAAAAGTTTGTATGCGGGAATATTTTCGACATAAATGGGTAACCATGGTTCCGTGGTCTCGAAAACAACGGATTTTGGACGTTGGATGTGGTCGTGGCGATCTTTTGCGATCCATGCAATATGCAGGATTTAAGGATTTAACTGGGATTGATCCTTTTCTGCCACAGGAAATTTCCGAGAATGGATTCCATTTATACCGAAAAACAATGGAGGAACTGGAAGGGAAATACGACGTAATCGTTTCATGCCATAGTTTGGAACACCTTTCCGATCAACATTCCGCAATGCGTTCGTTGAAACGGTTATTAGCTCCGAACGGTTATCTGGCCATTACGATTCCGATGTATAACGAGTATTTTCTAAGGAAATATGGTAATGCGTGGTGTTCCTGGAGTATTCCTCACCATTTTTATTTGCATTCTATGGAGAGTTTTCAGAAATTATTATCCGCCAATAACTTACAGATAGAAAAACATATCCAGTCCACACACATCAGTTACGTTTACGACAGCGAACGTTACTTGGCAATGCTTTCCGATGACCCTTTGGTTAAAAAACGTTTTGCCGAGACTTCCATGGCTGAATGGAAACGGGAGATGTGGCGAGTCATTCGTGCAGGCAATGGCGATTGTGGTCTTTTTTTAATACGGCATAAAAATTAATCTTTCAGGAGAATCCGATTTATGGAGAAACAAATATCGGTTGGAGTGATTGAGTTTCAAAGTATCGCTCGCGGAATGCAGGCCGAAGATGAGATGCTCAAGAGTGCGACGGTCACGGTACTGGTCGGAAGGACGATTTGTGCGGGGAAATACCTGCTGATTATCGGTGGGAGCGTTAGCGATGTGGAAGCGGCCATTTCGCGTGGGCTGGAAATTGGTGGCGACGCGGTGATCGATTCGCTGGTCTGTCCAAGAGTCCACGAATCGGTTTTTCAGGCACTGGGACAATCGGTCATGCTTCCCTCCCAAAAAGTCCCCGCCCTGGGAATTGTGGAATCGTTCGGAGCCTGTTCGATTCTGGCCGCGTCGGATTTTGCCGCGAAAGCTGGACGGGTAACGCTGATTCGGCTCCATCTTGCCATGGCCTTGGGAGGAAAGGGGTTACTCATGCTCACCGGTTCCCTTTCCGACGTTCGCGCCAGCGTCCGAGCAGCGGCAGACGAACTTCGACGTCGCGGATTGCTGGTTTCGGAAGTAGTTCTTTCCAATCCCAGCGAGGAATTGTTGATGGAATATATTTAACAGATTGTAAAAATGACGCATGGAAAGGTCGGACACCTCCTTTCCCCGAAAAAGGGCGAGGAAAGGAGGCTTGCTTTCCGATTCAGACTTCCAATTTCCACGGCTGGCGGTACTCGTAGTGCAAAAGGGCGTTCGCCGCGTCGTTCCCAATACAGGTTTCCGTTTTCGCGTCCCATTCCAGACGCTGTTTCAGGGCAAGGGAAATGTTGGCGAGCAAACTCATCGTGGTGCTGCGGTGCCCCTCTTCCACATCCGCGTTCGGCTTTTCCCGCGTTCGCATACAGTCGAGGAAATTTTTGGCATGAAGCCGCTCGATATCGCCCAGCGGAGTACCGGGGAACTCTTTCCCTTCCATGCGTGGTTTTCGATCGGTGAAACGGCCTCCACGTTCGGGATAAATCTTGACATGGCGATCGGTAACGTACATCGTTCCGTCTGTTCCACGCAGTTCCATCTCTCCCAACGAACGATAATTGGCATCGGTCGCAATCATCGGATTGCCGGTCGCTTCCGAATGCGTGAACATCATCAGCCTTCCCGACGCGAATTCAAAAACGGCCTGAAGCGTATCGGGAATCGTACGGTCGTCTTCCACCGCGTATTGTCCACCCATGGCGCAAACACTTGTGGGAGCCTCTTCCCCCAGAATCCACCGCATGGCATCGAGATAATGAACCCCCCAATTTCCCATTTGCGACGAATAAAGTTCCCACCAGCGAAATTTATACGGTGCGATATTTTCCTGGAATTCTCGCGAAGGACGCGGCCCAAGCCACATTTCCCAGTCCAATCCTTCCGGCGGCGGGGTGGGTTGGCATTTCCCAATCCCGTTTGGAAAATGGTTGCTGGCATGGAAACTGCGTGCCATCGTCACACGTCCGACAAGAGCGTCGCCCCCCTGTTGCGCGAGATTCTGGTAGTGCGGTGCGCTGCGTCGGTGCGTCCCCACCTGGACAATTCGCTGGTATTTCCGAGCCGCCTCCACCATTTTCCGCCCTTCGTAAATCGTTATGCTCAGCGGCTTTTCGCAATAGACATCCTTGCCGGCCTTACACGCTTCGATGGTCTGAATCGCGTGCCAGTGGTCGGGCGTGGCAATCACCACCGCGTCCACATCCTCGCGAGCCAGCACTTCCCGAAAATCTTTCGTGGCAAACGGTTTTTTACCGTACTTTTCATGTACCTGTTCGAGCGTCTTGCTATCGACATCGCAAAGTGCGGTCAATTCCATATCTTCCGCATTCTGCTCAAATGCCGTGATAAGCTGTCCACCACGGTTGGCAATGCCGATGAATCCGCACCGGATACGGTCGTTGGCGCCGAGAATCCGCGCTCCCGAAATGGAAGTTTGCAAGGCGGCCAGTCCCAATAACGTTTGGGTTCCAAAGGTTCGACGATTCATGATTTCTCCTTAAAAATGGCAGGGTAACTGGTCTCTTATTCTTTTGTCAACGTCTCCACAGCATTCACGATCATTTGTAAAAAAGCCTCATCCTGAAAATCGTTCCAGTGTCCCAACGCGGTATAGAAAACCGCTCCGCCCCACGGTGAAGTCCGCAGCCAGGTCAGCGGTTCGGTTCGTCCCTCAATGGAACCGTACTGAAAAATGACAGCTTTTTCATCCACCGGAGAGGTAAAATAGAGCGACCCTTGAGAAATCCAGGGGGTTTTGGGAAGGTCTCGGAAAAACGGGGAATTTCGGGCAGCCTCCGTGTAAGTTACCTGAGTGGGAAGGTGATTCGGACCATGATTGTGGTAATTTCCGCCCAGGACTTCCGCGTCGAAATTTTTCCACTGCGAATATCCTTCAGGAGCCTCTTTTTTGCCATCGAAAGAGAGGGAAAACGCGTGGCTGGATGTCCGAAAAGCAATCAACGGCTTTTGGGCTTTCAAAAAATCACGCAAAATCTGCATTTTTTCCGTCGGCACAGCGACGCGACGCAGATACAACAGCGCAATATCCGCCTCTTTCAAGGTTTCCATATTCTCCAAATCTCCCGTTCCATGACCGTGAATCAGACGCACATCCCAACCCCGTTCGCGAGCCATCTTTTCACCCCACTGCGGCAGGAGAGTGTCTGCCCGGTAGTGGTCATCGCTGACAATAATGGCTACGACAGGTTTTCGCGCCTCCACCACACTTCCCAGACAAAGCCATCCCAAAAGAAACCCAATTCCCACTTTCCCAATCATGGTATCCTCAACTTCCGCCAGAACTCTCTCCTTTATTTTTAGATTATACGTTTTCTCCCCACCCCTGTCAACGGTCCCTTTTTGAAAGAAAGGACTTTATTTACTGCGGAATCTGTGCCACCTTCCCATCGGCACGCAGTCCCAGATTCAAGTGCGTTTCCGTATCGATACTGTAACTGATTCGGTGTACTGAGCCATCGCACATCGCCATGCCAAAAGCTCCGGGATGGACGCTTCCGTAAATAAAGATCGTCGTCAAACCCGAACGATCCTGCAAAGGTTGCCCAGCCACCCAAAGTTGATTATCGTCCCCTCCAGTATAGGCGTTTACGTCGTCACCATAAGAAAGGTTCTTGGTATCTGTCGGATAATATTGACTTGGCTCCATATATTTTTCTCCTAACAGATACGTATTCGTCGTTCCGTCGCGGATTTCGCCCAACGTAACCTTGCTACCGGTAAAAATCACGCCATTTCCCTTCGGCAGCCAGGAATCCGTTTTCGTCAACTCTTCCGCGTCGGCCATGGAGCCTACGCTGGAACCACCGTTGGCAGCGTCGGGACGGGTGTTTCCCACGCACGCGCCGTAATCCGACTTGGCTTGAAAGTTGGACTCGGCCGTGGCATTCTTGTATTCCGTCGCACGGGCAAAAGACCCTATCGGCGTTCGTCGCGAGGGACAGCAAATTCCTGCCAGACAGGTCGTCCAAACCGGTTTCCCGTTATCTTTCTGCTCCTTGGTCACATTCGCGGGATCGCCATCGGAAGGAAGCTGAAAAAGGGCGTTTTGCTCCATAAACGGCAGAACCGCGAAAATCCAACTCCCCGGTTGCTGAACCGAACAACCCCGGTCGCCATCCCCCAGCCAGTTGGTCGCCCATCCTCCCGACGGCAGAGTACGGTTACTCGTTTCGCAATTCAAAACCGCCAGTGCCAGTTGCCGCATGTGGTTGTTGCACTGCATCTGCCGGGCAGCTTCCCGTGCCTGTTGCACCGCTGGCAGGAGTAGCCCCACCAACATGCCGATAATTGCAATCACCACGAGAAGCTCCACCAGCGTAAAGGCCTTTTTTCGCATTATTTCTCCCTCCTCTTCCCAATTTGCCAACCCAACAACCATCCCGCCATTCCCAGGAGCATTCCCCACGTCGCGGGTTCGGGAACATTTCTCGCCCCTACGGAAAGGAGGGAAACATTCTCCGGTTCATATCCCGAAAAATCCCAGGCAAAAATCGAAATGTCAGGCGAAAAACCGGAAAGTCGAATCATGTTTTCCGCCCAAACCTCCGCTTGAACCGACGAATCCGACTCGTTGTACCAATCGACCAGAGCTTCCACATCGGTCACATCCAGTAACAATTCCAACGCATAATACGAATTGCTTGGTTCCAACCACAACCAACCGTTGGAAGCCAATTCGTCAGAAATATCGGTAAAAAGCCAGTCGTCCGTAATTTTCAGCGCAAAATCTTCCCCACCCTGTCGTCTGGCAGGATTCAAGAATGCCTCCACGGCTCCGTTTTCCGTCCGCGTATTCCAGAGTGCCGTTTCCTCTCTCTTCTCCTGCCAACCACTGTACGTCGAAGCCTTCACAATCGTGAAAGTATCCTGTTTCAAACCAGTCATGGCATGATCCACACCCAAAACGACCGTCCCATAACTTCCCTGCTGATATGTGTTCGCCTCGATATTTCCCATTCCCGACGCATTTGCCAGAATCGAAAGCGTCACGGCTCCGTACGATTGGGTTCCAAAGACGAATCTGCTTCCCGCTTTGACATAACTTTCTCCTACCATCGTCAATTGCGACGGATTATATTTAGAGGTATTTCCCGACTCGGCAATCGATACATCTCTGGTGGAGGAAATGGTTCCTCCCTGAGAGATGGTAATCGTCGCGGGATTGTGCCAACCAAGACGTAAATGTTGTCGGGAACCAACATAGGCCAAATTTCCCCCGGCCACATTCAGCACCACTTCCGAAGTCGTGCCTTTCAAGTCCTGATTTCCAAAATAATTCCGCAGGACTTCCAGAGAACCACCCTTCAGAATATTGATCGTTGCCTTGTAGCCAGTTGCCGCCACATTGACATAACCGTATTTCCCATCATCATCGGTGTACCAGTAAACCTTCCCTCCATCTCCAATCGTCAGGGTGGCATCGGAAGTCTTTCCCATCTCCACCGAACCATGATTCTGGAACAGAACTGAGGCATTTTCCACCGTCAAAAGGCCATCCGTCGTCCCGTTGATAGACCAGGGAGTATCCGTGACCGATACCGTACAATCTCGAATCACTTTCCCGGAAACCGTCACGTCTTCCGTCCAGTTTCCTCCCGTACCGGCATAGGAAATATCCCCATCCGTATTCCAGACATACCCTCCCCAAGCTGGAGAAAGAAGAATCCCGATACTCCACACCATCCCAAACCAAACTGGCAAAATTTTTTTCATTGCGGAAACCTCCCTTTAAAAACCTGGACTCGATAAACTACCTCCATTAATTACATCCATTATAATTGCCAGATAATGTTAATATACGGGGGGGGGGCAATTTAGTGAAAATTCCTCAAAAATTTTCAAATTTTTTTGTAAAAATCGTTATTTTCCCTACATTTTACCATCAAATTTTGTCTTGATACCCCTTTCACTTGAATTTTTCGGATACACTCCCGCAAGCCTCTCCCAAAAGGCGGGGCATTCTTTTCGTTTCCCAGAAATTCAAAATGAAAGAAGTATCGTGTAGAAAATGACACTCTAATTCCCCACAGGCATTTCCTCCAATTCTTCCGTTCCTCCTCGCGCGGTAGACATGGCACGCCAAACCGCGGCGTCGATACTGTTGCTGGCAAAGTCTGTCGAGCCGTCGCAGTTGACTCGATTCACACCTCCGGTATGGTGACTTCGGGCGGCAATGACTTGAAACTCCGTTTCCACACCAATCGGGGAAGGGATTCCCATCGCGGCGTAATCGGCATTGTTGACACATCCTCGATACGTTTCGTCCGCAAGGCCGGAATTGGGGGGATTCCAGCCGGTAAAGGCACAGCCCAAAGAAATGGAGGCGTCGGAAATCGAGCCGCCCCAACCCGACTCGACCTTGGGAATGACGCGGACTTCACTCATCAGGAGGGTGTTGCTCAAACCATCCTTAATGACGGAAAGAGCCGTTTTTTCTCTCGGTTGAAGAGGGGCACCACGAAAAAGCACGCCATCTTTGGTCGCCTGGGAATAGTTCGTATTTCCCCAATTGACGACGTAATTATGCCGGATTCTGGCCCACGTTGCCGAATCCCACTCGTTCTCCTGCAAGCCAATATCCTCCGGGCAAGCATACGTCGGAATCTTCACCCGACGTGCCGCTTCATTTACCGGATCGGACATCGACTTCTCAAAATTCAACATCTGATACCATGCCATCTGTTCGATGTACGGCCCCATCTGCGAATACCAGCAGTGATCGTTTCGCCAATGATCCACCCCACGTGCCGAGAAATCATCCCCGACAAAAGTGTACATTCCGCTTGGAAAACCACGGTTGTTCGACTCGTAATTGAGCATCGCCAGTCCCAATTGCCGCAGATTGTTCGCGCAACTCATCCGTCGGGCGGCACTGCGAGCCTGTTGCACGGCTGGCAGCAACAGCCCCACCAACATCCCGATAATCGCAATCACGACAAGCAATTCCACCAGTGTAAACCCGGCTCGTTTCATAACGTCTCCCCTTTCGTTAAAGGTCAAAATTTAATTTCCGATTATCTTCATTCGCCTGGAAAGGAATCCCGGCTCGCTTCGACTTGGGAACGAGATTTCGCGTATCGTCAAATTCCTGTCCTGTGACATCTTTGACTTTTTTCCCTGTCCATTCGGTGAGAAAGAAGTGAACCAGCACCTCCCCGCGAGGCACCTGTTCCAGACGGTACTTTCCCTTCTGGATCGTGGCTTGTGTCGGGTTGGCCTGTCCCGTTTTTTGGGAGTTGGCGGGACGCACCTGGATGTAAGCCTCCTTCAAATTCTCCGGCAGAGGCTTCCCCTGAATCGTCACGGTCCCTTCCCACACAACCGTTGGGCCATTGGCCTGCGGTGTTTTGCCGCACCCTGCCAGCGTGAAGACCAAACACGACAGAGCAAAAATCCATGCGTATCGACTCATTTTTTCCCTCCCCTCTTTTTTTGCCAGCCAAACCAACACCCCAGCCCCAACAGAAGCAACAGCCAACTCCCCGGTTCCGGCACGGCCACCAGAGCATAGCCCGTAGCGGTATCTACGACACTGTAGTAGTGAGCTATCGTCCCGTTCAGAAGAGTATTCAGGGTTTCTGTCAATCCTTCCACTTTCTCCCCTTCAAACGTCAGGAACTGCAACGGACTCTCCGACCGTTCCCACCCGTCAAGACTTTCCAGCCAAATCCCTTCCAGAGCGTCCATAAAGAACGTTCCGCCGTCCGCAATCAGAATCTCGTCGATGTTGTCCGATGTCAGATTCAACGTCCAGATTCCACCTTCCACCATCATTCCCATCAGACGCGACGTTCCCAACGCATCATCTCCGCCCGGTGAGAAATTCCCCCCTTCCTGAATCAGCGCAAAATTCGTTTCCCCAACATCCAACAGCCCGCCAGCAAAGTTGAAAACGCCACCGTTCTGATTGATGCTTTTGGCGTGAAACGTGCCGTCGTTCAGCGTGTAGGAGCCAGCATTCAGCGTCATCGTCTCTGTCACCCGAACCTCGCCACCATTCTGCGTACTGGTTGCGGACGCTCCGCCAGCTCGGTTCTGTATCCAGTTCTTGGTTGTCAACGTGCCGCCATTCAGCTTGAGAATTCCGGTACTTCCAGAATTGTACCCCATATAAAGGGTATCCGTCACCGTCGTCGTTCCGCCGTTGATTATCAATGTCCCAGTGGTTGCATGATCGACTCCCAAAGCCACGTTATTGGCAGTGACCGTACCACCGTTGATCGTGTATTTTCCAGAGCCACTCTCCCCCACGGTGAGGTAGTTGGTGGAGGTTACCGCCCCACCATCCTGTACCATCCAACCTGTGTCACCCGCATTCCCGACACGAAAGTCCAGAGCCGTAATCGAACCACTTTTCAGCGTCAGATGCGCAGTTCCCATCCTGAAATTACGACCGGAAGAATCCAGCGTACCACCATCTATTACCCATGTTCCGGTCAGATTGCCAAGATTGCCGTTATTGATGATCTTTCCCCCTTCGTTAAGATAGACAAAATCGATATTGACAAAAGGATTCGTATAATTCCCAGGAGTGACAGACAGTGTGCCTTCACTGCCAACCGTCAACCGATTCGCGGTGGCATTGTTCGCGTCCGCAAGCGTAACCGTCCCCTTCTGAATCGAAAAGGTATCGTATTCCGAACCTGCCGGAAGAACTCCGTTGTTCCAATGGGCGGTATTCCATGAGTTTGTGGTTCCATCCCAGAGATGTTCCGTAGAGGTGATCGTTTTCGTAATCGTTCCACTCCCACCAGCCTGAACCAGGGTCACCTCCCGGGTGAACGAACCGTAACCGCTTCCCATAATCGCAATCTGGAGCATTCCCTCCGTCGCACTGGAATTCCCCCCCACAAACAATTGGTCGCTGGCCGTACTGCTGACATCCAGATGAATCGTTCCTCCTGTAGGCGAAAAATTGCCTGAAATCGTTGTCGTTCCTATCGTCCCCACTCCCCCCGGTGCCAACAGCCCGCCTGTCATGGAAAAGGTACCGTTATTGGTAATCGTCGGCGTGGAAAGTTTCCCGCCTGCCAGGGTGTATTGATTCCCTGCCTTGATCGCAATGCTACCCGCCGTCACCTCTCCACCGTTTTGGGTAAACGAACTGGCTCCGGTCGAATCTCTCCCAACCTGAATGGTGTGGGTGACATTCAGCGTTCCGTCATTGATGACAGCACTCCCCACACTGTTGTTGGCCCATCCCAGAGCCATCCCCATATCTCCCAGCAGATTCATCGTCCCGCCATTCATTTCCAATTCCCCGCGAGTTCCCTTGTCCACCCCTAAAACAAAGGCACCGCCCCCCGAATGCGTTACGGTTCCTCCCTCCAGCGTATATTTTCCCGAACCATTTTCTCCAATGGTCAACCAAGTCGGCGACGTGACGCTCCCTCCCCTTTGTACCATCCAACCCGTGTTCCCCGCATTCCCAACGCGAAGCTGGGCATGGATTTCCCCGCCCGTCATGGTTACTTGAGCCTCTCCAAAAAAGAGGTAGTTCGACGCGATTATTTTCCCACCCGATATGTTCCACGTGCCTCCAATCCTCCAATTTTTCTCGTTATTTCCCGTCACATTCAGCGTCCCGCCGGAAATTTGCACCGTTCCATGGCTTACGCCGTCCAGGTCTCCGATATAGGCCGTTCCTCCTGTCTGTACAAAGAGATTGGCGGCTTGATTGCGACTTCCCCCCATTTGAAGGGTTCCCGATGTCAAGGTGCCATCATGAAGGTAAAACTTCCCCGTCCCCTGATGCTCATTCCATCCCAAAACCAATCCCGTCATGGACGCGGAACCACCCCTCATCTCCATCACTCCGACCGTACCGTTGTCCACCCCCAAAACAAGTTGAGAGTTGGACGTAAGCGTTCCACCATAGAGACGATACGTCCCCGAACCCGCTTCGCCAATCGTGGTAAAACCGAGCGTCACCGTTCCGGCATTCTGCGTAAAAAGCCCTGTTGTACCGTAATTTCCGACGCGCAGATGGGTCGCCGTAAACGTACTTTCCGCTCCCTCCATCAGCACATTCGCTTCGCCAAAAAAGAGATGACTCGACGCCTTGACATGGCCATTGTTCAGATACCATGTTCCTGAAAGATTATGCTCCGCGTCGTCTTTGTCATTCTCTCCAATTTTAGCTTGAAAATCGAGAGTTCCGCCCGACTGAATGACAAAGTTCCCTACATTGAAAGGATTCCGTATTTCGCCCCCCCCCCCGACTCATCCCAGTATATCAAACTCCCTGTACCCGAAATCTCCAACGTATCCGCGCGGAGTCCGTCGCCGTACTGGAATTTCACAGTTCCCGCGTTGATTTTCGCATGATCGGTAACGGTTGGAACACCTGCCGGATTCCAGTTTTCAGCCGTTCCCCAGTTTCCGTCGTTCCCGTTCCAGACCTTTTCCTCCGCGTTCAGGACTGCCGCACATCCGGCCCAAAGCATTCCCATGCAGAGAACGTTCCACATTTTTTTCTTCATTGTCAATTCTCCTGTAAAAATCTTTTGATAAAACAGAGAGCCAAATCTCCTGTTCAAGTCTCCATTATACCTCAAAAATCTTAAAAATCAATACTTCCCATATCAAATTTGCGACAAAATGCCCCACAAATTTACGACACCAAGCTAAAATTTCCGGTTTTCCCCGTTTTCAAAACGATTTCTCTATGGCATACTGTTAATTGATAATTATCAATTGGCAACTCATATCGCCTTGCCGGAAAGCCAAAATCCCTCATTTTGGACTTACGGAAGCGGTTTTTAGAATATCCCAATCATCAATTATCAATTAACACAAGTCACGGTACCCCCCCACTCGCCAAAAGATGGGAAATGGGGTTTAATGAATTTTCCAGAAAAGGGGCAAAAAAGCCTTTTTTTCAGTATAACGTAATGAACAGAAAGGGGTTTTCATGAAAGGTTACATCGTTTACGCGGACGGGCATTGTCAAATTGAGGAACTTCCCATTCCCGAAATGGGAGAGTACGATGCCCTGGTCAAGGTGGAGAGTTGTGGCGTGTGCAACGGCACCGACATGAAAATCATTCATGGCAAATTCAAAGGGGTGGAACAATATCCCGTCGTTCTGGGTCACGAAGGGGTCGCGCGAGTCGTCGCACGGGGAACGAAAGTGCGTCATTATCAAATCGGCGATCTCGTTTTGATGCCTTATATTGGTCAGACGCCGGAAGGGATTGGGAGTGCGTGGGGTGGCTATGCCGAGTACAATCTGGTCACGGATGCCCGCGCGATGGAGGAAGATGGGCAAATTCCTGAAGAATACATGTATGCACAGAATGTTCTTCCCGGCGATTTTGATCCGGTCTCCTCCGCCATGATCATCACGTTCCGCGAAGTCCTCAGCACCATGGGCATTTTTGGCTTCCAGCCGAACCAGAGCCTGGTCATTTTAGGGCTTGGCCCGGTCGGATTGAGTTTTGTCCAGTTTGCCAAATTTCTCGGAATGGGGCCGATTATTGCGGTCGATATTCAGGATGAAAAATTGGAAAAGGCTCAAAAATATGGTGCCGACGCCATCGTCAACAGCCGCGTGCGGGATGTTCGCGAAGTCGTGCGTTCGCATTGTCCCGGTGGCATTGATTACGCTCTGGACGCGGTGGGAGTTCCCGGTTTCATCAATACGGCGTTGGAAATCCTCCGTCCCGGTGGAAAAGTCTGTGTCTATGGCATTTCCGAACAACAACATACCGAAATCGACTGGAGCCGTTGTCCTTATAACTGGACGCTGCAATTCAACCAGTTTCCTTCCAAAAAAAGGGAGTCGGAAGCGCATTCCCGCATTGTTGAGTGGATTCGACTGGGGATTCTCAATCCGAACGACTATATTTCGCATGTCTTTGATTTTGAAGAGATTGGGAAAGCATTCGAGAAAATTGAGAATCGGGAACCGATGATGAAAATGGTGATTCGTTTCAAGTAATTTATCCAGGAGAGAATCATGCCCTATCTGCTTGCACACGATTTAGGCACGTCGGGAAATAAAGCGACGCTGTATCATACGGAGGGGAAATTGGTCGCCAGCCGAACCTGGTCGTACGACTTATTTCTGAAAAACGGAAATTGGGCGGAACAAAACGCGGACGACTGGTGGAAAGCGGTCTGCGAGACGACGCGGGAACTGGTGGCCGAGGTGCCTCCGGGGGAAATTGCCGCCGTGTCGTTCAGCGGCCAGATGATGGGTTGTCTCTGCGTGAATCGGGCGGGGGAACCGTTGGGAAATTCGCTTATCTGGGCAGATTTGCGATCCGTGGAGGAGGAACAGTTCCTTCGGACGCAAATTTCCGAGCACGATTTTTACCGAATCACCGGCCATCGGATGAGTCCCGCTTACGGTGGCTTCAAGTTCCTGTGGCTGAAAAAGCATTGCCCGGAAAAGTATGCCCAGACGTACAAGACGCTCAACGCCAAGGATTACATTCTCCTGAAACTGACGGGAAAATTCGTCACCGACTACTCCGATGCGTCGTCGATATGCCTGATGGATTTGAACACGCTACAGTGGTCGGATACGATTCTGGAACGGGCGGGTCTGGACAAGGCCAAAATGCCGGAATTGCACCGTTCCACCGACGTGATCGGAACGGTCACACGGCAGGCTGCCGCGCAAACCGGACTGCTGGAGGGAACGCCGGTCGTTTGTGGCGGCGGGGATGGAGCCTGCGCGGCGGTGGGAAGTGGCTGTATTCGGGAAGGAATTGCCAATTGTTGTCTGGGTACCTCTTCCTGGATTTCGATTTCCTCCCCACAACCGATTTACGACGAAGGGATGACGACGTTTAACTTTGCCCACATTGTTCCGGGGTACGTCATGCCAACCGGGACGATGCAGTGTGGTGGCGGGTCGCTGGACTGGGCGGTCAAAACGTTGTGTAAAAATGGGGGTGAAAGTACCTACGCCGAAATTCAACAGGAAGTCCTCGCTTCCCCACCCGGTGCCAGGGGGCTGATTTTTCTCCCCTATCTCATCGGCGAACGAAGTCCGCGGTGGGACGCTCATGCCAAAGGTGCGTTTATCGGCCTGACGCTGGAACACACACGCGGTGACATGCTCCGAGCGGTGATGGAAGGGGTGGCGATGAATCTGGACAAGGTTTTACAGGTCTTTACCCACCATACGGCCATCCATCAGTTGATTGCCATCGGTGGAGGTGCCCGCAACACGGCCTGGCTCCAGATTTTCGCGGACATTTTCGGGATTCCGATGGTGAAACCGAACCATCTGGAAGGAGCTACCAGCATGGGCGCGGCCATTACCGGAGGTGTGGGGGTGGGACTTTTTGAGGATTTCAGCATCATTGACCAATTTCTCCAACCGGAAGAAGTTTTTTATCCGTCCGAAAATCGGGAAATTTACGATTCCCGAAAATCGTTGTTCGACGAATGTTATTTTCAGTTAAAAGAGACTTTCAAACGATTGGCCTAGTACATTTCCAGAATTTGTTTGCCAGAGAAGTTGGCAGCGTAGGAAACTTCCGCAGATCACACAGAAAACGCAGATATTTCCGTTCCCACTTTTTCCTCAGCGGATACTGGAAACGGGGTTGAGTGACGAGATATACT
>JAUNBF010000042.1 GCA_030527185.1 Planctomycetia bacterium | reverse complement strand
CCAAAGGTAGGGGCTTTCCTTTCGTTTTCTGGAAATTCAAAGCGGAAGGAGTATAAAATCATCTGCGTCTTCTGCGTAATCTGCGGACGAAAAAAAGAAGTGTGGGAAAACGATTTTTTTAGAAGAATCCCAAGAGCGTTTTTTGGATAAAGTCAACCATTACACCGTCAAGATAACCGCATTTTCCACACTTCCAACGTTATTATTTGTCCGCAGAAGACGTAGATATTTCCATTTTCACTTTTTTCTCGGCGGATACTTGAAATGGGGATTCGCGACGAGATAAAGAAGAATAAAAAAAGGGAGCGGTCTAACACCCAAACCGTTCCCTTTTTATGAAAAACGGATTTACTTCACCACATCAAAAACATACCGTTCCATTTGGAAATCGAGCCGGATTCGCGTTCCTTCGGGATAATTGTTCTTGAGCAATTCCACCGCCAGAGGATTCTCCACCCGTTGCTGAATCACCCGTTTCAGAGGCCGGGCACCGTAAATCGGGTCGTACCCTTCGTCGGCAATCTCGTCCACCGCCGTGGGAGCCACTTCCAGTTCCAGCCCATGCTCCAACAACCGTTTTTTCAACAGTTTGAGTTGAATTTCCACAATCGCGTGAATCTGGTCTTTCTGAAGAGGATGGAAAACGATCGTCTCGTCCACCCGGTTCAAAAATTCCGGCAGAAAAACCTGTTGCAACGCTTCCTGAATGGCACCTTGAATCTCGATGTCGGTGGCGTTGGCAGCCGTCAATTCCTGAATTGCCCGACTTCCGATGTTGGAGGTCATGACGATGATGGTGTTCGTGAAATCGACCGTGTGTCCCTGATTGTCGGTCAATCGGCCATCGTCGAGGACTTGCAACAAAATGTTGAACACATCCCGATGCGCTTTTTCCACCTCATCCAGCAAAATCACGCAATACGGCCGTCGTCGCACCGCTTCGGTCAACCGGCCACCCTCCTCATAACCGACGTATCCGGGAGGGGCACCGATGAGCCGACTGACGGTATGGCGTTCCATAAATTCGCTCATGTCGAGACGCACCATCGCGTTTTCGTTGTCGAACATCACCTCCGCCAGAGCCTTGCACAACTCTGTCTTTCCCACCCCGGTCGGCCCCAGGAAAATAAAGGAGCCAATCGGTCGGTTTTCCGACTGGATTCCCGCCCGGCTGCGACGTACCGCATTCGCCACGGCAGAGACCGCGTCATCCTGTCCCACCACCCGCTCGTGCAGGCGCTGTTCCAGAATCAGCAATTTTTCCCGCTCCGTCTCCAACATCCGCGAAACAGGAATCCCCGTCCACGCACTGACCACTTCCGCAATCTCCTCCGGTCCCACCTCTTTCCGCAAAAGGCGTCGCAGCGGTTCGTGTTCTTCCCCTTCCTCCACCTCTTTGGACGTTTCTTCCAACTGCTGCTCCAACTGCTTGCAAAGTAAATCGAGTTCAAACAACTTCTGAAAATCCGCCTCGCTCGGAAGTTGTCCGCTCGACTGCTTTTCCCGAATCGACGCGTTGAGCATGTCGCGGTCGTGCTGTGCCTTGGCGAGTTGCGTCCGAAGTTGCTGCGTATCGACAACGCCCGCTTTCTCCAGTTCCCACTGACGTCGCAAGGCTGCCAGTTCCTCCCGTTTTTCCCGCATTTCCGCCTCGATTTCCTCCAGTCGAACTTTAGCGTGTTCCTCCGTTTCATCCGCCAACTGTCGGGCAGCCAGTTCCAACTGCACCAGTTTTCGCTGAATCCGGTCAATCGGCTCCGGGACGCTCTCCAATTCCATCGCCAAGCGGCTCGTCGCCTCGTCCATCAAATCGATTGCCTTGTCTGGCAAAAATCGCTCGGTGATGTATCGGTACGACAGTTTCGCGGCTGCGACCAGAGCGGAGTCCTTAATCTTCACCCCTTTGTGATGTTCCTCGTAACGCGGTTTCAGACCACGCAGGATGGAAATCGTGTCCTCCACGCTCGGCTCGCCCACCAAAACAGGCTGAAAACGACGTTCCAGGGCGGGGTCTTTCTCGATATACTTCCGGTACTCATCCAGTGTCGTCGCTCCAATGCACCGCAGTTCGCCACGTGCCAACGCCGGTTTCAGGAGGTTGGCCGCGTCGCTTCCCCCTTCGCCCCGCCCTGCCCCAACCACCGTGTGCAGCTCGTCGATGAAGAGGATCACATTTCCCCGCGACTCTTCCACTTCCCGCAAAACCGCCTTGAGCCGTTCTTCAAATTCGCCCCGGAATTTGGCTCCCGCAACCAGCGCCCCCATGTCCAACGCGATAACCTGCCGATTTTTCAGGCTTTGCGGCACGTCCGATTCCACAATCCGCAGCGCCAATCCTTCCGCAATGGCCGTTTTTCCCACGCCCGGCTCGCCGATGAGTACCGGATTGTTTTTCGTCCGTCGGGAAAGGACCTGAATGACCCGTCGAATTTCCGCATCCCGCCCAATCACCGGGTCGAGTTTCCCCTGCCTGGCACGTTCCACCAGGTTGATTCCGTAACGCTCCAACGCAGCAAATTTCGCCTCAGGATTCTGATCCGTCACCCGGCTGGAACCTCGCAAAGGAGCCAGTCCCTGAAGAATCTTGTCGTAGGAAAGCGACCCCATCCGAAGCACGTCCTGCGCCTTTCCCGGCACTTTGGCCATCGCCAGCAGGAGGTGTTCCGTCGAGATGAATTCGTCCTTCATGTTCGACGCTTCCTGTTGTGCCGTCTGCAAAATATTCTGCAAATCCCGACCCATCCCAACGTCGTTGCCACCGCTGATTTTGGGAAGATTTTCCATCTCCGCCTCGCATATCCGGCGAAGCTGATCCTGTCGCGTTCCCAAATGCTCCAACAACGTCTCGATAATGCCATCGCTCTCCTGCAACAGCGCATCCAGCAAATGGAGTGGCGTGATTTCAGGATTGTTCCGCTCCGTTGCCATTTCCTGTGCCCCGGCAAGGGCTTCCTGGGATTTTGTCGTCAATTTATGAAAATTAAAAGCCATGGATATTTCCTTTCTTTCTATTACGTCTCTATCATTTTATCGGAAAAGTGCTGAAAAGTCCAGCCTGGGCTACCGTTTCTGTTTTAAATAATATACGCTTGCTTTTCCTAAAAGTTTTAGAACGTTGTTGGAATTCAGGGTGGTATTGGTAGAATTTTTGCTATAGAACCAATGACCGTGTTGAAGGCAAGGGCTGGTGAGGATTTTGTCTATTATAACGATTTTGTTGACGAAAACTTTTTCAAAATGGAAACTTTTTTGTCTAAAAATTCTCCTGAAGGCTTAAAAATGGAGTACACTTTACTATAGAGGAGGATTGGAAATGAAAAAAAGACTTTGCTTTTTTATGGGTTGTTTTCTTTTATTCGTCGGTGGGCAATGCCTTCTGACGGAGCGAGTCTTCCTGACGTCCCAGTTCACACACGCGTTGGCAATACGGCAAGACCCAACGATTTCACGGAAAACATGGTGGTATGAGGCAATTTATGGCGAGCCAGCCAGGATTCCTGAAAAGGAGGTGAAAATTCCTGAGGTGGCGGGCTATTTGACCATGACAATCGCCTCGATTTGTTTCATGCACGGATTTGTGATCAAGAAGTAAACGGTGATTTTTCAAGGAGTTCCGTTGTGGCCGTCCAGGAAAAGTGCCTGCGTTCCCTCTTCGGCCAAACCGGCCTGAGACAGACGTTCGTAAAGTTGCGCGGCCAACTGCACTGTCGGCAAAGGGAGCGAAACAGCATGAGCTTCCTCCAAGGCAATTTTCAGGTCTTTGAGAAAATGACGAATTTTGAATCCAGGGGCAAAATCGTTTTGTAAAATTCTCGGAGCGAGATGGCTCAGTGACCAACTCCCTGCCGCGCCGGTTGCCACGGAAGAGAGGACGTTTTCCAAGTCCAGCCCAACCGCCTGACCGTATCGCAGCGCTTCGCACATTCCGAGCATATTTCCAGCAATGAGAATCTGATTCACCATTTTGGTATGTTGCCCTGCCCCAGGTTTTCCCTGAAAGACGACCGTTTTTCCCAAAATATTCCAAATCGGCATCAATTCTTCAAAGATTTTCGGCTCTCCCCCCACCATGATGGAAAGGGTTCCTGAGCGAGCACCAATATCACCGCCAGAAACCGGAGCGTCGAGCGAAAAAACGTTCTCCGCCGCCGCTTTTTCCGCAATTCGCACCGCCAGTGAGGGACGGCTGGTCGTCATGTCCACCACGATTTTTTCCGCCGCGTGATTTTCCCGAAATCCTCGTAAAACACCCGTTTCGGGATGGAGAATCACCTCTTCCACGTCGTGCGGGTACCCTACCATGGTGAAAACGAGGTCGCATGTTTTCGCCACCTCACGCGGAGAGTCGGCCCAACGTGCCCCTTTTTGCAGGAGTTTTTCCGCTCGCTGGCGGGTTCGGTTGAAAACAGTGCAGGAATATCCCTTTTCCAACAATCTTTCGCACATGGCCCCACCCATGATTCCCGTTCCAATCCATCCGATGTTCATGGCATCTCTCCTTTCTCAAAATAGGAACGAAATACCGGTCTCCCTTCTTCCAGCGTCCGTCGTTCAAAATGCGTCCGCCAGGCATTTTCCTCCACCTCCGGTTCCCACGGTCCCTGCAAAATCGATTCGGCAGCCATCATTTCCAGCGTCGTTTGAAAATATTCCTCCACGTCCGTCCAGAAATGGAGTTTCCCCCCTGGAATCAGGCACGACTCCACTCGACGAATCAGCTCCATCCGCATGACACGGCGTTTTCGATGTCGCTTTTTCCACCACGGATCGGGAAAGTAGACGTGGACGGCAGCCAATGAATTTTCCGCAAAACGCTGAAACAACGCCACCGCGTCGCCGGAAATCATGGCGGCATTGGCAACGTTTTCCTTAATCAGTTTCGCGGCACAAAACGCGGCATATTTGTGAGCCACCTCGATTCCCAGATAATTGTGGTTGGGATGAGCCTGCGCGGCGGCAAGCAAAAAATGCCCTTTGCCACTGCCCACTTCCACTTCTAGCGGTGCGTCGGGCTTCTCGAAAATCGCTTTAACATCCCAAATTTCAGGAAGTTCCTGCTGCCGAAAGAGGTGTTTGGAATAATCCAAATCCGCCATTTTTCTCAATGTTTTACGAGCCATCATTTCCTTTCAAAATTTTCCTCCACATCCTCACGAATCCTTTATTTTTTCTATTCCCAGCATGATCCACAAACCCGCCACAAAGCCACCGATATGTACCCACCAGGCGACGGGAGCGACGGAGCGGTGGAAAATCGTTCCCCAGGGAAAATCTCCCAAACCGGAAAAAATTTGGGCGAGAAACCAGAATGTCAGCAAAACAAAGGCGGGAAGCTCTATGTCGGTAAAGTAAACCAGCAGGAAAACGAGCGTTTTCACCTCAGCACGGGGCATGAGAACCATAAACGCGCCTAAAATGGCGGCAATCGCGCCACTGGCTCCGACGACAGGCGTGCCACTTTCCGGGAAGGCAAGCCACTGTGCCAACGCGGCCAGGATTCCTCCCGCAAAGTAAAAAAGGAGAAAACCGCTATGTCCCAACCGATCCTCCACCGCTCTGCCGAAAAGCCACAAAAACCAGAGGTTTCCCAGCAAGTGAAACCAACCGGCATGGAGAAACATATACGAAACGCACGAAAAAAGGATGCCACGCGGGTCGTACGGGAACGTGAGTTTCCCCCGACCTCCCGAATCGAGTCTCGGCGTGGATTCCTGCGACGGCATCTCCAAAACAATCTCCAGGGGCTTGCCGGAAGAGAGTTGCGTAATGCGTGCCGGCGTAAATCCATAACGCCAAACCAGCCACTGTCGTTCCAGAGGCGTCAAGGAAAGCGTTTCCCAAAAAAGAATGCCATGAATCAATAGAAACGCCCACGTAACGAAGGGAAACCGCTTCAGTCGCAAATTTTCAATGGCAAATGGGAAAAACATTTCCTACCTTTGGGCGGTGTGGGACGCTTTTTTAATATCCATTAACAATGATTCTTGGAACAGAACCGCCCCAGAACGAATTTCAGACAGAAGTGGGGATGGCAATTCCCTTAATCTGACCTTCCGCCACGATTTCGTTATCGACAGCCGCTTCAAAATCGATGACCATCATGTTATGCCGTACTCTGGCCAATCGGGTAATCAAGACCAATCGATCTCCCGGACGGACAATTCCGCGAAACTTTACCTGATCCAGTCCACCTAAACCGACAATTCCCTGGGTAATGCACTCCAGTTTGATGGCGTAGTAACTGGCCAGTTGGGCAGCGCACTCGCAAATAATCACCCCTGGCATCAACGGAAAACCAGGCATGTGTCCCCGGCACCAAAAAGCGTCCGCGGGAACATCCTGATACCCGACGGCGATCCGTTTTTCGTCATCTTCATAGGCCACAGCCGTCAACAATTCCATCTCAAATCGATGGGGATTGTACTGCCGAATTTGTTCCCGAGTCCGTACGACCGTATTCCAATCAATGGTTGACAAATCAACTAGTGTTGGTTGTTTCCCCACACTCAAACTCCTTCCAGAAAAACAAAAAGTTTGGGAACCTCCAAACATATTTGGCTGGTTCCAGTTCACAACCAGCGAGGTGTTAAATTGATAATTGATAATTATGAGTGGTCAAACCGCTTTTTATGGATGATGGTGTTATACCAGCGCATTGTTAAACTTGTAAATGCTAGTGAATCATACACGCTCATCTCTGAAAATACGGCATGAACTCCATAATTATCAATTATCCATTTAACCAACCGCTGGGAGAATACAGCGCAAAACAAGACCGCCCCTGAAATCAGGGGTGGTTTCAAAGTTGCCAATCGGGCAAATTTCCAAGTTTATTGGCTGCAATCCGTAAACCTGAAAAAATCAGGTTTTGACTTGATGGCGTTTGGCCTTGCGTGCTTGAGATGATGCGGGACGTTTGCCGTGATTGGCTTTTTTGACGACATGCTGCGGTTTGGACATGATATACTCCTTCTGCACCTGTTCCCAGGAATCGTTCCAACTGAAAAGAACTTCCTCGAAGAACGGCAATCCTAAATTCAAATATCAAAAAGTTTCCGCTTATTTTAGCACAAACGTCAATCTTGACAAGGAGGTGCCAGGCATAACAAGGAAATCAATCACGGCAAACCTGACTCAGTGCCCTTGACGAAACGTGATAAGTAGGGTACAATATGAAAAAATGTTAGAAAAAACAGGAAAGAAAAGTCGTTTTCCCAATCCTTCCCAGGCAGATCGGGATGGATTCTTATGTTATGGAGGCTGTCTTGAGCCGCAGTGGTTGCTGGATGCCTACAGTCATGGGATTTTTCCATGGCCGGATGGGGAAGATATGCCGATTCTCTGGTTCAGCCCTCATGTACGCACGATTATCGAATTTGACCGATTCCACATTTCTCGACGACTGCGGCAGACACTGCGTAGCTCCCGGTTTCAAATCACGCTTGACCAGGCTTTTCCCCATGTCATTCGACACTGTGCCACCGTTCCCCGCGAAAGAAGCGGAACGTGGATTACGGAAAAGATGATTCAGGCGTATATTCGGCTGGCGGAATTGGGAATTGCGCATAGTTTGGAAGTCTGGCAGGAAAACGCGCTTGTAGGAGGGATTTACGGCGTGTCGATAGGTGGATTTTTTGCGGGCGAATCGAAATTCCATCTCGTTCGCGATGCGTCGAAAGTGGCTCTGGCGTGGCTGGTTCGGCATTTGCAGACGCGAGGTTATCAGCTTTTCGACGTGCAGTTGGAAAACTCCCACCTGAGCCAATTCCATCTCACCACCATTTCTCAGAAAGAGTATTGCCAGCGACTTTCCCGGATAATCCACATGCCTGTGGAATTTGGGAATGAGATAATCTGGAAACGGGAACTTTTTTAGCGTTCTCTCACAGCCGATAAATGATGGATGGAGTATATTAACCATTATTTACAGCCATCTTGACAACATCCTCCTTTTTGCGGTAAAATAGCAGAGAGAGAAACGGGTGGATGGTTCGTTTCTTTTTCAGGGGTAAGGAGTGAGAAAGATGTTAGACCCTCGCGGCGAACGGATTCAGGATGATTTACGTGGGATTCTCAAAGGGGAAGTCCATTGCCATACGATCGACACGCAGCCGTTTGCCACCGACGCCAGTATTTATGAAAAAAGGCCGTTGTGTGTGGTTTTTCCCAGGACGACGATGGATATTGTTGCCACGGTTCGCTATGCCCGGAGCCAGAAACTCTCCATCCACCCACGCGGCGGCGGAAGCGGTTGTGTGGGGGGAGCGTTGGGAGAGGGGATTGTTCTGGACCTTTCCCGTTTTATGCGTCGGATTCTGACCATCCACAAAAATGTCCTGAAAGTCCAAGCCGGGGCACAATGTGCGTTGTTGCAAGGATATTTGCGGCATTCCGGCAGAACAATCGGTTCGTGCGGGCGAAATTCCCACGCCAAGACCATCGGTGGAATGCTGGCGGTGGATGGTTACGGAAGTCACTGGCTTTCGGGGGGGCGACCTTCGGATTGGCTGCTGGGACTGGAAATGGTGACGGCCAACGGCACGATTCTCTCTTTCACGCGGGAAGAAAAGTTGGAGTCGTGGAAGATGGAGAATCCAACTTCGGAGTTTCCTTTCCTGGCAACGTCGGAAGAGCCGCGTTTTTCCGAGTACGAAAAAAAACGATTGATTACAGATGTGGCAAATGTGCTGCGACAAGAGGAGGAATTTCTCCAAACGACAAAATCACACCATGTGATCGATAAAATGGGGTATCGTCTGGATGGATTGCATGGAAATACGCTCGATATGGCCCGTCTGATTGCCGGTTCGGAAGGGACGTTGGGAATTATCACAACCGCCACTCTGCAATTGCAGCAAATGCCCGCGTTTCGCCAGTCCACCCTCTTTCTGTTTGAGAATATGGAGAAAGCGACGCTGGCAATCCCCTACATTTTGCAGTATCATCCCGATGCGTGCGAGTGGATCGACCGTCGGCATCTGCATCTGGCGGCGGAACAGGATGTTCGTTTCGATGTGATGTTTCCCTCTCGAACGGAAGTTGCCTTGCTTCTCGATTTTTCTCACGAAAAGCAGTACAATCTGCGGAATCAGCTTCGGAATGTGGCGGATTTGCTCATTCACCAGAAAGAGTTGGCGTTTGCGATGATTCCGGCCTGTGACGAAGCGGAGTCGGCACTTTTCTGGAAGCTGACGGACACATTGTATCCCACTGTCCAACGCCATGTCAAAAATCCGGTACGTATTCCCTTTGTGGAAGATGTGGCCGTCCCTCCTCAACAATTGCGGGAGTTGATTCTGAAAATTCAGGAATTGCTGCGGCAGTACGAGATGACCGCTTCCCTTCACGCCCACGCCGGACAGGGGCAGATTCGCCTTTTGCCATTGGGTGATTTGCATTCTCCCCGGCAGATTGCCCGATTGCTGCGTTTCACGGAAGCGTATTACACCCTGGTGCGGCAGATGGGCGGAAGTATCGGTGCCGAAAATGGAATTGGGCTGGGACGTGTGGGCTGGCTGCCGTTTTTTCAGGGGAAACGGTACGAAATCAACCAGGCTATCAAGAAAATCTTTGACCCGGAGGGGATTTTTCAGCCGGGGAAATTGGGGAGTGAAATTTCCGCACCGCAGCCGACGCACGATGGAGAGATTCCTTTTTTACGCTCGGAATTTGTCCGAAACCAGATTCAGGAAGAGACGCCAGCCCTGGAAAATCCAACCGAAAAGGAGGATTCGGAGGATGTTTTGGGAGAGGGAAACGTTTTGCCAAACGAACGTGACCCTTCCGGCATTCTCGTGATGGAACAGGTGCGGCAAATCCTTGGCAATTATTTCGACGAAGAAAAAGAGGACGTGGAGGAGAAGAATCTTTCCCGCACCGAAGAAAAAGAAGGGGCGAACCTGGCTCAGGCGGCGGTGGAGAAAATGGGGCTGGACTGGGACGTGACGGAAATGGGGCAGACGGCCTTTCAGTGCAACGGTTGTGCCGATTGTCGGGGAATGGAACGCGAAACGCGGAGTTGTCCCGTCTTTCGCCTTTCGCACAACGAGTACGCCTCTCCGCGAGCGAAAGTGAACTTGCTCAACGGTTTTTTGACCGGGCAACTGGAACTTTCCGAAGTGGGAGAAACGGCGTTTCACGACATCCTTCAGCAATGTTTTCAGTGCCATGCCTGCCGTACGGAGTGTCCGGCGCAGGTCGATGTTCCTTTTCTCGTGCGGCGTTCGCAGGAAGCGTGGGCACGTGTCCGGGGGCATAATTTTTACGAAACCGCCATGGCACGACTGGAAAACTGGCTTGCCGTACAGTATCGTTTCGCCTCGGTAACGCATTTTCTCTTTGCCAACCCGTGGTTCCGATGGTTTTTTGAAAAGACGTTCGGCATTGCCCGCCAACGCCATTTTCCACCGGTGGAGTTCCGCTCGTTTCTGGATCAGATTCGGAATCTTCCTCCGGCAGAAGGAGAGGAACGCCCCTTTTTTCAGGAAAATCAGACCGAAATTCGGGGAAAAGTGGTCTATTTTCTGGATACTTGCGCCAATTATCTCGATACCTCCCTGGCTCATGCCACGGTAGGTGTTTTCACGCACAACGACATCCCTATCCTCGTTCCCCAACACCAGTCCCCCAGCGGTCTGACCTCCGTCATGTTGGGACGAAACAACTCCATCCGTAAACAAGTCGCTCGTAACGCGGCCATTCTGGCGGATTACGTTCGGCAGGGGTACGACGTGATTCTGACCGAACCCTCCGTGACGCTTGCTTTTCGGTGGGAGTATCCGCAGACGTTCCCGGAAAATGAGGATGTGGCGCTCGTTGCCAAACATGTCTATGACGCTGGGGAGTATCTCTATAAACTCCATCTGCTCCAGCAGTTACGCCTTCCACGCAAGCCGCTTCCCCTGAGTCTCGGTTATCACGCACCATGTCGGTTGCTGGCATTGAAAATTGGCCTTCCCTTCGTTCATCTGTTGCGGTTGATTCCTCAATTGGAAATCGAAATTTCTCCTGCCGGATGTTGCGGTATGGGAGGCACTTTCGGAATGCAGGCAGCCCATTACCCCGCCAGTCTCCGTATTGGGCGACCTCTTCACACCTGGCTTCGATACCCCACACTTCAAGCTGGTGTAACGGAATGCACGGCCTGCAAACTTCAGATGGAACACAAAACCACCAAACCGATTCTCCACCCGATGAAAATCCTCGCCCAATCTTACGGCCGGTGCGACCGGTAGCTGGTGCGACCGGCGGCAGTAACGTTGTATTTTCTTTTACGCCGCTCGTTGGCGGTTGACCGGGCAAGATAGCAGGGAACTGTAAGCTGTCCGGGCAACAAGTTGCCTCTCCTTCCGTTATTTCTGCAATTTTATACTTCTTGCACTTGAAATGAAGCCCCTACCTCTGGGAGGGGTACGCCCGTTAGGGCGGGGGGTGGGTTGGTGAAATGGCAGAACGACGTTCCATAGGGCAGATTGCGATAGAACGTTCTTTTGCCATTCGATCTCAAATCTGCCAGTTACCTCCCCAAGAGAGGAGCTTTCGCAAACGAATCCGAAAAACTCAAGTGGGTGAAGTATACCAATCATTAATCATTATTTCATTATTTCATTAATTTTAGGGTTCCGTCTTGATTATTTGGGAGAAAGGAGTAGAATAAGGGAATGGTACACCGACGCGATTTTTTGAAAGGCTGTTTTCGAGCATCTCCGCTTCCTGAAGTGGTTGAGGAGGAGCGACCGGCGGAGTATGTTGAGATTTCCCGCCACTGTATGGCTGCCGAGTTCCTGATTTATACGAATGCGGGGGAATATGGCCATGGGGTGGAGGTGGCTCTGGAGGCGCTGGACGAAGTGACGCGGCTGGAAAAGTTGCTGAGTTATTTCGAGGAGGAGAGTGAAATTTCACAAATCAATGCTGCGGCAGGACGTGATTTTGTGGAAGTTTCCCCCGAAGTTTACGGTTTGCTGAAGCAGTGCGACACGATTTTTCGCAAGACGCAAGGGGCGTTCGACATGACCGCCACGCCGTTGAGCGAAGTGTGGGGTTTTTTGGCTCGGAAAGGGAAGGTGCCGGAAGAAAGTCGGCGTTTGCAGGCTCTGACGCTGGTGGATGGCGGGGAAGTTTTGTGGGACGACTGTCGATGGGCTGTCCGATTGCCACGGTGTGGAATGCGGATTTCGCTCGGAAGTATCGGGAAAGGGTTTGCGCTCGATGTGGCGGCCAATGTTTTGGAAATAGGGGGGGTGGAAAATTTTCTCTTCCATGGCGGAAACAGCAGTGTTTTGGCACGTGGGGAACGTCGAGGTCGGAAAGATTGGCTCGTGGGATTGCACCATCCGTTGAAGCCGGGACGACGGTTGCGGGAGATACCTTTGCGGAATCGCGCGTTGGGAACGTCGGGCAGCGCCACGCAGTTTTTCTGGTGGCAGGGGAAACGTTACGGCCATGTTCTGGACCCACGAACCGGTTTTCCGGCAGAGGGTGTTTTGTCGGTCACGGTGCTGGCGCCGACGGCCACGGAAGCGGACGCGCTGGCAACGGCATTTTATGTCATGGGGGTGGAGGCCACGGAGGAATTTTGTAAGAATCGCCCCGATTTGGGAGTGATTTTTGCCCTTCCGACGCCGTGTGGAGAACCGGAGCTGAAAAGTTTTGGAAATCTTTAAGCGGCATTCCTGTTTCGAGTCCTGGATAACCGAAAAACAATGCGAGAAAAAGAGGTTTTCATGCGACGACCGAAAACACTTTCCAAGCCTCATTTCCTTTTGCGGAGATGTTTTTTTCTCCTTTGGGGAATAGGGATTCTGGGCATTTTTCCGCCATGGCTGGAGGGGGCGGATGCCTATTTGAAACAACACCTTCGGCTGGACGTTCTCCAGGGACGGCTTTTTTACGAGAGAAGTCTTCCGGGACAGGGGGGACTCTCCATGTCGGGGCGGATGGGAAAGAACGTTCGCAAGTTCCAATTGAAAAACAACGCGGAAAAAGCGGTCGATTTTTCGTTGTTGGTGAATACGAAAACCTCCTCACTGCGAATCGTCTGCCAGGGTGGGACGGAAATTCGTTTTTTCTGGCTCGACACGAAAAGTTCGCGATATGTTCAGTTCAGCCAACTTTCGGGAAAACCACTGCGTTTGGAACAGGGAGCGTTGACCGATGAACTTCGTGAGACGTATCTGAATCAGACGGAGGAAAAGGAACTCGATTTTGAGAAACCGAAGACGCCTGACGCGGAGGTTTTTACCGCGCCGACGTTCTGGGAATTGGTGCTTTGCGTGCCGGATTCGATGGTCTCGGCATTGGACACCGTTTTTCAGGAACTTTCGTGGACAGGTTTGGTGAAAGAACTTCAGAACCTGATCGTGGAGAGTTTGATTCGCAATGCGGATAAGAATGTACCTCTGGCAGAAGCGGCCCAATGGGTTCAGCAGTTGGGAGACGAGAAATATTCCCTCCGCGAAAAGGCAGACCGGGAATTGCGAAAATTGGGGAATGTCCTTTTTGTGTTGGTTGCCAAACTGGATTGGAATGAGTTGGACGCGGAACAGCAAATGCGTTTGCAACGAATGCTTCAGCAGATAGAAGTGCTGCGTGGGGTGGAGTCCCTGGAATTATTTGTGTTGGACTGGATTCAGAATCCCGCGATTTGGCGACAGGTTCAGAAATCGGAGAATCCTGAATTTCGAGATTATGCGACGAAAAAACTGCAATCCCTGGAGGGAAAGCCATGAGTTCTATTCTGTATCGTCCGTTTGAGAATACCGATGTTCCTGGAATCGTGCGCGTTTGGAATCAGGCGAGCCGATTTGCTGGTTTGCGACGCCCTATCGACACGTTGTTATTCGACGCGGTGGTATTGTCCAAACCGTATTTTCGGCGGGAAGATTTTATCGTGGCGGTGGATACGGCTTCCGAATCGACGTTTTCCCACGATGGCCGTGTGATCGGTTTTATTCACGGTGGTTACGCCCCCAACGCAGCTCTGGATAATGTGGACTACGCGAAGGGTTACATCGCCATGTTTTTGGGGGAACATGCGGAGAATCAAACCGAAGTCGCCACGCGGTTGTTGCGGGAAATGGAACAGGCATTTCTGCGACAGGGAGTTCGGGATTTGTATGCCGGAGCCGTTTATCCCAATGCACCGTTTTACATGGGACTCCTTTCGGGAGGGGAACTGTATGGTTTTCTGGAGAGCGACCCTCTGGTGCCGTATGTTTTGCAGAAGAATCAGTTTTACGCCCAGTCCCGCTACCACCTTTTTCGGATAGCTTTGGCTGGCTATCGCGTTCGGATGAACCGTTTCATTTTGCAGATGCAGCGTCAGTACCAGATTGTGGAAAATGTCAATCCCCGCCCGGATAACTGGTGGGATGCGTGGGCATTGGCAACGTTTCAATGGCGACGTTTCGAGTTGATTCATCGGGAGACGCAGGAAGTTTGTGCCACGGTGATTGTGCGTCGTCTGGAAAGTTCCATCCAACAGGAGTGGGGAACGCGAATCGGAATGCACCATCTGAACGTCAAGCCGGAATACCGTCATCAGGGGATGGCCCGTTTTTTTGTGGGAAACGTGTTGCAGATTCTGGCACGGGAGAAGATTGGATTTGCGGAATTGCAGATTTCCGAGGACAATGTGCGTGCGATCAGTGCGTTTGAGGATTTGCAGTTCGAGCGTTTTGCCACCGGTGTGGTCTACCATAAAGAGACCGAAATGCCCGAAAAGGAAGTGCCCAAGGAATGATTTATCCTTCATAAGATTTTAACCGAAAAAGAGACCCTTATGCCACGACGTAACATCACGATTCTGCTGGTTGCCCTGATTCTTTCGTTGTTTTGTTACCTGGGGACGAACCGATATGCGGAAAGTTTGGCGTATGTCATGTACCTGATTCAGATGTATTCCCTGGAAGAACGCAATCCACGGGAATTACTGGACAGTGCGCTGGATGGGATGTTGACTTCGCTGGATGAGAATTCGGGATACATTCCCCCGGAGCGTTACGAGTCGCTCAACGAGGTGCTGACCCAGGAATTTGGCGGAGTGGGATTATCGTTTTCCATGGCCGAAAAAACAGGAGAACCGGTGATTCATTTCACGCTTCCGCAATCACCTGCCGCGAAAAGTGGCATCCGGGGCGGAGATAAAATCCTCTCCATCGACGGCAAGTCGGTCCAAGGCCTTTCGCTGATGGACATTTCCAACCAACTTCGCGGTCCGGTGGGAACGCAGGTTTTGGTGGGTGTTTTGCGGCCTGCAACGGAACAGACGTTGAATTTTTCCATCACCCGTGAGAAAATTCAAGTCGAAACGGTGGAAGGGGATATCCGTCATGCCGATGGGACGTGGGAATATTTCCTCCCTCCCCTGCCGACAGGAGAAAATGCCGGGAAAATTGCCTATTTGCGGATTGTTTCGTTTGGAGAGCATACGTGTCGTGAGTTGGAAAAGCGTCTGCCTCAACTGTTGGAAGCGGGAATGACGGGGTTGGTTCTCGATTTGCGGGATAACAGTGGCGGTTTGTTGGACGCTGCCATTGCGATTTGCGATTTGTTTGTTTCGCAAGGGGTTTTGGTCACAACCCGTGGTCGCGGCGGAGAAATTCTCCACACGTTTACCGCGTCTCCCCAAACGCTCTGTTCCGGCATTCCGATTGCGATTCTCATCAACGGTGAGAGTGCCAGTGCCAGTGAGATTCTGGCGGCCTGTTTGCAGGATCACGCGGCATCGGGCGAATTGCGGGCGATTTGCGTGGGAACCCGTTCCTATGGCAAAGGAACGGTGCAGCAACTGATCGACATCGGTTATTTGCCGGAAGATTATCCTCAGGAAGGGGACGCGGAAAACACCTCCCTGTGGGAACGGCTCTGGAAAACGCCGCCACGCGGAGCGATTCGGATGACGGTGGCCAGCTATTGGCGTCCGAATGGGCAAAATATCCATCGTTTTTCCGATTCCACAGAAGAGGATACATGGGGCGTGACGCCGAACGATGGTTTTGTCGTCCCTTTTTTACAGCGGGATGTGATGGTTTTGGGAAGGGAGAAAAAACCTTCGCCGTACCTGAAAATGTTGCAGGAACGCTCAAACGGTACGTTGGAACCAAGTCGTTCGGCAGAGATTTATAGCCTTGATCCACAATTGAAAAAAGCGGTGGAGTGGCTTGCGAACAAACCATAAATAACGTGACACAGCGACTTTAGGGATACTTTACAACCGATTATAGAGACTATGAGGAAAAACAGATGTTGGATCGAAAATTCATACTGGACAATCTGGAACAGGTTCAGGAAAATTGTGTTCGCCGAGGCGTTTTGGTGGATATTCCGCTTTTTGCCCAACTGGAAAGCCGACGGAAGGAATTGCAGAAGGAGTCGGAGGAACTCAACCGCCGAGCCAACGAAGTCTCCAAGTCGATTGGCAAGGCGACGAGTGAGGAAGAACGTACCGCCCGTCGTGAAGAGGGAAAGTGCCTGCGGGAAAAGAACGCGGAAATCACCCGGCAGTTGGAGGAAATCGTGGCGGAACTGGACGTTTTGCACCGTGCCATTCCGAACATGACGCACCCCGACGCACCTGTGGGAGCGGACGACAAGGCCAATCTGGAATGTGGCCGGGGAAAAACGCCATTACCGGAATTCGATTTTCAGCCACTAGACCATGTGGAGTTGGGGCAAAAGCTCGATTTGATCGACTTTGAATCAGGTGCCCGCGTGGCTGGTTCGGGATTCTACTTCCTGAAAAACGAAGCGGTGCTGCTGGAACTGGCTCTTCAGATGTATGCCATGAAACTCCTCCGTTCGGAAGGGTTCCTCGCCACCACCACCCCCGACCTTGCCCGCAACGACATCCTTTCAGGAACCGGTTTCCACCCACGCGGCAACGAAACGCAGATTTACAGCATCGAAAATACCGACCTGAGTCTCATTGCCACGGCAGAAATTCCTCTGGGAGGGATGTTTGCCAATCAGGTGCTGGACGCGGAAGCGCTTCCGTTGAAATTTTGCGGAACAAGCCACTGTTTTCGTACCGAAGCGGGCGCGGCAGGACGGGCGTCGCGGGGATTGTATCGCGTGCACCAGTTCACCAAGGTGGAAATGTTCGCGTTCACCCTCCCGGAAGAGAGTGAGGCAATGCTCTACCACCTGCGCGACATGGAAATGCGCATTTTCGACGAACTGAAAATCCCCTATCGCGTCGTCGATACCGCCACGGGAGACTTGGGTGGGCCGGCTTATCGAAAATTCGATCTGGAAGCGTGGATGCCAGGACGCGGCGATTTTGGCGAAGTGACCAGCACCTCCAACTGCACCGACTACCAGGCACGACGGCTCAACATCCGCTACAAAGAAAAAGGCTCCAAGGGAACGAAACTTCTCCACACGCTCAACGGCACCGCCATTGCCATCAGTCGTGGTCTGCTCTCCATCATGGAAAACTACCAACAGGCCGACGGTTCCATCCGCGTCCCGGACGTTCTCGTGCCCTACACCGGTTTCGACTGCATCCGACGGTAAAACGCCATTTCAGCGGCCATTTCCTCCCAAGCGGTGTTTCGCGACACCGCTTTTTTTATGGTCAACGCTTAAAATTCAAAGAGGGAAATCACCGGGACTTTTCCGTCCGCTTCGAGACGTACTCTTCCCTGGCATTCCGTGGAAAGTTCCATCACAAAAGCGTATCCCACCACTTCGCCACCTGCCTTTTCCACCAGTTTCCGGCACGCTTCCACCGTTCCGCCCGTCGCCAGAAGGTCGTCGACAATGACCACTTTTTGACCCGGCAAAATAGCGTCTTCATGAATCGTCAGCGTATCGGTGCCGTATTCCAGTTCGTAGTCTTGCGAAAGGACTTTGCGGGGCAACTTTCCCGGCTTGCGAATCGGAACCAGGCCACAGCCCAACGTCACGGCCATCGGTGCGGCAAAGAGGAATCCGCGAGCTTCCGGCGCGGCAATCACGTCTGGTTCCAGGGAACGCACGTTTTCTTCCAGTTGCCGACACGCTTCCGCAAAAGCCTCTTTCGACTGAATCAGCGTGGTGATGTCACGGAAAATAATCCCCGGTTTGGGAAAATCGGGAATGCTGCAAATGGTTTCTTTCAGGTTGATTTTCGTCATGTTGTTGATTGGGTTGAAAAAAGGTAGTGCTGTGTTAAAGAAAAAAAATGAATGAAAAACCGCACAGGCGGCACAAAATAATAGCGGCGTAGCCGCGGATAAAAATCTTTGGAAGGGGGGGACTGGGGGGGAGAACTCTTTCTATAGAAAGGTTTCCCCCCCACGACGGCTGAAGTCTTAACGGGAAAGCCACTCTCGGCTTTAGCCGTGAGTCGCGTAATCTCGGCCAAAGACTTTTCAAATAGCGTTTTCACTTTCTAACCTAGCAGGTTCAGAGGGAGTCCGCAAGTTAGAAAATGGAGTGAGTTTTCTAATTATCCATTGTTTCCCCTTCGGGTTCGCTTTCGTCATACGCTTCGGGGAGAATTTCGTCTTCAGGATTCATGGCGGCCAGGATTTTTTCCCGAATTTCCTGCGTCACGGCTGGATTCTCTTTCAGGAAAAGGCGGGCTTTTTCACGGCCTTGCCCTAATTGAACGTCGCCGTAACGGAACCAGACGCCGCTGCGGGAAATCAGTTTGTAGTGCATTCCCAAATCCATGATGTCCCCTTCGTAGCTGATACCGGAATCGTGCATCATGTCGAATTCCGCCACTTTGAAGGGGGGAGCAACCTTGTTTTTCACCACTTTCGCTTTCACACGCTGGCCGACGACGTTTTCGCCATCCTTAATCTGGCCGATCCGGCGAACGTCCACCCGGCAGGAGCAGTAAAACTTCAACGCCCGTCCACCCGGTGTCGTTTCGGGCGAGCCGTACCCCATCACGCCGATTTTGTCGCGAATCTGGTTGATGAAAATGACGATTGCCTTGCTTTTGGAGATGACGCCGGTCAATTTTCGCAACGACTGGCTCATCAGACGTGCCTGCAAACCGACGTGCGTATCGCCGATTTCCCCCTCCAACTCCTTTTTCGGCACCAATGCCGCCACCGAGTCAATCACCACCACATCCACCGCGTTGGAGCGAATCAACATTTCGGCAATGTGCAACGCCTCCTCACCACTGGAAGGCTGGCTGACGAGGAGCGTTTCCAGATCGACGCCCAGTTTTTTCGCCCAACTGGGATCGAGAGCATGTTCCGCGTCGATGAATGCCGCAATGCCACCCTGTTTCTGAGCTTCCGCCACGACGTGGAGCGTGAGTGTTGTTTTTCCACTCGATTCTGGACCGAAAACTTCAATCACCCGCCCACGTGGGAACCCTTTTCCGCCCAACGCCATGTCGAGCGAAAGGCAACCGGAAGAAATCCCTTCCACATTCATCGACACATTGGCTCCCAACGCCATGATCGAGCCTGTTCCAAATTCTTTCTCAATTTGAGCCACCGTCGAACGCAGTACCTGATTTTCTTCCAACAGCGTTTCCAGTTTGTTGGAACCGGAAGAACTCCCTTTTTCCGCAACTACCTTTTTTTTAGCCATGAGGCATCCTTTCTTTTATCTCGAAATGGCGTGAATTCGTTCCCCTTTTCCAATCACTCTTCCCGGTTACGCAGCCGTTTGTCCAAAGGATTATGCGTATCCAGAGACCGGTTTCCACTATGCGAAATCGGATCGGAAATCACGTCGGGACGGCGACGATCTACTTCGGAAGTATCAATCGTCTTTTTTTCCAACAACGCCGGATCGATTCTCATTACCCCCTGAACCGAACGGGCAATATCCTTCAATTCCTCTTCGTCACTGCGTGGTTCTTCCTTTATTATAGCTTTCCCGTCTTCCGAAGGGGAGGATTGAGGGGGAGAAGACTTGCCGTTTTTATCGGTGGGGGTTTCTTTTTTCGTCTCGGAAGGGGTGGGACGGTAAGGAACTCCCACCGGAAGTTCGTCCATACGCCAAATCCGAAGCCGAAGGTCGTCACACCCTGCCAGTAGGTAACGCTCATCCTCACTGAACATCCAGGACGTAATACTGTATGGAATAGACAACGAATCATCCTCGTCACGAATCTGGAGATTTCCCAGATAATCGTGGAGCCGACTGGAACCGTTGTACAATACCACCTCCTCACCGTTCACCAGGACAAATTGCCCATTCCGGGAGTAGAGAAGCGAACGGACATTCCGCGTCACGGCATCCTCCGTACTGACAGCGTTCAAACAGGTAATTCCACGATCCTCACTGAGAAAATTCGGAGAAAATCGCCAGAAAACAATCCGTCCCAGATTGTCCGCACTGACCACCCGCTTGCCATCGGGAGAAATCGCAATAGAGACCGACTCCGCATCGGGATACTCATGTTCGCTCACCCCCGCCAGCAAATTCGACTTCACCAGCGACGAGGGATCCATGTACCGTTTGTTCACCCTCCGTTTCCGCTGTTTTTTCAGATTCGCCATACACCAGCCTTGCCCGGACGCTTCAAACCAGTAAACCCCCGCGTTGTAGCCCCCCGCCGCGGCCAGAAGGTATTTCCCGTTCGGGGTGAAGAGAATGTCGCCATATTTGCCAACAGGAAAAATCGTCCAGAACCAGGTATCCCGCACCGAAGAGGCAGGTCGATTCCGCAAAACTTCGCTCCAACTTTCAATGTCCCACAAAACCAAAACGCCGCATTCGCCGTAACGATTGCCGCTTTCATCCAGAGCTTCTGCCGTGCCGGAAATCAAAAACTGCTTGCCACTGGGGGTGTAGAGAACCTGATGCAGCGAAACCAATCGCCCCATCTTCTCCTTCTGACGCATTTCCGGCGTAAAACGATGGACAATTCGCCAATGGTATTCTTTGCCGAATTGCGTGACGACACCTCCGTCCTCCACTTCCACCATCCGCCACATCAAGACCGTTCCTCCCGAATCTGCCGAGAGAAATTCCTTGCCATCGGGCGAAAACTGCACCGAAACGATCGGGTAATCGTGTACCCAGAAAACGACCATCGGATGACACGTCCGCATCGACCAAATGGCCAGAGGATACGATTCATAACCGGGACGGGTGGCATTCCATATCCGCTCTTCCTGGGAAGAATTTTTATCCCCACTGCGACTCAACACCCTTTCGGAAAGTTGATCCAAAACAGCCAAATCCGCTCCGCTGCCTGCCGTTGGATTTCCCACCAAAACGCTGGGATCGATTTCCAACTCCTGTCTTTTAGACGACCGTTCTTCCGAAGTCATCCGATCGGCAACACTGCGAACGGCATTTTTTCCCAACAGAAGATAATCTTCATAACCGACCTGAACCGGAGCCACTTCATCCAGATACTTCCGTTCCGCGCCCGTTTCCCAAAACGCGGACGAGGAACGCCGCGTATCGGTTGGCAGTGTGGGAGAATCGGAGACAAGAAGGGACTCCAACGCCTTTTCACGTCGTGTTTGCGGTGAAGAAGCGGCCTTTCTACTCGGCATTTCCTGAAATTCTTCCGACTGCTCGGCCATCCCCTCCAAATGCTCTTCCGAAAGGGACAATTCCATCGACAGAGCAGACGTATCTTCCTCCATCTCCGGCAGACGCGAAGTGGTGGTATCCCAGCTGCCACCTCCGGTCACCATATATTGCCCATCAGGACTAATCGCTACCGACGTTACAAAGTTCTCATGTGTATCGAGCGTGAAAATCTTGTTTTTCCGTACTTTTTTAGCGATAGATGGTTTTTCCCCCCAATCAATATTCTCTTCACTGGGGGCCGGCGCGGTCACTTCCAAAAAATAGAGTCCCAAAAGGCAAAGTAACAGAAATCCTCCGATAAAAACCCCGCCAAGCGTGATAAATCGCACAAAACATCCCAAAATTGTCCAGGCAGGAACCACCTGTTCGTCGGGAAAGCCGAAATCGTCGTAATTTAAGAGAACCGGAGCTTCATTCGTCTCCTTTTCCTTCGGCATTTGGTTCAGCAGTGGATTTTCACGAATAAAAAAATCGGCCATAATATTTTTTTAGAAAAGAGTGACTATGATTTGCCTGAAAATTTCACCAAATTCTCTGTCCCGGAAGTTGTGCGTCACAACGTTCCCGACATTCTTATAATCAAAACAAAGTGAAATAGGTATCAAATTCCAATAATCTTCATTGTATTTTTTATTATAGGCCGAAACCACTCCTTCGCAACAGGGGGGGGACTCCCGTTTCTCGAAAATCCTCCCTGAATTCTTTGAATTTTCCATGACTTACGACGGGTCGCCGGGTAAATCACGCGGATAGGGCGGCTCCAAATGGAGTGGAGCGGCTTCGTCGTGAAGTTCTTCCCAAACTATCCGTTCTTCTTCCGTTGCATAATACGTCAACCAGATTTCCTGACTTTCCCCCACCCCCGCACAATCCCAGTGCAAATAACCGTTTCGGATAGCCAACATTTTCTCCCGCGACGGCAAAATGTCCCGACAAATGAGCAGATAAAGCTCCCGATCCGAAAGATGATCCGTAAAATCGAGAACCAACTGTTTGCTGTAAAGAAGATGGATCAATTTCCACAACGCGTCGTGTACTTCCGCATCGGTCATCTCCGATGGGTCGCAAGGATTCAACGAGGGATGAAACCATTGCGCAATCGGAAGAACCGGTGCCGTCTCCCACGCCAACATCATTTCCAAATATTCATTCTCTTTTTGAAGCGGTAACCGGGTGGCTTGCAGCCGTGCAATCGATTCATCGTAATAAGGTTCCAATTCACAACGTAGTTCCGCGTTTCTCAGCATTGCATCCACTTCATCACCGGGATGTCTTTTGGTCTGAACCATATCTGACCCCAATCCTCTGTTGATATAAAAAAGTTCCTTCTTCTTTTATCCGTATATCTTAATGTACCCGTTTTTTGGACACTTTCAAGTTTTTTTTCGCGGAAAAGTGGCTTTTTTTTCACCTTTCCTGTCGGGAAATGCCGCATAATCGAAAAATTCCCTCCAATATGAAAAAATTTTTCGCTCATTTTCCTTTTCTGCCGCAAAAAAATTCAAGTCCTCGCAATCCCCGCTCCGAAGAACAGGGGGGGCGGAAATCGGGAGACCCTCCCGACAATCACGCTTTACGGAAGTCTGTCACGGAGCATCGTCATGAAAAAAGCCTGTTTGCTGGCTACCGCCTTTTTCATCTTGTTTCTCGGTGTTCAGGGACTGGTCGTCAAGAAGTTTGTCCTGAAAGTCAATCGCCCCGAACCGGTGGAGAATCAGGAAAATACCTACGTTTCCGTCCCCTGCGAATTTACCCCGACGCCCACCATTGCATGGAGCATCATTGCGGTAGGAGGATTCCTTCTATTATACACTCTTTCCAGTGGAAAGTAAAGCGATCTATCCCGAATTCTCACTCCAATCGTAAAAATCGGCAGGCATTGCGCGTCGTTTGTTCGGCAATTTCCTCCAGAGTAGTGGTTCGCAGCGCAGCCAGACATTCCGCCGTGTGAACCACCAGAGCAGGGAGATTTTTTTCTCGCTTCCCGCGAAACGGAACTGGAATCAGATACGGGCTGTCCGTTTCCACCAAAAGTCGGTCGTCAGGAACATAGGGAACCGTTTCCCGAAGCGCGTCGAATTTCCGATTCGTGTACGTCACCGAGCCGGAATAACTGATGAGAAAGCCCAATTCCAGACAATCTTCCAAAAATGCCCGGTTTCCACTGAAAGAATGGAGAATCCCCCGGACAGGACCATGCCGCTGAAAATCGTGACGGACGACTTCCAGCAACTCCGCCTCCGCTTCCCGGCAGTGCAGGAGTACCGGAACCTCCTTTTGCCGTGCCAATTCCAGATGCCACGCCAAAAACCGCTTCTGAATCTCCAACGGCGTCTCTTGCCAGTACAAATCCAACCCCGTTTCGCCAATGGCACAAACTCGCGGGTGGGCGGCCAGCGTGGACATCCGTTCCAGAAACGTCTCCTTTTGCGATAATTCGGGAAATTTTTCCAATTCTTCCGTCAGACAATTCGGATGAATCGCCACCGCACTCCAAATCTCCGCAAATGCTTCCGACAACGCCACACATCGCTCCGACGATGCCAACGACGTGCCCGGAACCACCATTTTCTCCACCCCTGCCGCCGACGACGCTGCCAGAACCTCCGACAAATCGTCCGAAAAGGCCTCGTCATCCAGATGGCAGTGCGTATCAACGAACGTCTTCATGTTTCACCGTCGAGACCAACTGAAGAAACTCCCGCATGGATGGAAAACGCTTGCTCTGATCCGGCTCGATGCACTGGTGAATCGCCCGTGCCAGCAGGGGATGAATCTGCGGACGCAAGGTGGTAATATCCCGTGGTGCCGAATCGTGCGACAAGGCCGCCCGACCATCCGTACCGCTTGCCCACGGAAGTTGCCCCGTCATCGTCTCATAAGCCGTCACGCCAAAGGCAAAAACGTCCAACTGAATATTCGTCGGCTTGCGGCGCACCAGTTCGGGAGCCATGTAATTCGGCGTTCCTGTACGGTTGCCAGCCTGCATGAATTGTGGCGTCGCGGGAACCGTCAGCCCAAAATCGGTCAGTTTCAAAACCTTCCCGTCCCGCGTCAAAATAAAATTTCGCGGACAAATATCCCGATGAATGAACCCTTTTTCATGCACGGCGGCAATCGCTTCCGCTGCCTGTTGGAGGTAATAAAGCCGTTTCCCCTCCAACCGTTCCGGCTGCGACGCAATCGCCACGTTCAGCCCGCCGCCACCCAGATATTCCATCAGCAGGTAGTTCTCATCCTTCGTCGTTACACCATATTCGTACGTTTTTACGATGTATGGATGGTCGAACTGAACCGCCATTTCCCCTTCCAACGGTTTTTTAATTCCTTTGAAACGGAGGTCCACTTCCGCCAACTTTTTCATATCGACGATTTTCAGACCGAACGTTTTCTTCGTTGCCCGTTCTTCTGCCAGGTAAAACCGCGACATTGTGCCGGAAATTGCCGCTCGTTTCAGTTCAAAGCGTTTTTGGACATCCAGTTTTTCCTGGCCGAAAAATTTTTTTATCGAGTCGAAAATTCCCATGTGGCACCCATTATAAAAAACGAAATAACAGCAGCGTAGCGTCTTATTCCCCTCTTCCAGAGGGGTGCCTGCGTAGCAGGCGGGGTGTTCCGCATTAGAAAACACCTCGCCCCTTCAAGGGAGGGGAATAAACACAGGTTGGAAACTCCAGTATCTCTGAAAAAAAGTCTTTCGCACCAGGCGCAGCGCGGCTTGCGCCAAGGCGATAGCCGCTTTCCCGCCAAGATTTTTAGCGCCGTGGAGAGGAAACCTTTCTGAAGAAAGAGTTCTCCCCCCCAGACCCCTCCTTCCAAAGACTTTTATGTGCGCCGCTACGCGGCTTTTTTATTTCCTTTCCCTTTTCCTTTTCCTTTTTTGCTTATTTCCCACAATAATCAATCGCCCGCGCAATCTCACTCTTCAAATCAGGACGACGAATAATCCGATCAATGTACCCATGCTCCAGCAAAAACTCACTCGTCTGAAAACCGGGAGGAAGCTCGATCTGCACCGTTTCACGAATCGTTCGCGGACCGGCAAAACCAATGAGCGCTTTCGGTTCGGCAAATGTCAAATCGCCCAACGACGCGAAACTGGCCGCCACGCCTCCCATCGTCGGGTTCGTTAAAACGGAGATGAAAAGACCACCGGCAGAATCGTGACGTGCCAACGCGGCGGAAACTTTGGCCATCTGCATGAGCGACAGAATCCCCTCCTGCATCCGCGCACCGCCACCCGTTCCACTGACAATAATCACAGGCAAATCCCGCTCCGTACCCCGTTCGATGGCACGGGTTAATTTTTCCCCGACGACACTTCCCATGCTTCCCATCATGAAGGAACTGTCCGTCACCGCAAAAACCACCCGCCGGGCACGAATCATTCCCGTGCCGGTCACCACCGCGTCGCGCAGCTGCGTCCGCTCCTGTTCCGCCACCAGTCGTTCCGCATAGGACTTTTTATCGACAAAGTGAAGCACGTCGATGGAAGTCATTTCCGCGTCCCACTCCTCAAACGTCCCCTCGTCGAGCAACTGCGCGATCCGTTTTCGGGCAGGCAATGCCCAATGATAGTCACATTCCGGGCAGATTCCCTGGCGTTCATCGACCTCTTTTCGGAAGACCGTCGCCTGGCAGCCGGGGCAGCGTACCCACAACCCTTCCGGCACCCCGCGTTTCGGGCGATTGATATACTGTTGCCACTGATTCAGATTCGTATTTGACACGGAATTGGACATTCTTGAACTCTCCCCACGTTTCCAAAATAACCTGGACTTTTATTATATACGGAATTGATAATAATGGTAGGGGGCAGGCATTAACACGGAGGGGGGAGGCATTCGCTTTCGGACAAAATCGGTTCGTTGTTCAGAAGGGAAACGTCCACATGACCACTGCGAAGTGCCTGAATTTCCCGGCAGTAAAAATAAAACGTCAGCAAAAACGACGTGAAATCAGCCAACGCAAACGACATCCAAACTCCCATAATGCCGGGTTGTCCGTAATGAATCAGGAGCCTGGGCAGGAAAATAATCGCGGGAATGAGAAAAATCACCTGCCGCGTCAGGCTGAGAAAAATCGACAGTTTCGGTTTGCCCACCGCCTGAAAGTAGTGTGAACTGATGACCTGGAACCCCATCAGCCCCATCATTCCCAGACTCCACCGCACCGCCGACGGGGAAATTTGCTGGAGCGTCGGTGTCAAGGGTGTGAAAAGGGCGACCAATTGCATCGGAAACAGCAACACCAGAACCAGCACCGCCATGCACCAGACCGTCGCCACACCGATCGCCTGATTCAGCACCTGCCGCACGCGGTCGAACTGCCGGGCGCCGTAATTATAGCCGATAATCGGTTGGGAACCCTGATAAATGCCCAGAACGACCATGAAAACCACCAGTGCCGACCGATAAATCACTCCCCATACCGCCAGTGCCGATTCATTTCCGTAAAACGCCAGCTGCCCCATGAGAATCATCCCCTGAATGCTCGCGGCAATCTGCGTCAGAAAGGGTGCCAGCCCAATGAGCAAAATCGGTTTGCAAATGCTCCATTGGAGTCGAAAACAGCTTCGACGCAGTTTCAGCAGACTTCGCCGACTGTTGAAAAAAAAGAGTACCCACACCGCCGCGACTGCCTGAGAGAGTACCGTTGCCCACGCACTCCCCGCCACGCCCCACCGAAAAAGACCGACAAAAAGCGGGTTGAGCAACGTGTTGAGAATTGCTCCGATGAGAAGCGTCCACATGGCAATGTGCGGATTCCCCTGCACACGAATGATGTTATTCAGCCCAAACGTCACTCCCGGCAAAACGGAAAAGAGAATCGTGATGAACAGAAACGTCCATGCCATGGCCTGAATATCCGCGCTGGTGTCCGAGTGCATGATATACAGATACCCCAACGGCAAAATCGCCACTGCCGTACACACACCGAGCCACAACAACATCACCAGCGCGTTTCCCAGCGTTTTTTCCGCCTCTTCCAATCGCCGTTGTCCCAGCAACAACGCAATGCACGAACAGGAGCCAACCCCCACCAACAGGCCGAATCCCGTGGAAAAGACCGAAATCGGAAAGACCAGCGTCACCGCCGCCAGACCATTTTCCCCCACAAAATGCCCGATAAAAATTGCGTCCACCAGCGTATACAGCACCTGCACAATCATCCCAATCACGGCTGGAATGGAATAACGCAACAAAAGTCGAAAAATCGGATCGGTGCCGAGTTTTTTGGAATGATCCATGAATAAGGATTAAGGAAATAAGGATTAAGGGTTAATGGGGCGGGAAAAGGGGCGTTCTTCGGCAGGCATGTCGGGGGGGACGGGGATCGTGACAAGTCCCAGGGCTGCCCACTGAACCCCGCGTACAAAAGGAGCGATAAACGCCACACTGCGGCATTGCGTTCCGGCATGGCCATACGTGATGTGAAACACCCGTCCCTGATGGTACGCGATCGTCATCAAAACCGGCTCCAACCGTCTGCCGTCCGACCCATCCGGGGCTGCCCCTGCCAAAATCGTGACGTTTTCTGCCGGGCCGCGAAGTTGTTCGTAAAGTTCGTCGGCCTGGTGCATGAATCGGGGCGGAAAACCACGCACAATCGGATGATTCGGCTCGCAAAGGGAAATTGCCCGGATTCGCTGCGGGCTGTTTTTCCCCGCCTTACCGGGAGTAGCATCCAGAATGGCCTGGCCGTTTTCCCAATACAGACGCGGCCCCCACCGTTCGTCGCGACCCTGCCAAGCCCCCACGCCGATCATTTTCTGGTACTCCGACCACTGAGGAAACGCATTGTTCGCAGAATGGTAAATCACCAGCCCCCCACCGCCAGCCACATACCGTTCCAAATCCTGGCACACCTCGTCCGGCCAGGGATTGCCGTTGTAGTTCAATACCACCGCGTCGTATTGACCGAAGTCTGGCTGAAAACCTTGCCAACTCCGCCCTTTTTCCGGTGCTGTGAGGACATCCACCTCAAACAACCCCGTCTCCTCCAAATTATATTTCAGCACAGGCGTCGTTTCCCGCCAGTTATGATTACTCTGCCCATCCACAATCAGCACCGTAATGACAGAACCGTCCGGCTTCCCCGACGTGATTTCCTCCACCGGCACCTCCTGCGACCACACCGCCGCAGCCCAGAACAACAACCATCCGAACCCTATCCTGACCATTCTTCACCTCCCAAAACACCATTTTACCACAAGATTCCTCCGACGAGTAGGGAGGCGGGGAAAATGGTTTCGACTTCTCACGAAAAAGTGGTACAACAGCCAACCAAAACCACGCCTCACCAAACAAGTGCGTCTGTGAGATCACCCAAAGATAAAAATATGGAAAGGGGAATAGGAGAGTATCCTGATACACATCGTTCCCGGAATTTTGGAATGGACAGGGAACCATAAACTTTCCTTACAATTGCCGCACACGGTAAATTCCATGGAGAATTGCCGATGGGAGCCGTGAACGCAACCAAACGCAGTCCCGGAAAAGCGTTTTCTACCGGAACTACGGAATACATTCCCTCCCCTCGGAATGAGGGGATAAGGAAATTTCACTTCTCGGTTTGTGGAAGGAGGAGCTATTTCTGCTCTTTATACCGTTTCACACGTTCCACAAGGTCTTTGTTCTTGCTGTTCTGGATCACGAGGTCCATGGCAGGAAAGAAGATGTCACGGTTGGACTGCCGCAGAACGTTGTCATGGGCATGATCCGCAATGGAGGCATAAGCCGCTTCCGCCAATTCCGGGTCTTTCGCACACGAGACCGCAAATTCCAGACTCTTCACCGTCCGGTTCGCCGCCAGTCGGGAGAGAATGAGCCGTTTTTCGTCTGCCCGTTTGGCAATCTGGAACGCTTTCTGTAATTGAGCCAATTTTCCGTCGCGGGAAATCGCAATGCCGATTTTGTCGTCCGGCAGGGAGATGACGCGGATGAACGAACGCAGCGCGGCAATCTGCTGGGCTTCGGTATAACCACTGTCGGTGGCGATCGAAAACGCTTTTTCCGCCTGTTTCGCATTCGGCCAGACGGAAAGGGCACGGATGGCAGCGTTGCGAACATCCTGGTCTTCCGATGCCAATCCCTGATTGATCTCGGCAGCCGCCGCGTCCCCACCGATTCGACCAATGGTGGAGTACAGATCGGTCGGTTTGTACTGTGACAACAGGGCAATCACCGGCTCGGCATTCTGCTGGCACAAGGCGGCAATCAGATTTTCCGCCGCGTCCCGTTCGCTACCGGGGGCGAATCGCAGCGTCGAAGCGACCAGTTGCGGAACGTCGGCCACGGTGGTGATTTTGCTGATCTGCCGCAATAGTTCCAGCCGATTGGGACATTCCGCAGCGGTCGTTTTGGCAAAGACTTCGGCACGCACGTCGGTGGCGCGGTCGGTCAGGATGATGACCAAATCGAGAAAGCGTGGCGTGTCTGCCGTCGCCAATTTCGCCTTCAAGGCATCGTCAAAACCATCCGCCACGACGAATCCCGCCAGCCGAATTGCCAAATCGCGGTCGGTCGCCAGTTTTTCGACAAAAATCCCCACATCCTCTTTCGTTGCCAGCTTTTCCAGTGCCAGAAAACCTTCTTTTTGCAGCAGTTCCGAATCGCTTTTCAGAGCAGCCAGCGCAACGCCGCGATATTTCCGGTCGCCACGTGCGGTCAAACCAGCCAGCGTCTGGGCTTTCTGAATCTCATCCAACGCCTCATATCCGGCCATCCATTTTTCCACATCCGCGTCGGAGGCATACGCCAGTCCCAACGGCAATTCCGACTCGTTCGGCATCCACGGAGGAATCGGACGATTGCGCTCCACCAACGCCGCTTCACAGGCCGGTATCTTTTTCGCCAGTGCCGCAGTCGCTTCCGCACCGGGAATCTTCGCCAGAGCCGCAGCCGCCGCGTCCACCACAATCTTTTGCGGTGCGTCGAGCAGAGCCGCTATGGCCGGAACTTCTTTCGACGTGCCGATTGCCGCCAACTGCTCCAGAAGCCAGACTTTCGTCTCCGGGCGAAGCTCTTTCTGAATCGCATCTTTCAGAAACGCGTTGAGTTCCGCCGTTTTTTCCGCCGAGCCAAACGCTTCTCCCATCAATGCACGGAATTCCTCGCGTGCCTTGAAAACGGTCAAACTCGCATTCGGATTCCCCGTCGTACCGAGCCAACTCACATTCGTCTCCGCCGTCAATTCACGTGTATAATCACTATCCAGCCGCTGCAACAAGTCTCCGAAATCCGCAGCCTCCACACTCACGCATCCAAGCAGGACACTCAGTACCAGTAAACAATATCTTTTCATGGAATATTCCTTATTTTATTATCAATGATCAATTATCAATTAATCAACTATCGCATACGGTGCCCGTTGGACTTTGGCCACCATGCTGGTAGCTTCCCGGTCGCCGGGGAATTCCATTTTTTCTTTGTCCCAGACGAGGTGACGTTTGAGTTTGTAGACGATGTTGCACAAATGGCCGTAGTCGGACATGTTGGCACCGTAGAAGACGTCCTGGAACGGTCGCGTTCGGTGCCGGACGCAGTAGAGAAAATCGTCGGCAATGTTGTTCGCGCCGCCGCTGTAACGCCGGACGTTGACGGCATGGCGAGCCTTGATTTCGGGGGACTGCTTGAAGGTGTATTCCCCTTCGGTTCCGACGATGTGGATCGTTCCTTTGGGGGAGCCATGGAAGAATTTGACACCATTTTCCATCAGAATCATGGCACCGGAGAACGGGTTTTCCTCGGTATTCGGAGCAAAAACCTCTTTCGGAGCGATATGATCCATGCCGCAGGAATAGAGGGCGCCGCCGAAATTGTGCCCACCCCAGTCGCCCAAGCCACCGGTGCCGAAAACGGAGTTGAACCGCCACGTCATCGGTCGAATGGCCTCTTCGTTGTAGTCGAACCAGGGAGCCTGCCCCAGCCAACGGTCCCAGTCCAGCTCTTTCGGAACCGGCTGTGGAGCGTAAATCCGCTCTCCCGGCGAACCGGCACAAGTGGCATAAATTTCCTTCACCTCACCAATAGCGCCCGACATGATAATCGGAGCCATGAACCGGCCGTAGTCTTCCATGACGCGCTGCGAACCGCTCGAAACAACGCGATTGTACTTCCGTGCCGCGGCCACAATCTGTCGGCTCTCCATCAGCGTAAACGTCAACGGTTTCTCGCAGTAAACATCCTTCCCCGCTTTGCAGGCATCGATCGTCATCTTGGTGTGCCAGTGATCCGGGGTGGAAATCGAAACGACATCCAATTCCGGCATTTCCAGCATCTCTTCGTAATACTGGAAACCCTTCATATTCGGGTCGTTATGCGGAATCCGGCGGGTGTCGCAGTCGCAGATAGCGATGAATCGGGAGCCGTGACGATGGCCGATGTTGCTTCGTCGCCAACCGTTGCCGATCAGTCCCACGTTGATAATCTCATTCGGAGCGTAATGCCCATCCTTTCCGAGAACTTTTCCCGGAAAGAACAGTGGCGCAGCCGCACAGGCCGCGGCTCCCGCTAAAAAATTTCGGCGGGAAAGGGTATTTGTTTTTTTCATGCAGGGTTCCTTTCGATACTGAATTTTGTTGAAAATCCTTTTCCAGTCGGAAAATATCATCATAACCCGTGCCTCTTCGGCTGTCAAGCGGGTATATCGGAACCTGAAGCTCCACGGGTTGAATGGATAATGGTTAATGGCAAGCGCTACTTCAAACTATCCTATGAAAAGGAGACTTGGGTGGTGTATCCGAAAAATTTTCATGGAAGGAGGGATAATTTGGGTAAACTTCCATCTTTTTTTCAATATTTTTCTTCAGAAATCGAGAATATTCCCCGCTGTGGGGGGTTGCAAGAAGTCCATAGTCTTTTACAATAGCAGGTCTGTAACTCTTTTGCTGCGGGATGGGCAAAACTGTTTTCATGTCATGTAAGAAAATCCCTTTAACCGTTTGTTCATTTTTGGAAAAACACCATGTTTCGTACCTTTCGTAAAAACAAGAAAACCTGGCTCGCGACACTCGGTGTGTTGGCGATGTTTTCGTTCGTCTTCATTCCGGCCTTTCAGGAAGGGGCTGGCTATCGGTATGGCAGTGCTAAAAGCAAGGTGGTTTCGACCAATCTTGGCAGCCTGAACGAAATGGATTTGAATAACCTGCGTGTGGAGCGACAGACGTTTGTCGCTTTTCTCAACGCTCTGGCCGGGGCGTTCATGCAGGACTATGCCACTTTGCAGGACGCGGCGATGAAGGCGGGGGACGTGGCGGAAAATCCGATGTTGCCGAAATTGCAGGAATATTCTCGCGTGGTTCAAAAACTGCGTATTCTGGAGCAGCGTCTTTCGCGTACCGACGAGACCAGTCTGGTCAACGACTGGCTCCAGGCTCGCTATGCGGAAAAAGCGGGAATCGTGATCAATAACGAAACGATTGCCGATTTTGTGAAGTCGCTGACAAGCGGTCTGGCAACTGCCGAACAACTTCAACTGGCCGTGGAGCAGATTCGCCTGACCAATCCGCAACAGTTGGACGATTCCATTCGCGAATTGTTGCTGGGAAGTGAGTACCGCCGTCTCTTTGCCGCGAATTTCAAGGAAATGCCATTGAGCAAGCAGTGGGATTACTTTTGCCGTGTTTACAAGAGTGCTACGGTGGATGCGTTTGCCGTTCCGGTGATGGACTATGTGGAAAAAGTCCCCGCTCCGACCGAAGGGGAACTGCTGGCCTATTTCGATACGCATAAAAATGAGTATTCCGACGGCGATTTGGGCAAGCCTGGTTTCAAAGAGCGGAAAAAGGCCAGGATCGAGATGATGTTTGCCAACGTCGAAAAATTCGCCAAGCCAGACGAAGTGACCGACGCGGCCATTGCGGCAGAATACGAACGGGTTAAAGCCACCGAATTTGTCAAACGTCCCGGCGTGGACCTTCCCGGCGTGGAATTGCCGAACATGACGGAAAACCCCTTCTCCGACAATGCCGGAGAGACGATTCAGCCCGAAACGCTTCCTGAAGACGCGGCTCCCGTGACGGAAGAAAAACCGGAAGCACTGCCGGAAACTGTCGAAATCCCAGATTTGCCCGCAACGGAAGAACCCGCCCCGGCTCCGGCGGAAAATGCTCCGGCTGTGGAAGAACCCGCCCCG
>JAUNBF010000041.1 GCA_030527185.1 Planctomycetia bacterium | reverse complement strand
TGGTTGATGGTTGAGTTTTTCGGATTCCTTCCACCAAGCCCCTCCCTTTGGGAGGGGTGGTAGCCGTCAGGCTACCGGGGTGGGCGGGGTAGCATGGCAAAGGGGCATTTATCGCAATTTGCCCAATAGAACGCTATTTTGCCATTTCACCAACCTACCTCCCCCCCTGCCTTTGGTGTCAAGGCAATACAGTATTTTCCACAGGTACTCCTCCCAGAGGGAGTTTTTTTCATTTTCTGGAAATTCAAATCTGTTAAACTTATAATTATTCCGTAAATCATACACACCTATTTCGGAAAATACGGCATGAACATCACTAATTATCAATTATCAATTATCAATTAAATAAGGAGTCTTTTCATGTTGCGTGATTGGCAGCGGGAATTTCAGGAGCGGGTTGTCTGGATTCGTGAGATTTTAGGGAATCGAGGCGTCGTTTATGGCAACAGCGGCGGAAAAGACTGCACGCTGGCGGGGATTCTGTGTCGCCAGGCCACGGAAAATATCTGCGGCGTCATCATGCCGTGTCAGAGTTCGCGAAATTACGGCAGCGACCGGGAACATGCTTTGCTTGTTGCGCGAAAATATGCCATTCCGACGATCGAAATCGACCTTTCCAGGACGAAAAGTGCGTTGGAGGAGGCTTTTGCCCCTATGTTGCAGTCGATGAACGTGCAGGAGGAAAACATCGCCCAAGCGTGCATGAACATCAATCCACGACTGCGGATGACGACGCTCTACACCCTGGCTCAGGCTCGTGGCGCGTTGGTCTGCGGAACGGGAAACCGCTCGGAAGCGACGATGGGCTATTTCACCAAATGGGGGGATGGGGCTTACGATTTCAATCCGATCGCGGACTTGACCGCCACGGAGATTTTCGATTTTCTGCGGTATCTGGATGCCCCCGTGGAAATTATTGAAAAGGCACCTTCCGCCGGACTTTTTGAAGGACAGACGGACGAAGCGGAGATGGGAATTTTGTACGCGGAGATTGACAACTACCTCCTTCATGGGCAGGGAAAACCGGAACATGTGGAAAAAATCGAACGTGCCGCCGAACAGTCCCGTCACAAGCGGGAACTGCCCAAGTGTTATGGGGGAAACCCTTGTTCAAGGTAGGAGTTTGAGGGGCGAATCTCCTCCAAATTACGGGGAATGTGCCTGTTTTTCCATTTTTTTCCAAATTCTTTCACAAAAAAACTTTTTTTTCCGCTTCCCATCACTTGCACGAAGCGGGGAAAAAGAGTACAACAGAAGAACAGTAAGAAAAAGAATCAGGTCGAAAAGGCTTTTTCCATCGTTTGGAAAAATATCCAGGGACTTTCTGGAGAATGGCTTTTTTGGGTGTATCAGGAGAGTAAGTAGCAGGAAGGGTTTGAAAATGAGTGACAATCCGATGTATCGTTCCACTGCGGTCGCCAGCGATAATGTAGCCGCCATTGCCCAACGGGCGTTGGACGCGGGAAAAGGAATTTTCCGCATGGCTCCCAACTGGGTTCCGAGAAATTTTTTGCATCCGGGAAAACGGATTAAACTGGCACCCACCGACTGGTATGCGTTGGGGGTGCATCGTGGCGGAATCGACGAACGATGGTTTTCTTCCACCACCGAAGCGATGAACGATGGACGTACCTGGGACGAAGGTTTGAGTTGGTGCGTTTTTGAAGGGGAACGTTTTCTGCTGCGCGACGCGGTGAGTGAATTGCAGGGACGGGTCGTTGGCAAGGCGATTTGGGATAAATACAACCGTTGGCCGTGCTACTCCAAGTTTTTCGACAATGCCGGACCGATTCCTCACCACATGCACCAGTCGGAGGAGTTCGCCAAGTTGACCGGGCAGGATGGCAAGCCGGAATCGTATTATTTCCCACCGCAACTGAACGCCGCGGAAAATCATTTCGACTACACGTTTTTCGGCCTGAATCCCGGCACGACGAAAGAGGATGTCATCCAATGTCTGGCCAATTGGGACAAGGGGGACAATGGTATTCTCGATCTCTCCGCCGCGTATCGCCTGAAGCGAGGGACGGGCTGGTGCGTTCCGCCGGGAGTGTTGCACGCTCCGGGGTCGTTGTGTACGTATGAGCCGCAGTGGGGTTCCGATGTTTTCGGGATGTTCCAGTCGGTCGTGGAAGGTCGGGAAGTGCCGTGGGATTTGTTGGTCAAAGACGTTCCCGAAGAGAAAAAACGGGATTTGGAATTTATCGTCAGTCAGTTGGATTGGGAAAAGAACGTCGATCCGTACTTCAAGCAGAGTTTCTACATGGAACCGGTGGTGGATGAGGAGTTCAGTGGCGACGGCTATACCGATCGATGGATCGACTACAAACCGTGCGACGGCTTCCAGTTCGTGACAGCCAAAGAATTGACGATTGAGCCGGGTGCCAGGTGTCTTCTGAAAGACCCCGGTGCCAGTGCCTGGATCAGCGTTCAGGGGTGCGGAACGATCAACGGCCAGCCGCTCCAGACGCCGGTCATGATTCACTTTGGCGAAGAGACCTGCGACGAGTTCTTCATCACGGCAGAAGCGGCTGCGGCAGGTGTGGAAATTGTCAATACCGGCTGCGAACCGTTGGTCGGGTTGCGTTACTTTGGCCCGGACACCCACGATCCGTCCCGATTGCCGAAATAGTTTTCTGAAAACGAAAGAAAGCCTCTTCCTTTGGGAGGGGCTTTGTGGAATGAATCCAAAATTTTGGGTTTTTTCCACTAAATTTTAAAATAGGTACTTGACATGGGAAATTTGCCAAAGTATAATGAAAAATAGTTTTTGGCGATATTTTCTATATTTTTCAAAAAGGACATGTATCATGAAAAGTACGCATTGGGTTGTCCGCAACGTTTTAAAACCGGGGGGGGGGGTAAATTAGGAAACTTTCTTTTCAAAGTAGCATTTTCAAGATTTTCCTCTATTTCTATTGTTTTCAAGGCATCTTTTCCCATATCATCTTCTGTCAAGTTAAAATTTATTCCCAATCTTACCAAAACGAAATGGTTTTCTCATAGAAATTCAATGGGGATAGGTTATCCTTTTGGGGTATTTTCATAAAAGGAGAAGAGACCATGCGTTATTCGAGACGAAACGGTTTTACGCTTGTGGAATTACTCGTCGTGATTGCCATCATTGGAATGTTGGTGGGGCTGCTCCTTCCGGCAGTGCAACAGGCACGGGAGGCGGCTCGGCAAATGCAGTGTAGTAACAACCTTCGCAACCTGGCGTTGGCCTGTCTGAATGTGGAGGCGACGACGGGACACTTTCCGTCGGGGGGTTGGGGATTCAACTGGAGCGGCGACCCGGAAAATGGGATGGGGTACAAACAGCCCGGTTCGTGGTGCTATACGATTTTGCCGATGTTGGAGCAGAATGCTCTGTATCAGCTCCCCACGGATGGTTATACCGCCTCGCAGAAGCAAGACCCTTCCAACGTGGGAATGCAGACGTTGCTGACGACTCCGGTGAATGTTTTTCACTGTCCTTCCCGGCGTAGCGCGAAAATTTATCCGACGAAAGACCGCCCGAAAGTCAATTTCAAACTGGTGGCTTCGTTGGGGTGTAACAAAACCGATTATGCGGGAAATGTGGGTCATGGAACGCAGAGTGGAATCGGCGTGAATCAGGCTCCAGTACACGAAAAACCGTCGGTTTCGGAGTTGAAAACGTATGAGACCTCAACCTGGCCGGATTACAGTTCGACGCACACGGGGATTCTTTATTTTCTCTCACGAACGCAATTCAGCGACATTCGCGACGGCACGACCAATACGTATTTGTTGGGAGAGAAATTCATGGTTCCGACGTACTACGAGAAATGCGACCAGACATCGGCGGATGATTACTCCCTTTTTACAGGAGGCGACCGGGATTGCCTCCGCACGACCTACACAGGAAGTTACAACAGCAACAGCCAATGGGTGGATGGCACGACCGCATTTCGTCCGATGCAGGATCGGGACGGACTTTCCGAATCGACGTATTGCATGGGTTTTGGCAGTGTCCACGCGGGAGCTTTTGGCATGGCGATGTGCGACGCTTCGGTTCAACGTGTCAGTTATCAGATAGCACCGGAAGTACATTATTGCAAGGGAAGCCGTTCGGATGGCAAAGTCGCGTCCACTTTGTGGGAATAATCGAATCACCCCCTATCCAAATTCATGAAAGGGCAAAAATATGTGTAAAAAAGTCATTTTAATGGGACTCCTCGGTGGATTGTTGGGGAGTGTCGCCTGGGGAGCCACGATTCCCACCACGATTTCATGGGACGAAGGAACCCGAACGTATACCGGTTCCGGCACGATTACGGGAAGTGCCAGCGATCCGTTGGCGGTTTCAGGAGAGACGACGTTTTACTGTACCGGACAGGTCAACATCAATTCCCCCGTCACCGGCACAGGAACGTTGATTCACAATGCCAATGGTAGTCATAAACTCACGCTTTACGGCGACTTGTCCAAGTTTGCGGGCACCATTCAGAACGATTACAATCGTTGGATTGAGGTTACGTCTGGCCCCATTACGAGTATGGCAAATTCGACGGGAATCGGGGATGCGTCCGGCGTTCGCTTCCACAGCAACACGACAGGGCAAGGGTTTGCTTTCTGGACCGATTCTTCCGACCGTGGTACGACATTTCTGACGCAAACTGGCGACGATTACCGAACGTTTCGACTGGGTACCCTGACAGGAACGGGACAAGTCATCAGCAGTGCCTTCAGCAAAACAAACTTAAAACTGCAAATCGGCAACGATTCCGCCACGCCTTCTTCGGCAGACAATGTTTTTTCCGGCTCCATCAATGAAGAAAAGGGACAGGGGAATTATTCCAGTTATACGGCCAAAATTCAGATCGAAAAAGTGGGGAGTAATACCTGGACACTGACAGGTTCAAACAAGAACTGGACAGGAGGAACGATTGTTTCCGGTGGGACGCTCGTGGTTTCCGGCACTTCCCTCCCCGCCGCAGGTGGAATTCAGGTCAACTCGCAAGGGACACTTTCCTACCAGTACAACGGTAACACTGCCTGGAACATTACGGACAATACCCCCCTGACGGTGGCGGAAGGCGGAACGCTTTTTCTGGATACGGTTGGAGACAAATCCGTTGGAGAAAGTGTGGTTTTCAAGGGTTCTGGAACGATTGTACACGACACCTCGCTCGGCAAATTGCAACTTTACAGCAATTTCAGCGATTTTCACGGAACGATACGCAACACGTCGCCGCGTTGGATTGAATTTTTAAGCAAAGCGGATGGTACGGTTCAAAGTACCTCCGCGACCGCTCTTTACGATGCTGGCCCCGCGACTGTGCCAGGAACCACAACATCACGTAATCAGGGTTTGGCTTTCATTGCTCGAAGTGCCAATACTCTCTCGACTTTTGAGTTGGGGGGTGTGATCGGTTATGCCAACCTGACATCCAGTTCAGGCTCTGCCGACGGTGCATCGATTCATTTGAAAGTCGGAACAGACGGACAAACCCTCATTTCCGATGAAGAGAATATCTATTATGGTTCGATCGTGGAAGCTGGCAATAAAAAACTCAGTCTGGAAAAGGTGGGGGACAATCAGTGGACGATCGCGGGAAAACAGACTTTTACAGGAGGGACGACCGTTTCGGAAGGGACATTGAAAATGGCGTCGGGAAGTTCTCTCGCTTCGGATATCGTAGTGGCGGAAGCAGGCACACTGATTCTTCAGGGGAGTGTGCCGAATCTGGATGTTTCGGGTCGTTTTGTCGTCGATTTTTCCAACCAGACAGAATCGTTTACGGGAGAGGTGATGGGAAATCTGTACTGGGATGAAAACGCGGAACTGGCAATTCTTCTGGATGAAATTCTCCACCGGGATGTCACCTATACCTTGAATTGGGAAACCACTTCCGGGCTTGCTTTTTCCGAATTGTACAGCACGGGTGTCGCACAGGGGCGGATTCAGGACATCTGGCAATACTCGCTCACTCCCACCGGCGTCACGCTTTCGCTCGATTCCGCCAAAGTTCCTGAACCAGCCACTTGGGTATTGTTGTTGGCAGGATTCCTCGGTTATGTGGGTTTTCGGAAACGGTTTTCCACCTCCTTTTTGACAAAGACGTTTCTTTTGGGCACCCTTTTTCTGCCAGCGTATGGAATGGCGCAAACGCCGGAAAATGGAATCACGGCTCATCGGGGAGATTCGCTCGCTTTCCCGGAAAATTCTCTTCCAGCCTTTCGTTCGGCCATTGCGTTGGGAGCGGATTGGGTGGAAACGGATGTTTACCTGACCGCCGATAAAAAACTGGTACTGATTCATGATCCGACCACCAAGAGGTATTGTTCCGTGGAGAAAAAAGTGACCGATTCCACCTACGCGGAATTGTGCCAGCTCGATTTGGCCGAAAAATTCCGGCAACGGCATGGGTTGACGCTGGAAAATTGTCCGGTTCAGAAAATTGTTTTGCTGGAAGAGGCGATCGATCTGATTTTACAGCACCGGAAAGCCCGTTTGTCGATTCAGCCGAAATGCGACTGTGTGGACGAAGTGATCGCCCTGATACGGGAAAAAAATGCTCAAAAATGGGTCGGTTTCAACGATGGCAATGCCCGTTTCATGGCTCGTGTGAAGGAATTGGAGCCGGAAATTCCCGTTTTCTGGGACAGGTGCCGTAGCGATATTGAAAAAGACCTGATTTTTGCGAAAGAACATGGTTTTGATGCGTTGGTTTTGCACTATCAGGACGTGACACCGGAAAAAGTCGCCCAAATTCAGAAAGCGGGTTTTCAGGTGGGGGCCTGGACGGTGAACGACCCGCAAAAAATGGCAGAGCTGCTGGATAGGGGAGTGACGCGGATTTATACCGACGTGCCGAAAACGTTGCGGGAAATATTGGATTGCCGAAATTCTCGCGGAAAGTAACCCCGTTGGCCTTCGAGTCAGGGTGGTAAAATTTTACCAGTATTGCCATTTTACCATACCCGACCAAAATCCTTTGAAAAATTTTCAAAAGAGTGGAAAATCCTCTTTACAAAGGAGGAAAAGTTTGTTAGAATAAGACCACGATTTGGGACAATCGAGTTTGAACAACCTCCTATCAAGGAAGAAAAGGACAGGAACATGAATTTTTTTGATTGGATTCGTCAGGGAGTGAAACGCTCTGTGTTGGAAGGTGTCGCGGATGCGGTCGATCATCTGGGAACGCCGGTGGAACAGGATAAAATCCGGGAACAGCTTCTGGCGTATGCCTCGGTGGAAAATCCTCCGATGAATGTTATTGAGTCTTCCGCCAAACCGGCGTTGCGCAAACGTCTGGGACGTGGAATCACGATGGAAAATGATGAATAAACCCTCTCCTCACGGACGCACATCTGATCGTCCAGCCATAAAGCAGGGGGAAAAGGAATCCCGCGGTTCTTTTTCCCCTTTTTTTTCTCAAAAGAGCCAAACTTCTTCCAGAGAGGTTATCGAACGGCGTAAACGGAGCATTCCCGCGATGGTTTACGACGAGAATCTTCCTGTGTCCGCTCACCGGGAGGAGATTGCCCGTGCGATTCGGGAAAATCAGGTGGTCGTTCTGTGCGGCGAAACCGGGTCGGGAAAATCGACGCAGTTGCCGAAAATCTGTCTGGAGCAGGGGCTGGGGATTCGCAAACGGATTGCACACACGCAGCCACGGCGAATTGCCGCGATTTCGATTGCCACGCGAGTGGGAGAGGAATTGAAGCAGGGGAAGCAGTGGCCGTCGGAGGAGACGCTGATTTCGCCGGAGAAGTTGGTCGGGTACAAAATCCGCTTTACGGATCAGACTTCGCCGGAAACGTGTGTCAAACTGATGACGGACGGAATGCTTCTGGCCGAGACGCAGCACGATCGTTTTCTGAATCAGTACGAAGTCATTATTATCGACGAAGCGCATGAACGGTCGCTGAATATCGACTTTCTGATTGGGATTTTACGCCGTCTGGTGGAGAAACGCCCGGATTTGAAGGTGATTATCACGTCTGCCACGATCGACGCTCAACGTTTTGCGGCACATTTTGAAACGGAACAGCGTCGGGTGCCGATTCTGGAAATTTCGGGGCGGACGTATCCGGTGGAGGTGGTTTACCAGCCGTTGGGCGATGAGGAGGAATCGGGTGGAAAATCGTTTCAGGATGGCGACATTCAGCAAGGAATTTTGGAGGCGATCGAGACGCTTTCGCTGGAAGAACGGGGCGACATTCTGATTTTTCTTCCGACGGAACGGGATATTCACGAGATGGTTCACCTATTGCAGGGGGAACAGCAACGTCGGCAACGTGGCTTTTTCAAGAATGAAACGGTCGATATTCTGCCGTTGTATGCCCGACTTCCGGCAGCCATGCAGCAGAAGATTTTCCAGACGGGGAAAAAACGGCGTTTGGTGTTGGCGACGAACGTGGCGGAGTCGTCGGTGACGGTGCCGGGGATTCGTTACGTGATCGACACGGGAACGGCTCGAATCAGTCGTTATTCGGCACGGACGAAAACGCAGCGACTTCCGATCGAACCCATTTCGCAGGCCTCGGCAGACCAGCGCAAAGGGCGTTGCGGACGTATCGGGCCAGGAATTTGCGTTCGGCTTTATTCGGAAGAGGATTATCGTTCGCGGGAAATGTACACCATGCCGGAAATCCAGCGAACGAATCTGGCGTCGGTGATTTTGCAGACGAAAATGCTGAATTTGGGACGTGTCGAAACGTTTCCCTTTCTGGATGCTCCGAAACCAGCGACGATTCGGGACGGTTACAAGACGCTTTTTGAGTTGCAAGCCCTGACGCAGCCGTCGGGAGATGGCAAACTGACGCCACTGGGGAAGCAATTGAGCCAGATTCCAGTCGATCCCCGAATTGGGCGGATGATTCTCTTTGCCATGGAGGAGGGACGGCAAAATCCGCGGGAAAATGTGCTGACGGAGGTGTTGATTCTCTCCGCGGCACTGGAAATACGCGACCCACGGGAACGTCCCGTCGAAAAACAGGCGGCAGCCGACGCGGCTCATCAGATTTTTCTCGACTCCCGCTCCGATTTTCTGGCACTGCTGAAAATTTGGGACACGTACCACCAGTGGAAGCGAAAATTGACGCGAAATCAGTTGCAAAAAGCGTGTCGCCAGAATTTTCTCTCGTGGAACCGGATGCGGGAATGGATCGATGTTTACCACCAACTTCGGGAGTGGGTGGAACAGGCACTACGCCAACAGAAAACGCCGCGATTACTGCACGGCGATGCCACGCAGATCGTTTCGCCCGACCTTTTCGGGGAAAAATACGCACCGATTCACCGGGCATTGTTGAGCGGTTTGCTCTCGAATCTGGGGAACAAGTCTCCCACGTCGCAGGAATATCTCGTCGGCGGTGGGGGGAAGAGTTTCCTCTGGCCGGGAAGTGGATTGGCCAAGCAGGTGTCGGGAAATGGCGGAAAAATGGTGGCAGAGCCGGAAAAAAGCGTCGCGGAAAGACCTCGCCACGCTCCTAAAGCGGGGGTTCGATATTGGGGAAAGAAAACACCTGCCTCGGGAGAAACGGAATCGATTTCGGAAGCCACACCTCCCGTTCCTGCGAAAAAAACGCTTCCGGCCTGGGTCATGGCGGCGGAAATGGTGGAGACTTCCAAACGTTTCCTGCGAACGTTGGCGGAAGTGGAGAGCGACTGGATCGAACCGTTGGCGGAACATCTGGTTTCGCGTTCGTACAGCGATCCGCACTGGTCGAAACAGAACAATACGGTGATGGTGTATGAAAAAGTCACCCTTTTTGGCCTTGTGGTGGTTCCCCGTCGGCGGATTCCGTACGGACCGATTGCCCCAGCCGCGTCGCGGGAAATTTTCATTCAACAGGGGTTGGTCGAGGGAAATTGGAGGTCGAACGCTCCGTTTTACCAGCACAATCAGGACTTGTGGCAACATCTTCAACAAGTGCAGGCCAAGTTGCGAAAATACGATTTTCTTCCCAATCCTCTGAAAATTTACGATTTTTACGATCAGCGAATTCCCCTGGAAGTGGTGGATCATGGGACGATGGAGAAATGGTTGCATGCCCTGAAGCGGGGGGAGGCACGCGGTGCGGGGAATCTTTCCGGGGAAGAGACGCTGGAATCGTTGAAAATGCGGGAATCGGATTTGCTGAACGAATCGGTGGAGGAGACTCTGGAAGAACGTTTCCCCGATTTCCTGCCGGGGCGAACGGAAGTGGTTTTGCGCAAAACGGCCCCGAAAATGCCTGAAAAAGAGCCAGAATCGGAAGAATTCTCCCCTCCGACGCAAGAATTGCGGTTGTTCGGGCAAACGGCGCCGTTGCTGAAAAAGAGACCTGTTCGGAAACAGACGGTCTCCGCTCCGCCGCCACCTTCCGTGGAAATTTCCCCACCGATTCTTTCCCGGTCGTTTCCGTTGGAGTACCATTTTGAGCCGGGCGAAACGACGGATGGGGTGATGTTGCACGCCACGCTTGAAACGGTACACCAGATCGACCCACAACAATTGGAGTGGGGAATTCCCGGTTTTTTGGAAGAGCGAATTGCGGCACTGATCAAGTCGCTGCCACGGGAAGTCCGCCGGAAACTGATTCCCGCACCGGATACAGCCAGGGCGATTGCCGCTCGGATCCCTTTTGGCGAAGGGCGTTTTCGGACGGTGCTGGCAAACGAACTGACGCGGCTGGCGGGGGAAATCATCCGGGAAAAGGATTTGGATTTGCAACGAATCCCGGAGTCGCTGCAAGTCAACGTCTGCGTGAAGGACACGGCGGGAAAAGTGATGGTTCAGAGCCGTGATTTTCAGACGGTTTTGAAAAGTGTGGGGAATCAGACAGTCTCGGAGCAGATCTTGCCTGCCGACAACACGTGGAATCGTCCGGGGCTGACATCGTGGAATTTTGGCGATTTGCCGATTTGTGTGGAGACGACCGGAGCGACGGGGGAAGCGATTCCCGCGTATCCGATGTTGGAAGATGAGGGGGCCAGTGTGGCTCTGCGGTTGGCAACGTCCCCATTTCACGCGGAAACGACAACGCGACGGGGAATTACGCGGCTTTTTCGGATTCATGCCCGGCGGGAGCTGACACAACAGGCCCAGTGGCTGCCGGGACTTGCGGAAATGCAGGTGCAGGCGAGGAGTTTCACGCAAAAGCACCACCTTTCGCTGGTGGAAACGGTGGGAGATTTGCTGGCTCATGGGGCGTTGGAGCCGGACGGGTTTCCCGCGTTGTCCGACATGCCGTCGCTATTGCGGGAAATTCCACGGACGCGGGGGGAATTTGAGAAACTCTGCAAGACCGCCCGTGGCCGGATTCCCATCATCGTTCAGGAAGTGACAGCTCCGTTACAACATTTGTGGAAAGCGTATGCCGAGGCGATTCAGGCCGTGGAAAGTCTCTATTCCAAGCCGCAAACGCGGAAAAAAGAGCCGTTGCAATTGGGGAAATTGTCGCTGACAACCTTTTCCCAGGAACCCTCCGCAGACGAAAAGAGGCCGATTCACGAATGGTTCCGTCCGATTCTGGAAGATGTGGAAAAACAACTGGAACGCCTGATGCCGCGTGACTTTTTGCTGACGACTTCCTGGAAATACGCCCAGCATTTCCCCCGGTATCTGCGGGGAATTCGGGTGCGGTTGGAGACTCTTCTGAATTCCAACGCGGGAATGCAAAATGCCCGAACGCGGGGACAGGAACAGATGGCGGAGTTGGCCGCTTTCCAAAAACGGTACGAAACGCTGGCGGAAAACTACCGTCTGCGCCAGTTGGAGGAGCCGCAATTGGAGGCGTTTCGGTGGCTGTTGGAGGAATACCGGATTTCGCTCTTTGCCCAAAAGTTGGGAACGTCGCACCCCGTTTCGGCCCAGCGGTTGGAGAAAATGCTGAAATTGCTGGAGGAAAAGGAATCATGAAAACGTCGCTGGAAAATGTACCAACCGGGGATGCCCGTAAATTACAGGAGATGACGCGGCACCTCGTCCAATTACTCCCCTCATGCGACAAGGTGATTCTATTCGGCTCGTATGCACGGGGAGATTTTGTGGTTCTGGATCATCGGTGCGACTTTGGTGTCTCCACGACTTATAAAAGCGATTACGACATTCTGGTGGTACATCCATCCAACATCTATCGAGGAAAAATCCTTCGTATCCTGAAAGAAGTCAAGCAGGCATTCGAGAAGATTTACACCAGTCCCCTACAACCCACCCTTCAATTCCTTACCCTTACTGATAAGGAATTCTCTCAATTTGTTCGTGAGGGACGTTATTTTTACATGGACGTTCTGAAAGAGGGAATACTGCTTCATACGTCAGGTACACCATTACCTCAAAAAGAATGGATTGACACCGCTCAATTCCGCAAGATGGCTCATGAGTATTATCAAGAATACTTCCACCAGGGAGAGGTTTTTTTGCGTACGGTCCAATTCTTAGCGGAAAACCAGGAATATACCACGGCTTCTTTCCTCCTCCATCAGGCAACGGAAAAATTTTATCAGACGGTGTTGCTCGTTTTCACACTTTATAAGGCCAAACATCATGATATTGCGGAACTTCGAGAGATAACGAAATCGCACGCACCCGAATTGCTGGCAGCGTTTCCACGGAACACGCCGGAGGAAAATTACCTTTTCGAGCTTCTTTGTCGGGCATATATTGAAGCGAGGTACAATTCACAATTTGTAGTCACACAAAAAGAATTGGAACGTTTGAAAAATTCCGTCAAATTACTCCAAGACATCGTAAAAACCGTGTGTGAAAAGAAAATCGAACAGATCGTTCTCCGAGAAGAAACCCCACCTCAGGAAGAGAATCTTCCCTGATTGGAAAGCTGGTTTCCAATCATGTTTATTTTACGAATCAAAATATCATTCCCCTTTTTTCTGCTTTCGGTATTCTCCCATCGTGATTCCGAGTTCTTTTTTGAAAAGTTGTCCCAGGTGGTTGGCATTTTCAAATCCAAACGAGACGGCAATTTCCTGGAAGGAGAGGTCGGTCTGTTCGATCCATTCGCAGATATTTTTCAGCCTCACCTGTTTGATTTCTTCCATGATGGAGTGTCCGACCGCTTTTTTGAACCGCTCCTGGGCGGAACGTTCGGAAACGGGGAGTTGCTGGACAATATCGCTCACTCGCAGATTCTCGCCGCGCGCGATACGGATGATTTCGAGAATCTGAACGACAAGTTTATCGGAGATGTGGAAAAACTCGGTTGAATTTCGGGAAACGACCTGAATCGGACCGTAAGTCTTTTCGGTGGGTTTTTTCCCTTTCATCAGGGAGTCGAGGGATTCGGCACACAAAAATCCGGCTTTTTCCCAGTCGATGGCAATGCTGGAGAGCGAGGGGTAACTCATTTCACACATGGGCAAATCGTTGTCCACTCCCAGAACTGCCACTTCGTAGGGAACGGAGAGATTCATCCGATGGCAGACTTCCAACACTTGCCGTCCGCGAAAGTCATTGGCAGCCAGAATGGCCACCGGTTTGGGGAGTTGGGAAATCCACTGCTGCAATTTTTCACGCTGCAAAAACCAGTCGATTCCTTCCGGCGGGGAAAGGAAGTGGTGAACGTGCAGGCCTCGTTGCGAAAGAATTTCGTCGAATACCCGTCGTCGTTCCTGGCACCAGCAGACATCTTTGGAATATGCCACATAGGCAAAGTGCTGAAAATTTTTCTCCAGAAAATAGTGCGCGGCCATCCGTCCAATCGCCGCATTGTCACATCGGATGAAGACGGGGGGCGGAGACATGGCAAAATCGGGAAGTCCGAAAATATCGTCGTTGATATTTTTTGCCAACAAGACCGTGGGGCATTTTTTGGAATAGATGACCTGAAGCGTTTCGAGATCGGGAATATGGGCCAGGATTCCATCCCCAAACCAGTTTTCCAGCGAAGAAGGATCGACATCGTTGACCGTTTTGGAGACGAACGTCACATTCCACGGTGCGTTCAAACGGATATATCGCATAAAACCGCGTAAAATCCCCCGTGCCGATTCGACCGCCAGATCAAAAAAAACGGCAATTTCTGGGCAATGAAACGAAATGGGGGACGTGGAACGCATTTTTTCAGTTTCGCGGGGGGTTACGGAAAACATCTTCTCATAGTATAATATTCTCCAGTCAAAACGTCAAGACCATTCCCTGTCGGGAAAATTCAAAAGAAGTTTGTCGCCTGGAATTTTCCTTTTTCAATCGAAAAAACCATGAAAACATCGCTGGAAAATTTGCCACGAGGCCACGTTAGAAGGTTGGAGGCCATCACACAACAGATCGTTCACTCGATTCCAACTTGTGAAAAGGTGATTCTGTTTGGTTCGTATGCGCGGGGGGATTTTGTAGTTTGTGACCGTCGGTTCGACTTTGGCGTGATGACGATTTACAATAGTGATTACGACATTCTGGTGGTCTATCCTTATCAAACCGATCCCACCGTCGTCAGTCAACGGTTGGATCGAATCAAGCGTGCCTATGAAAAAGTACACAACGACCCACCGACCAGACCTGCCATTGAATTCCACGTCATGACGAACAAGGAATTTAACAAGTCGGTACGTGAGGGACGTTATTTTTACATGGACATTCTCAAGGAAGGTATCTTGCTTCACAGTTCCGGTGCCCCATTTCCTGTTCGGGAAGTCTCCACACCGACGCAATTCCACATTATGGCTCAGGAATATTTTGACGAATATTTTCATCGCGGAAATTTGTTTCTACTCACGACACAGTGCATGGAGGAAAATGAAGAATATACCATGGCCTCTTTTCACCTCCATCAGGCGACGGAAAAATTGTACCATGCGGTCCAACTTGTTTTCACACTTTATAAACCCAAGCGTCACGATTTAGCCAAATTGCGTAGTGCGACCAAATCCTTTGCCCCGGAATTGTTGGCCGCGTTTCCGCTCCATACGCCGGAGGAAAAACGCCTTTTCGACCTCCTTTGCCGGGCATATATTGAAGCTCGTTACAATTCACAATTTAGAGTGACGAAAGAAGAAGTGGAGAGTTTGAAAAAGTCGGTGGAATTACTTCGGGATATTGTTAAAGTCGTGTGTGAAAAGAAGATCGAACAAATTGCTCTTTGGGAAGAAATGCCGCCCCAGGAGGAAAAACCATGAAAACATCGCTGGAAAATTTGCCACGAGGCCACGTCAGAAGGTTGGAGGCCATCACACAACAGATCGTTCACTCGATTCCAACTTGTGAAAAGGTGATTCTGTTTGGTTCGTATGCGCGGGGGGATTTTGTAGTTTGTGACCGTCGGTTCGACTTTGGCGTGATGACGATTTACAATAGTGATTACGACATTCTGGTGGTCTATCCTTATCAAACCGATCCCACCGTCGTCAGTCAACGGTTGGATCGAATCAAGCGTGCCTATGAAAAAGTACACAACGACCCACCGACCAGACCTGCCATTGAATTCCATGTCATGACGAACAAGGAATTTAACAAGTCGGTACGTGAGGGACGCTATTTTTACATGGACATTCTCAAGGAAGGAATCTTGCTTCACACTTCCGGTGCCCCATTTCCTGTTCGGGAAGTCTCCACACCGACGGAATTCCACGTTATGGCTCAGGAATATTTTGACGAATATTTTCATCGTGGAAATTTGTTTCTATCAGGGGTAGAGTTTTATTCACTCAAACAGGAATATACCATGGGGTCTTTTATGCTCCATCAGGCGACGGAAAAATTGTACCATGCGGTCCAACTTGTTTTCACACTTTATAAACCCAAGCGTCACGATTTAGCCAAATTGCGTAGTGCGACCAAATCCTTTGCCCCGGAATTGTTGGCCGCGTTTCCGCTCCATACGCCGGAGGAAAAACGCCTTTTCGACCTCCTTTGCCGGGCATATATTGAAGCTCGTTACAATTCACAATTTAGAGTGACGAAAGAAGAAGTGGAGAGTTTGAAAAAGTCGGTGGAATTACTTCGGGATATTGTTAAAGTCGTGTGTGAAAAGAAGATCGAACAAATTGCTCTTTGGGAAGAACTCCCGGAAGAGCCAAACCCTCCCCTGCCGGAAGTTTGACGATAATTATGGATTCGCTTCCTGCGCAGAGCATTGGGGGAAAGAATCTGAATGTTCAAAGAATGAATACTGTCAAGGAGATACCATGAAAAGTATGGAAATTTTGGGAATGATGTTGGCCTGTCTCACCCTTTCCTGGTCGTATGCGGAGGAGACCTCTCCCTATGGCGTTTGTGCCCATCTGGGAGGTGGGGAGGAACATCGAGCGATGCCTGCCAACCTGATGAAAATGCGGGAAGCGGGGATTGGCTGGGCGCGGGCGGATTTTTCGTGGAGTGCGGTGGAACGTCCGCGGGGAACGTGGCATTTTGAACATTTCGATCGGGTTCTGGAAAATGCGGAAAAAGTCGGTGTTCAGATTCTCCCCATCCTCGACTACGACGTTCCGTGGGCCACCCCGGCCTATCAACATCTCGATGCCTGGAAAGAATACGTCCGCCAGGTCGTCACCCGTTACCAGGATCGGATTCGGTACTGGGAAGTCTGGAATGAGCAAAACCTGAAAAGTTTCTGGCGTGAGGAACCCAACGGAGCCAATTATACCCGATTGCTGAAAGTGACGTACGAAACGATCAAGGAGATAAACCCTGATTTGGTCGTGGTTTACGGAGGGTTGGCAGGCGTGCCGAAGGCTTTTCTGGAAGAGACGTTGCGGGCAGGGGCTGGAAAGTATTTCGACGTGATGAACATCCATCCGTATCGCGGCGGGCTGGTGACGTTTACGGAAGCGGACAAGTTTTTGCAGGATATTCAGATGGTTCATGACATGATGAAAACCTATGGCCTTTCCAACAAGCCAATCTGGATTACGGAAATGGGCTGGGCAACACCGCCACGGTTGGGAGAACCGACACGTCGGATTGTGAGCGCGGCCATGCAAAAACTGTACCCCGACGGTTTTCAGGAAACGGTGGCCGTGATTTACGATGAAGCGTTTCCCGTTTCCCGGTTGATGAACGAGTCGATCTGGAAATCCCTCTTCCCGGAAAAGACGCGAATCGAGATGGTTTCGCTGGAAACGATCGCGTCGCTGGAGGTGGAAAAGTATCCCGTTTTGATGTTCCCGCCGGGAGAAGTTTTCCCGATTCAGGTTTTCGACGCGGTTCGCCAGTATGTGAAAAATGGTGGTACGCTGATTTTGACAGGAGGCGTTCCGCTTTACTACGACACGGAAAAGAACCATCTGGCAGCCAGTTGGCGGGAAAAGCTCCGAATCGACTGGTTCGCGTGGTGGACACGACCGGGAACGCCGGAAAAGGCTTCCGTTTGCGTGGCGGAAGCGGCACGGGATGTTCTGAAAGATTTTCCTCTTCAGAAAGGCGAACGTTTCTTCGGAACCCGATTCCTCCAGGCAGGAGACGAGATGATTCCTCTGGTGCGTGCTGATGAAAACGATTTTACCGCTCCTGTGGCGTGCATTTACCGCTTCGGGAGCGACTTTCGCGGCAACATCGTGGTCAGCGCTTTCATGCGGGACAGTTTCGTCGGCACCAACCGTTGCACCCCGGAAAATCAGGGCGTTTTCATTCCGCAGGCCATTTTACTGGCATTGCACAACGGTATCGACAAGTATTTCAACTACGAATTTCAGGCTCCCGAACAGGATGAGTTCGACGCGGAACACCATTTCGGCATCGTCCACCGCGATCTGGCCCCAAAATCCGGCTATCTCGCCTACCAGGCATTGACGAAAGCACGTCCTGCCGGTTCGCTGAAACGAAGCAACTCGTGGAAATCGGAAGATGGCACCCTTTTTTGCCTTTCCTGGACGCGACCGGATGGAAAAATGGGCTACGCGATCTGGTCTCCCGGTGCCTCCATCACGAAAAACGTAACGATTCGGGGAAATCTGGAGGAATGTTTCGATTATCTTGGAAAACCGGTAACGGTCGCTTCGGAAATGGAATTTGCCCCTGGAATCACCTATTTCGTGGGAACCGATTTGGAAATTTTGTGTCCGTAGATGTTTCCATTTCCTTAAACATTGTCAGAAAGGAATTTTTATGAAAAACCGTCGAGATTTTCTCAAAAAACTTGGATTGCTCGGACTGGGAACGACGCTGCCTTCCACGTTTGCAAGGAGTTCCCATTCGTCGGAAGTCGTTGAAATGGAACGACTTGCGTCGATGATTCCCGATTGGGTGGACAAAAAAATAGAGACGGCCTTTTCCCGTTATGCCGCGTGGAAAGGGACGGACGACGTGATCGTTTTCCCGGTCGTTTCGGACATTCACGCGGCTCGGCCAAAATGGGAAGAGCCGGCGAATTTTAACGATACCCGGTGGCACATCCTCTTTGCGCAGCGTGCGGCCAAACGTTTTCAGGCCGACTTTTACGCCGACCTGGGGGATATTGGCTTCGACCGGGATTTGGCATGGAAACCCTCCCGCTACGACGCTGCCAAAGAACGGCTGGCCTCGCAAGTGGAGCTATTTCAAGGGTTTGCGAAAACGACGCCGACTTTTTTCTGCATGGGAAATCATGACAGTGGCCGTGCTTATGGAAACGTTTTTTCGGAACTCCGCCTGACGGCCAAAGAGTATGGCGAGATGTTCAACCTCCTGACCCCCGCCAGTGCGAATCGGGTGCTGGGGCCGAATTCCGACTATGGTTTTTTCGATGTTCCGGGGAAACGTTGCCGCGTTTTCTTTCTGAACACGTCCGACGCTCATGAATCGGGTTATTCCGTCGAGCAATTGCAATTTCTGGCCGACCATTTGCAGGTTCCCGAAGGTTATTGCGTCGTCGTCCTCCAGCACATTTGCCTCCATCCGAAAATCGGAAAATGGAATCCGGTACGGGAGGGAATCAGCGTCCGAAATGGAGCGTGGGGCGTTCAGATTCTGGAGGCGTTTGTCCAAGGTGAAAAAGGATCGGCCAAATTAGACGAAAAAACGACTCTGGCATGGGATTTTACGGGGAATCGAAACACGCGACTGGCGGGAATCATTTCCGGCCACAGCCATTTCGACCAGCAGGCGGAAGTCCACGGTGTAAATCACATCATTACCCAGAGTTACGGTACCATTTCCAAACGCGACTTGCCTGAAAATGCCCTTTACCGTCCTTTTTCCCGAAAGGAGCAAATGCTGCTCGACATGGTGGTCATTCGGCCATCCACAGGAGAAATGCGATTTTTCCGTATCGGCGAAGGGGATACCGAATGTGACCGAACGTTTGCCATGATGCCGAAAAAATAAGACTTCGGTTTCAACAGACCGGCGTTCCAGAGGATGGCAACGCACCACCCTCTGGACTCTTTTTCAAGCCTATTTCGCAGGCAGAACGTTCACGCGAACCGTCGCTTCCCGCACAGGTTTTTCCAGCACAATTCCCAACCGCCGAGCATATTCCCGATTCCGAATATCGGCCTGAAATTCCGCGTCGGTTAATTTCCATGCGTCGGTTTTGGCACCATCCGCCTGGACTTCGATTTCCAGGACGACCTGAGCCTCTTTTTCACCGATGAGAATCCGATCTCCCTCCCTTTTCCAGGCAAGCGACGTAACCAGAGCCGTTTCAAAGGTTTGCGGCGAGGAGAATTCCACCTCATCCACTATTTCAAACGACGTTTCACCATCACGGGAATAGGTAAAACAACGCGTCAGCCGCTGGACTTCCGGCACATCGTAAACGGCCTGCAAATCAAGGTGGAAAACCTCTTTTTCCGGCGTCGAATCTATCTTCAGGATTTTTGCTTCCGCAGCACGCCCCGTTTTCTGGAGTTTTCCCGCAACGACCGGGACGCTGTGACCCCAGGAATTGAGCGCGTCGCTTTCGTAGCGCTGGGCACTGAACGTTTTTCGTGTGTACGTCTCGGAACCAACATCCAGCAGAGGAAGCGTTCCCCGATACACGACGACATACGAACCGACATCGTTGTGGTTATGGAGTTCCGCGTTATGCCCACCTTTCATGGCAACGGCCAGACCTTGGACTTCGGAGGCATTTTGAGGAAGCTCACCCTGCGGACGGAGAATCAGAACCTGGGCATCGGGGAACCAGGTTCGCATTTCTCCCCGCAAAGAGTGCGCAGCCTCCTTTTTTTCCGGCAGCGGTGGCATATCGCTCTGCCACATTCCCAAATTGACAATTCCGTACGCACGTTGCAAACTTCCTTCGTAATCATCCACTCCGAACCGATAGTACCGGTTCAAAAACGCCAGAATTTCCCGCGACGGGCAGGCATTCACCGCACAATCGGCAAAACTGGGCGCAAAACCAGGCAGAATCGAAATCCGAAAACCATATTCCGCCACACGACGCATTTTTTCGTTATCCAGCAGTTGGATTTTTCCATCGGTAATCCGCCGAACGGTTTCTGCCAGACGAATATGATTCCCAAAGCCATAATTCCAATATCCAACCCCTTCGGAACAGTAACCGTCGTCGGTATACCCCTCCTCGGAGTAGCGGATGAAATGCTCGGCGGCGGCCAGAAACCACGCTTTTTCCTCTACCGACCGCAAATGCGTCAGTGCCGTTCCCGTCACTCCTGCCAGACAAACCGCGTTCCAGTTGTTTTTTCCACGAATCCACCACATTTTCGGCTTTCCCGTCAGGATAGAATTCTTGTACGGTTCCAGACAACGGACTCGCAACTGCTCATCCAACAACTGCCGCACTTCCGGGGAAAGTTTTTCTCCCAGCCACGCTCCGGTGGTTGCCAACATCCATGCGGTGGCGCTGGAATAAAGGTCAACGTCGTAGTCCCCTTGAAAATTCTTGAGATTTCGGTCATGCGCCGGCAAAACCCAACTTTTGTCCGTTGCGTAAACGCGGATAAACTCTTCGATTCGGGGAATAAAACGACCCTGATTTTCGAGACATTCCGCCACCACCAACGTTTCCAAAGGGCGATTTCGCTGAAAGTAGGCATTCTGATACCGCGACCGATTCCCATTTTGGGAAAATTCCAGATAAAGCTCGTCGGGAACGTGGGAAATAGGCTTTTCAAGGGCTTTTTCCGCGTTACGTATCGTTGCCTGATAAACGGGACGCTGAGCCAGGGCATCCCAAAACGGACGGTCGGTAACTGGACGTCCGAGACAAAACGGTTCATCTTTCAACATCGGCACGATTTCTTTCGCACGACGATCGAGCTTCTCCGCAAGCTGAGCCAAATCTTCCGCCCAGCCACTCGAAACTCCCCACACGCCACACCACAAAATCAACATTCCAAACAGGCGGGTCATGATTACTTCCTTTCTTCATCGATTTTCTAAAATTCACCGGAACAGAACGTCTTTTCCGCTCTCTTCCCTTTCATTCTAAAAAAAATGGATTCTTTCAACAACCCCCACCCTGAAATTTCTTTTTTCCTGGCAAGCCCCCGCCCCCCTGTTCGATGGGAGGAGAAGATTGTAAAATAAAGGGATGTAGGAGAGTTTCCTCTACAATAGAAAGATGTCTTACCCAACTGGAAATCCTCTTTCCAGGCCAAAAGAAAGGAAAAACAATGAGAAAAATTTCACGCCGGGAATGGCTCCAATGGGGGCTGGGAGCAACCGCACTCGCTATGGCTCCTGTTCGTCTGTGGGCTTCTGAAAAAGTAGCCACGAAGATTCCGATCGCCTTGCAGTTGTACTCCATCCGCGAAGACTGTCGGAAAGACCTGCCCAAAATGATTGCCGCGGTGGCTCAGATGGGCTATCAGGGAGTGGAACTGATGGCGGGCAATTTTGGCGCTGACGCGAAAGAATTCCGTAAACTGTTGGAAGACAACGGTTTACAGTGCTGCGGAACGCATACGCCGCAAGATTCGTTGAAGGATGAGAATCTCGGCAAGACCGCCGATTATCTCCAGGAAATCGGTGCCCGTTACCTCATCGTTCCGTGGATGAATGCCGACACGAAAGAGGATTGGCTGAAACTTGCCCAATGGCTTAGTGACCGTAGCGTCGCGGCGGGGAAACTCGGAATGCAAATCGGTTTCCACAACCACAGCCATGAAATGACGAAAGTTTACGACGGAAAAATGGCGTGGGAACTGATTTTTGAAAATACGCCCCAGGAAGTCATTCATCAAATCGACGTCGGGCATTGTGTTCATGCTGGCGTGGACCCGGTTCCGTTGATTAACAAGTTTGCCGGACGTTCCAAAACCGTCCACATTGCGGAATATGGCGGCGGTGGAATCATCGGCAAAGGGGAAGTCCGATGGAAGGAAGTTTTGCCCGTACTGGCCAAAAATGGCGGCACGGAATGGTTCATCATCGAGTGCGAAAACAAAGAAACGCCCGTTCAGGATGCCAAAGATTGTTTCGACGGGCTGAAGTCGTTTTTGAGTTAAATATTTCATGTTTCAAGCCCCTGTTTGGGGAAGGGGCTTGGCAAACCACTTGAAAACATCGAGGAGAAACCATGTTCACACGCCGTCATTTCCTGGGGAACACCCTCTCCGCAGCCGCGTTCCCGACTCTTTTTTCCGCTTCCACGCACGCCGCAGCCCAACCGGGAAAATTCCAGGAGCCGCCCCGCGAAATTCCGATCGTGGACGAGGTGGACGTCATCGTTTGCGGGGGAGGTCCCGCAGGCATTTCCGCCGCGGTTTCTGCCGCACGTGCCGGAGCTTCCGTACGGTTGATGGAATTGCAGGGTTCTCTGGGAGGTGTCTGGACAAGCGGGCTTCTGACCTACATCTTCGATTTCGACAAATCGGCCATGGATCGGGAAATTGTCCGGCGGCTGGACGCGTACCATGCCAGAGTCTGCCAAAATTCCCGCGATTTCGTTTACGAGCCGGAATACATGAAAATCGTCTGCGAGGAAATGGCTGCCGAGGCGGGCGTTTCGGTGTTGCTTCATTGTCCGGTTGTGGCGGCGTATCGAAGTGAGGACGGAAAACGTCTGACAACCATCGTCACGGAATCCAAGTCGGGGCGGCAGGCATGGCGAGCGAAGTATTTTATCGACTGTACCGGAGATGGCGATCTGGCGGCTCAGGCGGGCTGCGGATTCGACATGGGCGCGACCCCGGAAGGTTTCGGCCAACCTGCCACACTCAACGCCCTGGTTCTGGTTCAGGATGCCACTGCCATGACGCAGTACCTTTCCAACGTGCCTGAAATGTGGAAACCGGGCGGGCACGTCGATTCGTACCAGGCGTTTTTGCGGGAATTGCAGCGTGCGGGCGTGGAACCCTCCTATTTCCATCCCACCCTTTTCCATGTTCATGACAACCTCTGTATGTTGATGGTGAATCACGAGTACAAAGTCCGAGTGGACGATGTTCAGGCCATTTCCACCGCCACACTTCGGGCACGGGCGGAAATTCACAAAATTGTCACCGCCCTGAATCGTCTGGGAGGTGTTTGGAAAGACCTTCGGCTCGTCGCCACGGCGGAACAGTTGGGACACCGTTGCGGACGGCGGATTCATGGGCGTTACACACTGACGGCGGACGATGTTGTCGCTGGCCGGACGTTTGAGGATGCCGTTACCACATCCCGTTTTGGAATCGATATTCACGCCATCGATTTTGAAACCAACAAAAAAGAAACGATCGGTCGCGGTGGAATCGCTTTCCGTCCCTTCCAGATTCCGCTCCGTTCGCTGCAAAGCAAGGATATTTCCAATCTGTTCATGGCCGGACGCTGTATCAGTGGCGACTTCCTCCCCCACGCCAGCTACCGCGTCACCGGAAGTGCCGTCGCCATGGGTGCCGCAATTGGCACCTATGCCGCCCAAACCAACGACTAATCATTAATCATTATTTCATTAATCTTATTCCCCATGTCTTTGTTTGATTCGATTGAAAGGGAAAATCGGCGCAGTGCTCAGCCGTTGGCGGCGAGGATGCGACCGCGAACGCTGGATGAGTTTGTCGGGCAGGAAGATTTTCTGGCTCCGGGCAAACTCCTACGGCGTCTTTTGGCTGCCGACCGTCTTGGTTCGGTCATTTTTTATGGCCCGCCCGGAACGGGAAAAACGACGCTCGCTCGCCTTCTGGCAACGGAATCGAACAGTTTTTTCTGCCAGATTTCGGCCGTGACGAATGGCGTGAAGGAATTGCGGGAAGTGCTTCAGAAGGCTGCCGACCACCTTTCCGTGGAACGCCGCAAGACGCTTTTGTTCGTCGATGAGATCCACCGTTTCAACAAAGCCCAACAGGATGTCCTTCTTCCCGACGTGGAGGAAGGAATCGTCACGCTCGTCGGAGCTACCACCGAAAATCCCTTTTTCACCGTCAATAACGCCCTTTTAAGCCGTAGCCGACTTTTCCAGTTCCACGCCCTGACGCACGAAAACATCCGCACCATCCTGCAACGTGCCATCATGGATCAAGAGCGGGGGTTGGGAAAGTGGAATATCGAGATGGATGAAAAAGCTCTGGATTATCTTGCCGCAACGTGTGACGGAGATGCCCGACGCGCACTTTCCGCGCTGGAAATCGGCGTTCTTTCCACATTCGCCAATCCCGTCCCGTTCACCCTGGAACTGGCTCAGGAATCGGTTCAGAAACGGATCCTCCAACACGATCGTGACGGCGATTCCCACTACGACATCATCAGTGCGCTCATTAAAAGTATCCGTGGCAGCGACCCCGACGCCGCGATTTACTGGCTTGCCAAAATGCTGGAGGGTGGGGAGGAAGTCCGCTTTCTGGCACGGCGGCTGGTGATCCTCGCCAGCGAAGATGTTGGCAATGCCGACCCGCACGCCCTTCCACTGGCAGTCGCCACCGCCCAGGCATGTGAAATGATCGGTCTGCCGGAATGCCAGTTGAATCTGGCACAGGCCGTAACGTATCTGGCCACCGCTCCGAAGTCCAATGCCGCGACGGAAGCCATTTTTCAGGCACGTCGGGATGTTCAGGAAGGAAAGTTGATTCCCGTTCCCAAACATTTACGCGACTCCCACTACTCCGGTGCCCAACAAATGGAACATGGCAAAGGATACCAGTATGCCCACGAATATCCCGACGCGATTGCCAAACAGGAGTATCTGGGCGTTGAAAAAACCTATTACCAACCAGTCCCACGCGGATTCGAGGCGGAAATCCAGCAACGTCTGGAATACATCCGAGCCAGGTTGCGCGAGGCTCGGTAACGTCTCAAGACGATCACTTTTTCCCTACTGGCAGTTCTTCGCTCACCCCGAAATCCAATTCCACAGGCGAGACGGCAACATTGTAAAAATATCCCAGATCAACCACCTTTTTTTCACCCTCCACATCCCAAAGTATCCCGCCGCACATCAGGAATTTTCCATCCGGCGTAAATTCCAACGTATGGCAAGTCGCATCAAACGTCTGCTGTAATTTGGAAGATTGAACATTATAAACACGGACTTTCCTATCCTGACACGAAGTGGCCATCCATTTTCCATCCTCCGAAAGAGTCACCCCCAGGAGTTTATCAGGATGGGGAATCTGTCCCTGCAATTTTCCTGTCTTGAGACTCCACGAAAAAAGGTTTTTCTCGTTGCAGGTAATGATCGAACGGTTGTCTTTTGTAATTTTGGTCGTAAAGTAGGAACCAGTTATCACCCGCATGGTTGGGGCTTTTAATTCCGCTTTGAAAAATCGCAACACCTTTCCATTGGTTGCATTGTAGAGCGTAATGACATTGTGCGAATTCCGCGCAACAACCATTTTCCCATTCGGAGAGATAATGACGGAAACAACTCCATCCTCTTGCTGGAAAGCCCCTAACAACATTCCTGTCCGAGCGTCCCAGACCTTCAGAAAACCATCCGCTCCTGCCGACCACACTTTTTTGCCGTCGGCACTGAAACAAACGGAATGGATGGTCGAAGTATGCCCATCCATCTGTTTCAGTTCCCGACCACTTTCCATATCCCACACACGAACGAGTCTGTCACAGGAAACCAATCGTTTTCCATCAGGAGAAAACGCCACACAGCTGACCGGAGTGGAGGATCGATTGGAAGGAACCAGTGTATGCAATTTTTGTTGCGTTTTCAGATTCCAGATTTCAATCCGCTTGATCTGAACCAACGCCGCCAGATAATTTCCAGGCTTCGCCGCTTCTTTCACGGGTGTTCCCTCCGCGTCTGGCACACTTATCAAATCCGCCACACTACGTCGCTTTTCTGGTTTCTCTCTACGCTTTGGGGATGGGATATTTTTCTTTATCTTAGATGTGGCAAACCGGGAAAGTCCGTAGAATGTATTAGGAGTCCCTATGTTCCCCACTTTTCTCCCCGTTTCCAGGCTCCAGATAAACTGTCCCATAACAAGATAGGTCTTATCGGTACTGAAGGCCAATTGCTCATACCTCTGATCAACAAAGGTACGAACGATTTTTTCCGTATGCAGATCGTAAATCCGCACCACTTCATCATCGCATGAGGTTGCCATCCAGTTTCCATCCGACGAAACGGCCACACATTTGACAGGTTCGGGATGAGCTACCTTTTTTACCAATTTACCAGTGGCCATACTCCAGAAATAAACACCATCCCGGACACAAGTAAGAAGATAGCGATTATCTGGTGTCATTTCGAAAAAATCGGAGGAAACATAGCTGCGACCAGTGGTATTTTTAACCTCCACGGAAAAACTTCGTGAGGTACCATCTGTCAACGAATAAATCGTGACGTTTTTTTGATAATCAAGGGTGATCATCAACTTTCCATCAGGTGAAACCTTGATTCCTTGAATACGGTTTTGCTGCTGATGAGAACCGACCTGTTTCCTTGTACGAACGTCCCACATTTGAATGTTTTTTTCGGTTACAGAGAAGAGACGTTGACCATCGGCACTAAACGTTAGCAATTCCACACGATCGGCATCTCCTACCCACACGGCAAGTTCCTTTCCGGTTTCCAGACTCCAAAGACGGATATTCTCTTCATCGCAGGATGCCAGTAATTTATCTCCCGGCGCAATCGCCACATCCCGGACAGACGCAGAACTGTAATTCGCATTTAACGTATGAAGGATATGCGCAGTAGCCATATCATGGATATAGATTTTTTCACCATCCAAAAACGCCACGATTTCTTTCTCATTGGATGGAACATCCGTTTCTATCGGTGGGGAAAAAACGGTCTCTAAACTCGTCTTTTCGGAACGTTCTTCTTCCGTTCCTGCCGTTTCTTCCTCGCCCAACTCATTTTCTACCGAAACTGTCGGCGACATGTTTTCTTCAAGCCCGGTTTCTTCACTTGTCTCGGTATCCCATCCAGTCTCATTCGGAAGGATTTCCTCCGTTTCCATTTCTGCCTCAACCGCCTCTTCGACCACCGGAGGCTCTTCACTTTCCAGGAATTCCGCCTTACTCTCTTCCACCTCTTCTGAATTTTCAGAAGTAGGAACATCCAGAACTTTCAAAGGTTGGACGAGAACCGGTTTCGGAACATCCAGAGACTCCTCCTGGTCTGTTTCCGACAAATTTTTCGCCACGGTCGGCATCTCTTCAGGTGTTTCCGGCTCTTTTTCAGAGACAGCCACCGGTTTTTCCACCGAAACATTGCCTACCAAAGTGTCGGTATCATTCTCCCGAGACCAACCAAACAGAAGCAGTATTCCAAGGCATAAACACCCGCCCCAAAGCCAGGGAGAACGAACCCATGGCGGGGTGGAAGATCGCGGTTTCTGATCCTTTTTCCTCGGACTTTCTTCCACTTGCAACGGTGGAATCGGTATCGACAATACAGGTTGTACCGCAACCACCTTGGGGGGCGAGACAGGTTTCGCGGGAAGTACCGGAGGAGGGGCTGGTGAAACAAGCCGCAGTGCCTCATTATACGCTTCGCGACATGCCATATCCAGCAGTGTCAAACGGGCTTTCTCCAATTCTTTCAGCAGTTTCTCGGACGCTACCGCATGATCACCCTCCAGAAAGGTACGGACATGCGATACCTGACGATCCGCCGCGTTCTGGATCACTTTGGGATTCTCTTCAAATTTTTTCAAACCCAAAAGACGATAATGATCAGCGGGTTGATCTTCCAGGGGAATACCCAACCATTCGTAATACGGATTGAATTCGTCTGCCATTTCACACATCCTCCGTTATTTTATCCATCCTCATCCATCCCACGCTTTCTCAACCGCTTCCTGACAAGAGAGTTTCATTCTTCATAGACCATCAGAGAGGAGACACAAGCGTCGTGGCCGTGGAACGCTCGAATCATTTTCTGGCTTTCCACATCCCAGAGGTAAATGGTCTTGTCCATTCCCCCAGACAATATCCGTTTGCCATCCGGGGTAAATCGAACGCAGAACAAAGGTTCCGAATGTTCTTCCAGGGTTCCTTTTTCCTCTCGCTTTTCCGTATCCCAGATTTTGATGGTATTATCCCAACTTCCCGAAACAAAAATTTTACCATCAGGTGAAAAAGCGAGCGTGGAAACTTCATCGGTATGACCGGTGAGTTTTTTCAACTGTTTCCCTGTTTTGGGATTCCAAAGTCGTATCGAATCATCCAAACCTCCCGAAAGAAGGAGTTTTTTATCGGGTGAAAGAGCCAGTGCCAGGACAACATCCGTATGGCCTGTCATCATCCGAACACTTTTTTCCGTTTTCAGGTTCCAGGCACGAATCACCTTATCCGCTCCGGCTGAGATAAGAATCGTATCGGAATAGAATACCAGCGCATTCACTCCATTCTTATGCCCTTTCAACATTGCCAACGGTTCTTCGGGATCCTGAGTGTCCCAGATATAGAGAGAGCCATCCGCCCCGCCAGAAGCAAGTCTCTCTCCATTGGGAGAAACCGCCACGGCAAATACCGCGTTTTCATGCCCGCGAAAGGCTTTCTGAATTTCCATGGTTTTCAAATCCAGCATCCGAATGATGGGATCCTTGCCGGCAATCACCACCCGATGACGCGGTTCATCATAGGCAATCGCATAAAGTTCCTCCGCGGCGAGTGTGCTTTCCAACAACGTTCCATTTTTTTCTTCCCACAATTTCATGGAATGATCCATCGAAAGAGAGAGAATTCGTTCCTTTTCAGGAATGGTCGCCAAATTTTCCTCATCCACAGGCTCTTCACGGGCACTCTCTCCAGAAAGGTTGACTTCCGTGGTTGTCAGCGCCACTTTGTTGATGGGCGAACCCCGGTAATTGAATTCATGCTCCAGTTTTCCCGTCTCCGATTCCCACATCTTCACCGTGTAATCATACCGACCTCCCAGCACAAATTTCCCATCGGCGGTTAAGGCTAGCCCGGTACAATGATGGGGGATGGAATTGTACAGTTTTCCTGTCGCGACGTTGAAAATTCGCACGACATGATCTTCGCAACTGGTTGCCATCCACTTGCCATCGGCAGAAAGCGTCACTCTGGCAACCCCTTTAGGATGGGCAATATTTCCCCGTAACTTTCCCGTCACGAAATCCCACGAATGGAACGTTCCGTCCCAGCCGCACGTAAGGAGAGTTCGGTTATCCATCACCGCCATAGAAGCAATCCCACCTGGATTCGCCTTGAAATTCCGAACGCGTTTTCCCGTTTGGGCATCGTAAATCACCACATATCCGCCATTATCGCCTGCCAGCAGAAGTTTTCCATTGGGAGAAAAAAGGGCATCTCGGATAGGACGTTGCTGTGGAAAGACTCCCAGGATACGCCCGGTACGGACCTCCCAAAGACGCATCACTTTGTCCTCTCCACCCGTCAGAAGTTGTTTACCATCCGGGCTGAACTCCACCGAATTGATTCGATCGGAATGTTCCTTCCAACAATCCAGTTCCCGACCACTTTTCACATCCCAAACCCGAAGCGTTCTGTCCGTCCCACAGGAAGCCAACTTTTTTCCATCAGGTGAAAAACAAAGGTCTTCGATATAACCATCATGTCCCTTGAAATATTGAATGACTCTTCTCGTTCCCATGTTCCAGACGCTAATATCGCCCGTATAACCACCAACCGCCATTAAATAGGCCTTGTCACGAGCCGCCCCTAACAAATCCAGCCGCTTTTTTTCCTCCGGCGAAAGGGGAGCGTTCATCAAATCTTCCATCTTCCTCGGCTGTGCCCCCGTTCCTTCCAGCTGTTCGGTTGCCACATCCGTTGTTTCCTGTTCTCCCTCCGTTCCCCCTTCTTCCGACCTGTCAATCGCTTGCGGAACCGTGGCGATAATAAAAATTTCTTCCCCCGGATAGTCATACTCACCCTCCACTTCTCCCGTTTCTAGATTCCAGAAACGGATTTTTCGATCATCCCGCCCCCCCAGGAGATATTTTCCATCCAGCGTAAAAGCCAATCCCCGACTATTGTAAGGCAATGTATGCAGGCACTCTCCCGAAACGAAATCATACACTCGCGTCCGTCTGTCATCACTTCCCGTGGCAAGCCATTTTTCATCAGGCGAAAGAACCGTTTCGGAAACCCCTCTCACGTGTGGGAAAAAACCGGTTACTTCATTGTTGGTCAGGTTCCAAACCTGTATCGAGCCGTTCCAGTCGCTGCTGATCAGAGAACCTTCGGAGGTCATTTTCAAAGAGGAAATAGGGCCGCTATTGGCCTGGAAATCATAGTTCTTTTCCTTTTTTGGAAGATCGTAAACCGCCACGTAACCCATGGAATTGGCAGCATAAAACCGTTTTCCATCCGGCGAAATCGTGACGGCACGGATCGGAGTTCGTTGCGTGAAGGTCACCTCCATTGCTCCCGTCGCAACATCCCAAATACGAATGGTTTTATCTTCGGATACCGAAATGACTTTCTCGCCATTCGGGGTAAAAACCAGAGAATTCACCCAACCCTGATGGCCTTCCCAACATCCCAGCGACTCCCTTCGTTTCACATCCCAGACACGAATCGTTCCATCCGTGGCACCGGAAACCAGTTTTTTTCCATCCGGTGAAAAAGCCAGCCCACGGATAAAATCCTGACCACTTTCCAACCGACCAATCCGTTTTCGGGAATCAATATCCAGAATATCGATAAATCCTCCTTTTCCCGCCACCGCTGCCAAAGAGACTTTTCCTTTCGGCACTCCTTTGGTCGCTGGTGTCACAACGGGCACACTCTCCTCTTCCGGTTCGTCTTCGGTAGATTCATCTGATTCCTCCAACGTTTCTGCCGGTTTCGACACCTCCTCTACCTCCTCTACCTCCTCTTCCGATCTATCGGAGGACGATTCCTCACTTCCTGAAAGGGATGAGGTATCCGTTTCTGCCTCCTCCGTTTCGTCCCCCTCCATTTCATCGAGTTTCAACGACGACCGCGTGGAATTTTGAGCAGATATTTGTCCATTCGTAATTCCCGTCTCTTTTTCTCCTCCTCGCAAAACCAGAAGCAGAAGAATCAGCACCGCTGCCGCTCCACCTCCCAAAACCCAAAAGGAGGAAAGCCACGGCGGCAGGGATTTTTTCTTTCTGGCGGTATTGGCTCCCACCTGAATGGGCAAATCCAGAGGAAAAGAATCCGAAGCACTCACAGGAACGGCTGCCGGACGACTGACCTGACCCGCCAGCCCCAACGCCTGATCATAGGCTTCCCGACGGGCTGTATCCAAAAGAATCACGCGGGCTTTCGCAAGTTCATTCAGAAGTTTTTGGGATTCCGCAGCATATTTTCCCTGTTGGAACGTTCGGATATGTGCCATCTGACGATCCGCCGCGTTTTGAATAATTTTGGGATTACTCTCAAAATCTTTCACTCCCAAAAGACGGTAGAAATTCGCGGGTTGGTCTTCCAAAGGAATCGCCAGCCATTCATAATATGGATTAAAATCATCCGACATAAAGTACCTCCTGAAAGATTTTGTCTCTTACAATAAATGATACAGAATATTCTCCCTCAGGACAAGTGGGCATATTCCTTTTTTTCTGATTTTTTATTAAAAGGACGGAATTCCATCTTTCTCTATTTAGCCTCCAGGTTTTCATCGAAATTTCCCCAGAGAGTTTCTCCACTATCCTTTTACCTCCTTGACATATTCGGGGAGCTTTTATACAATCAAAAAAGGATGGTAGTGTACGGCCTCTCCTACCAACATTTCAGCATTTCAAAATTTTTCTAAAGGAGAAAACAATGTTAAGAGTGGGAATTACTGGCATAGGATTCATGGGGATGATTCACTATTTGGCTTACCAGAAAGTGCCAGGGGTTCAGGTGGTCGCTTTTTGTGAGAAAATTCCCGAACGGTTGGCGGGAGACTGGACGAAAATCAAAGGAAACTTTGGTCCGGCTGGCACAATGATGGACATGAGTCCCTTCGCCACTTACAGCGAACTGGAAGACCTGATTGCCGACCCACAAGTCGATATGGTCGATATTTGCCTTCCTCCCAATCAGCACGCGGCCGCGACGATTGCCGCTTTGAAGGGTGGAAAAGACGTTTTTTGCGAAAAGCCCATCTCTCTCGACGCGGCGGAAGGTGAGGCGATGGTGCAGGCCGCGAAGGAATCGGGAAAACAGCTGAATATCGGCCACGTCCTCCCCTTTTTTCCCGCGTATCAGTACATTCTCGAAGCACACCAGTCCGGTCGTTTCGGACAATTGTTAGGCGGAAATTTCACCCGCGTCATTTCCGACCCGCAATGGCTGCCGCATTATTATGAGATGGATGTTGTCGGAGGGGCACTGCTCGACTTGCATATTCACGATGCCCATTTCATCCGATGCCTCTTTGGAATGCCGCGTGCGGTGCAGAGTGTGGGACGATGTCGGGGGGAGGCTCCTGAGTATTTCAACACGCAATTCCTCTTCGACAATCCCGAATGGGTCGTCACCGCCACCAGTGGCGTCATTCGTCAGCAAAGTCGTCCCTTTACCGCCGGTTTTGAAGTCCATTTTGAAAAAGCAACCCTCTTAACCGAATGTTTTATGGGAATGCCGTTGACGATTCTGCATGAAGATGGTTCCATTGAGAAACCCGAACTTCCCGACGATGGCGACACCGGCCCCTTCACCGCCGAATTGACCGAAGCGACCCGTGCCATTGTGGAAAATCGAAAATCCTCGCTCCTTTCCGGCGACCTGGCCTCCGACGCGTTGCGACTCTGCCACAAAGAGAATGAATCAATTCATTCGGGAAAACGTGTTGAAATTTAAAAGTTTCTTCTCCCTCAGCAGGTTGGAATTAAAAACCACGTAAACAGTCTCAAAACATCCAAACGGAACAACTCCACCGCTTTCAAGTGGTGGGGTTCAGGTTTTCGTGAGCGTCGTTTTGAAAACCTTTAGTTCACGAATTTTAGGGCATTATCCGCAAATAGCAACAACTTTATTCAACGCCATCGTCCCAGCGGCGAAATGTAGAAGAGGGTAGTAAAATTTCTCGGTTTTCTCGTAGCGGGGGGAGAGTTTGCGGAATGGATTGAGTCAGGAGTGAGACGCTTCGACGATAGCTTAGCGAACGACGTAACCCGTTTCCAGACAAAGATTTAGGCAAAGTATATCATCTTCATCTGAGGACACGAAACGTTCCGCGAGTAATGGCTCCAGCATGACCAAACCATGCCGATTCGCCCCGCAAACGACATGGAGACCCCTCCACGAAGACGTTGGTTTTCGACCCCATTTTTCCCAAAATTCGTCGAGCTGGACCCGGCAAATTCCGGCGCGAAAGGTATTTTTTCTGTCGCGAGAAGTGCTTTAATTTGGCAGCCATCCGCCGACTACCACTCCCAGTCAATCCCCTCCAATTCGTCAAATTTACTCACCCCCACCCACCCACCCAAATTCGCTCAAAGAGCCAACCGCGTTCCCAAAGTTGAAACCGATAATGCAGTGCCGACGCCCCCAATCCGCCCAACTTCTCCCGTGGCAAAGCGTTTCAAAATTTTTTATACTGCCGGATACACGAGCCAATGGGAAGAAAAGGAA
>JAUNBF010000040.1 GCA_030527185.1 Planctomycetia bacterium | reverse complement strand
CCGAAACGATCATGGATTCGCTGCCAGTTTGCGAAATCCGAAAAATCAGCTACGCGACGTTCACGATTGTCGACATGCTTTCCGGTGGCAAAACGCGGATTATCGAGATGGGGAATCCGTCGTATATCCATTTGCGCGGGCTGGAGGAAATCCCGGCGGAAAGTCATCGGACGCTGGTTTCCGAGCGGTGGCCGGATCGGGAAATGGAGATTTGGGAAACGCATTTGCAAGTCGGAGATCGGCTGATCGTCTGCTCCGACGGCGTGACGCAGGCCGGTTTGGGGCGGGCAGAGTACAAATTTGGCTGGCGGCGACAAGGTTGTTTGGAGTACGTCCGAAAGTTGTTGGAAAAAGACCCGCAAATGTCGGCCATGGACTTGTCGGAGGCGATTCCTCTGGAGGCCGCGACGATCAATCCCGATGGAAAGTGCCACGACGATACCAGTTGTCTGGTGATTTACTACCGCCAGCCACGGACGCTGCGACTGCTGACCGGCCCACCGTTTCACAAGGAGGACGACGTGAAATTTGCCGCCATGGCCGCATCCGGGGCGGACAAGGTGATTGTCTGCGGAGGAACGACGGCAAATATTCTGGCACGGGAACTGCACACGAAGGTGGAGATTGATATGAAGTCGGTTCGTGCCCGCGATAAACTTCCGCCGCCGGGATATATGAAGGGGATTGGGCTGACGACGGAAGGGATTTTGACGTTGACTTGTGTGGCATCCGATCTGGAGGCTGGAAAATGGGAGAAATCCCCACGAGCCGCACGGGAAATTGTGGAACAACTGCTGGAGAGCGACTGTATCGAACTGATTGTGGGGACGAAGGTCAACGAAGCGCATCAAGACCCCAGTCTGCCGGTCGATTTGGAGATTCGTCGCAATATCGTGAAGCGTTTGAAAGAGATTTTGGAAAAGAAGTATCGCAAGAATGTGGAAATCATGTACTTTTGAAGGAAGACGGGAGAGAATATTCCATGGCGGAAAAGATTAAGATTGAGATTTGCTGCGGCACGACCTGTTACATGCTGGGAGCCGGGGAATTGCTGAAACTGGAAGAGATTCTGCCTGAGGAGTGGAGAGAATATGTCGATATTTCTGCGGTTCCCTGCAATGAACTGTGCAACGACCCGAAAAATCTGCACAACGCGCCGTTCATCACGATCGACGGCGAAGTTTATGCCAATGCTTCTTTGGAGGGCGTTACCAATATTCTCGTAGAGAAAATGCAGAAAAAAGGAGGCTGGGATGGCTAATGGTTCGGAAAGAATGCGGCGTGAAGTGATGATTCGCGTCGTGCGGGAGTTCATGGAAGGGACGCTGGAAGAAAATATCGACCGGCTTCCGATTCTCGTCAGGCCGAAGGGGTCGCAACCTTCCCGTTGCTGCATTTACCACGATCGGGAGGTGCTGCGTTACCGCCTGCTGGCACTGATGGGTTACGAACCGGCGGACGATGTGGACGAATCCCGCTCACTGAAAGAGTACCTGCAAGAGGCGATGGCCTCGGACGAACTTCCGCCGCACCCGATTACGGTTTGTGAGTCGGCCTGCAACGGTTGCCCGAACAGTAAAATCAACATTACGAGCAACTGCCAGGGCTGCTTTGCCCGTCCGTGCATGTTCACCTGTCCCAAAGGGGCGATTACGGTGGAAAATCAGCGCGCGACGGTCGATTACGCCAAATGTATCAAGTGCGGGAAATGCTTGACGGTCTGTCCTTTCAACGCCATCCTCAAAACGACCGTTCCGTGTGAGGAAATCTGCCCTGTAGGAGCGATTCGCAAGAATGCGGAGGGGGTGGCGGAAATCAACTTCAATCGGTGTATTTTCTGCGGCAAATGTTTCGTAAAATGCCCGTTTGGAGCCATTCTGGAACGTTCGCAGCTGCTGAAAATCCTCTACGCCATCCGTTCGGGAAAACAGGTCGTGGCGCTGGTGGCACCTTCGGCGGAAGCACAGTTTCCCGGCGGTATTGAAAGACTTTTCAGCGCCATTGTGAAGGCTGGTTTCACCGATGTGATCGAAGTCGCTCTGGGGGCGGAAATGACGACGGAAAACGAGGCCAGAGAGTATGCTGAAAAAATCCATGACGGACAAAAACTGATGACGACTTCCTGTTGTCCGGCGTATGTGGAACTGGTGCGGAAGCATTATCCCGACTTTTTGCAATATGTCTCCACCACCCCCAGTCCCATGAAATACGCGGGGAAAATTGCGAGGGAAAAGTATCCTGAAGCCCTCAACGTTTTCATCGGTCCCTGCATTGCCAAGCGTGATGAAGCGCTCCATGCCGACGAGATTGATTTCGTCCTGACATTTGAAGAGTTGGGGGCAATCCTTTCCGGGATGAAAATCGATATTATGGCTCAGGAACCCTGGCCGCTCCCCCGTCCGGCATCCGCCAAAGCCCGGAACTACATGAAAAGCTGTGGCGTGACCGAGGCGGTTCTCGACGACCTGATGCAAAAAGAAGGTTTTGAGAACTTTCAACTCCATACCGAATTTATCGATGGAATCGAACGCAAAACGCTGGGACGGCTCCGCATGTGTGCTTCCGACAAGTCGCCCGTCAACTTTGTGGAAGGAATGAGTTGCACGGGAGGATGTGTGGGTGGTCCCTGTTCGCTCGTGAAATGACCCATCTCCCCGGAAGTTGGAACATCCCAAAGTCCGGGGATTTTTTCAGGTTGCCTCCGATTTGGGGTGGGGCGGTTCGGGATGAAGGCAGGAAATCCAGGACTGAATGTCGCAGTCGAATTCACTGGCAAGATTCCCCTTGATCAGTCCTCGAAGAAGATCGCCTACTCCCCCTTTTACCACAATCGCGTCCTGTGCCGATTGAAAACGGTAGGACAAATCGGGATGGATCATCCGCTTGCAGAAATTGACCAAATGTACATCCCGCGCCACATTCTGAGGAAGCAGATTGGGAAGGTCGTGAACCATTCGCAACTTCTTTTCCAGAATTTCCCGGATGGGAACCGGTTCATTGCGGCGTGAATACGTCGATTCCAGAGGGCTGCTGCCGGATAACAGGTCGATCAGCACGTATCCCAGACTGGCAATATCCGATTGCGGCGTAGTTTTCCCCATCTTACAGTCCTGAAGAATTTCCGGGGCCGCGTAAAAAGGGGTACACAACCGCATGGGGGAAGATTTCTCATAAAAAAAAGCGGCTCCCAAATCGATAATTTTGGCATTTCCCGTCTTTTTCAACATGATATTGGCCGGTTTGATGTCACTGTGTACAATTCCACGATTGTGCAACGCCTCCAACGCATTGAGACAGTCACGGATAATCGTCAGCGCAATACCTGGTTGCAAACGTGGCCGATGACGTCCCTGCGTGACAACCACGTCCGTTTTGTACTGGTACTCTTCTGGAGAAAGATGTTTTTCCATCCACCGGAGCATTTCGTTACTCATCAGTTGATGTAAATCAAAACCATCCACCCACTCCATCTCCATTACACGAATATCGTTCATCGTGAACCAGGTGCGGACATCCAGAAGATTGTCGTGCTGAATTTGAGCAACGCGGGCAGCAACTTTGGCATTGTGTCCCATCACCCTCTCGTATTCTTCCACATTCACGAAGAGTTCCGGGGAAAAGAACTTCAGCGCTACCGGAAGTTGAAAACCATCGGCACCACGACGTTCGCTCAAATAGACAACACCCTGTCCCCCTTCCCCCAAAATCTTATGTAACTGAAGGTCTTCTCGATATTCCAGAGAGGGAGATTCTAAAAGCGATTTGTACTTCCCTACAAACCCTTCGATAGGAGAACCACTGCCTACCTGGCCGGAAGAACGTGTTTCCGCGGCAAAATGCGTATTTTCCTGCGACGCGTAAAAATTCACGGCAGTGCGATGACTCACATTTCCTTCGGGAGGGACGAAAAAGCCTGGAGAACTTTTCGGTTTCCGATACGGTACCGTCGGTTCCGATTCCCGGTTGAAAGGTGTCGGCGTATGATCGTCGTTCGATGGCATGAAAATCCTTTCCATTCTACAGCCAGGGATAAGGACAGGAATATCGTTGGATTCAGGAAGATGAAAAGTCTTGTTACGGTTCCCGGGACAAAAGGGTTCGTTCCCTTTCTCACGTCCAGGGAATTGATTTGTCAAGGTCTACCCACAAAGGATGGTCGGGACTGCGCATCGGAAAACCAAGCGATTTGTCCGAAAGGTAATTGATCAGGGGGTCGCCTGCCTTCCAACGTCGCAAATTCTCACAAAACATCCGCGTCATATCGTCTATACGCGAGGCACACTGGCCTCCCACATGCGGCGTGAAGAAAACATTCTCCAGCGACCACAGTGGATGTTCTTCAGGAAGCGGTTCCGGGTCCGTAACGTCCATCAACGCTGCGGAAATGCGACGTTTCTCAAGCACTTCCACCAACGCCTCCGTATCGACGATCGCTCCCCGCGCCAGGTTCGCCAAAATGGCGGTCGGCTTCATCAGGGAAAGTAAATCATGGCCTACCAGATGATACGTCTGGGCATTCAGCGGAAGATTCAGCGAAACGATGTCCGATTCCGCAAAAAGCCGTTCCATTCCTTCCAAACCCCACAGTTCGGCAACTTCTTGTGGCTTGTCGACAGGAAACATGTCCACAGCAATCATCCGTACGCCAAAAACGGAAAGGACTTCCGCCAGTCGACGGCCAACCCCTCCCAGCCCCACAATTCCCACGGTTTTGCCGTAAAGGTCGTCGGTAGGACGCCGGATAAATTCCCGTTTTTCTTTCGCTCGTAAAAATACCGGAAATCGCCGCAGCCAACCCAGCAACAACGCCAGTTCATGTTCCGCAACCTGATTGGCCAACACGCCGGAGGCACTCGTCACGATAATATCCGAAGCAATCACCGAAGGAACCAGGCAATGATCCATCCCCGCCGCCGAAGACTGAAGCCAACGCAAACGTCCCTGAGCCACCACGCCATCCCACGAAACCGGGACTTTCGCGTGACCACAAAAAATGTCCGCCTCGAACAACGCTTCCGCAACATGTTCCTGACCCGCGTTGAGGATACAATAACCATCCCCGGCCGTCTGGCGGATTTTTTCCAAATGTCGCTCCTCAACCGGATAACACAATACGATATTTTCTTTTTTCATGGAAAATAATTTTCCTTTTTGATCTCACGATGCCTGGGACGACTCGTAACGCTCCGTTTCTTCCAATAGTGTCCGAACGGTGTACTCGATTTCCTCCCGCGTGTGGATGGCCGTCATGAAAAATCGCAACCGGGCGGCCTTTTCCTCCACGGCCGGATAGAGAATCGGCTGCACGTTGATACCCTTTTCAAACAGTTTTTCCGCAATGCTCAAACTTTTCTGGGAATTGCCGTAAATGACTGGAATAACAGGAGTTCCGTCGCTCAATCCGGTATTTAATCCCCCGTCCCGGCACAATTGGAGGAAATATCGGGAATTTTCGTGCAACTGCTCTACCCGTTGCGGCTCCCGAACCAGCACTCGCAACGCTCCCAACGCCGCTGCCGTGGCGGGTGGGGCAATGGCGGCACTGAAAACGAATCCCGGTGTGGTGTAGCGAAGGTAATCCATCAGAGATTTCTGCCCTGTGACAAAACCACCGCAGGAACCGAACGATTTACTGATCGTCCCCATCCATAAATCCCCTTCCTGAGGATTCAAACCGAAGTGGTCGCAAACGCCAGCCCCCCGTTTTCCCAACGTTCCGAGCGAATGTGCCTCGTCCACATACAGATACGCTTTATGACGCTTCTTCAGTTCTAAAAATTCCGGCACCGGGGCAATGTCGCCGTCCATGCTGTAAACCCCTTCAATGGCAATCCAGACGCGACGGTACTCATTTCGGTAACGTTTGAGAATGTCGCTTGCCATTTCCACATCGTTGTGCTGGAACGGGCGGCGGGCGGCTCCTGAAAGCAACGCTCCCATGACAATACTGTTGTGAGCCAGCGAATCGTGCAGAATCAAGTCCCCTTTGCCGACCAGGTGCCCCAAAACACTTTCATTGACATGATGTCCGGCAGAAAAGACAATCGCGTCTTCCGTGCCGATGAATTGAGCCATTTCCCGCTCAAACTGGAGGTGAATGTCCTTCTGGCCGGAAACCAGACGGCTGGCGGAAGCACTCGTGCCGTATTGGTCGATGGCCTGCTTGGTAAAGTCCATCACCTCCGGGTGACACCCCAGCCCCAGGTAATTGTAGCTGGAAAAGTGGATATATTCCTTGCCGCCGATAATGGTGGTATCTTTCGCCTGCCCTTCGTGGGTGGTGAAATAGGGATTCCGCAGTCCCGTGGCCATCTGGCGTTGGAAATTCTCCTGCAACTGCAAATATTCAGGAGATTTCTCAAAGCGATAATACTCTTCCGGCACCGCGTTGACCATTTCCTGAATCGGCGACCCTTCCCGAACCACTTCCGAGGTGAGTACCTCCCGAAGTCGCGGTGATTTTCCGAAATATTTGCAAATCGCCTCCGCCACATCTTTGGCCGTAATCAAATCCTGAAGCACCATCTCCGGGAAACGTCCGCCGAACGTCTCTTCCAGTGCCGCCAGAATGTCCATCCGCTCCACCGAGTCCATCCCCAATTCCGTGATCGGCGTTTCCATCAGAATCGCGTCCGCACGCTCTCTGGCAATCAATTTGACCTGTTGCAGAATGATTTTCAGCATCTTGGTCAGATGTTCCGGTGTCGCCAAATCCGCAGGCAGCCCTGTTGTATCGAGAGTGGCAAGCGAACGCTGAAGATTTTTCAGGTCAATCCCCCGCAAACTTCGTTTGGCCTTGGTAATATCTCGCAGCACCGGGTCGTCCCCAGCCCCCAGATTGTCCAGCGAAACATCTTCGTCTCGGTCGTCGTCCTCCTCCAACGTCGTGGCACCGATCATGGGCGGTTGGGACGCAAAGGCAGAAACAGGTTTGAAAGAATCCCGTTTTTCTTCCTGTCCAGATTCTCGTAAAGGACGAATTTCAACCCGCAGTTGGCTTGGCAGCAAAATTGCCGGGAAACGCTGTGCCAAATCAGGAATGCTTTTCCGAATGGTTTCCGAATCATGTTCGGAAGCGGTCAGTTTCCCCGCGTTCGAAGGGATATTGGAACCGGATGTGGCATATTTCGAGGCCGTTTCCTCATCCAGCAGAGAAGATTCCTCGTTCTGTTCCGCCACCACCACTTTTCCATCGGCCGCATCCCACTGAACCACCGGAACCAGACTCCCTTCCAGAAAATATTGCCGACAGGCATGACGCTGGATTTTACCGCTGGAAGTCTTGGGAACGGTACCATGTTTAATCAGGACAATGGCATCCAACGGCAATTCATGTTCCTGGGAAACCGCCTTGCGAATCGCCTCAATCACCGCGGAATAATCGGGATTCGGCTTGCGATCCACTTCCTGAACCACAACAAGCAACTCTTTTCCCTCTTTTTCCACCGCAAAAACCGCCCCACTGTCCAGTCGCAGCAACGGATGTGACTTCTGAATCGTCTGTTCCACATCCTGAGGATAAATATTGACACCGTGCCAGATGATCATATCTTTCAACCGACCGGAAACGTACAGTTCTTTCTTCCATACGAAGCCTAAATCGCCCGTTCGGAAATAGGGGCCGGGAATGGCGGGTTTAGAAAAATGAAAATTCTCGATGAAAGCATGAAAACTCTCTTTCGTCGCCTCTTTCTTGCCAAAATAACCCTGAGCAACACTGGGGCCATGAATCCAAATTTCACCCACTTCCCCTTCGACGCACAATTCTTTCGTTTCGGGATTGACAATCGCTACAATCTCATCGGGAAGGGTACTGCCGTTTCCCACATATTCCCTGGCACCGGGAGCCTCACGGGAAACTTCCACCGCCCATCCCTTTCGCAAAAGTTCGGAGTCGAAGTACTGATGGGTGGGAGCGGTCGGAACAAAGCCCCCCGTGACAATCAGCGTTGCCTCTGCCAGGCCGTAGCAGGGATAAAACGCTTCCCGCCGGAAACCACAGGGCGCAAATTTCTCCACAAACGCATCCAACGTCTCCGGTCGAATCGGTTCCGCTCCGTTAAACGCCACTTTCCACGAACTCAAGTCCAATTGCCGCACCTGTTCCGGCTTGATTTTCCGAACGCACAAGTCATACGCGAAATTCGGTCCGCCGCTGACGGTTCCCTGATACCGGGAAATGGCGGAAAGCCAACGGAATGGACGTTGCAGAAAAGCCATCGGAGACATCAGGATATTCGGACGCCCGACATACAATGGCTGCAAGACACCCCCAATCAGCCCCATATCGTGATAATTCGGCAACCAGAAAATCCCCACGCCGGAACGGGTATTTTCAAAAGCATAGGCAATCAACGCGGAATTGTGGAGCAAATTGGAATGGTTCAAAACCACCCCTTTGGGTGTCCCGGTGGAACCGGAGGTGTACTGCAAAAAAGCAAGGGTATCCCCATGAACATCCGGCATCAGCCATTCTTTTTCCAACCCCTCCTCAATCTCGTTCGTATCCAGCCAGAGCAGGGCTTTGAGTGAAGGAGCGTCTTCCAGTGGAGCGGCAACTCGACCCAGAACATCCGTATTCGTTAAGGCGACTTTTGCGTCACAATCTTTGGCAATGGTCTGAATACGATGCACCGAACGATTTTTTCGTGGCGGATAGACAGGAACCGCCACCACGCCCGCGTAGAGACATCCGAAGAACGCGGCGATAAAATCCAATCCCGGTGGGTAAAGCAACAGAGCTTTCTGTCCCGTCATACCCTGCTTTTGCAGCCAGGCGGCAATCTTGCGTGCCTGGAGGTCCAGATCGAAATTGGACATTTCCAATAAATCGGCGTCACCATCCACCAGATAACCAAAAGCCAAATCGTTCGGCTGCAAACTGGCACGGTGGCGAATCAGATCGACCAATGTCGGGGGACCAAAAAATGAACCGGGAAGATGATCAATATGCGTCACGGTTGACTCCAAAGGTGTTTTGATGAAACGAAAAAATCTCTTCTTTCAGAAAAAACCGCTTTTCGTTTCCTGAAAAACCTGGGTGAAAATTCCTCCCAGTGGAGAAAACCGGCATATTCTCTGAAAGCCTCGTAAAAAACATTACTTTATATACCACTCTATTATACTACGCCTGCCCATTCTTTGGAAGTAGGGGAGAGGGGGGCTTTTTCTGGGAAGAAGAGGGAAGAAGAGGGAAGGGAGGTACAGATGGGGGTGGCTTCTTTTCCCCTGATGATTTCTACCCTATTGTCAAAGGTGGGAAATTTTGTTAAAATGAAACCGTGAGGGTATCTTACCAATTTGGCTCAACGAAGGAAATGGATAATCGTCATGTATAAATCGTTGCTTTCCTGGATGGGAATTTTTTTTCTGGGGGGATTAGGTTGCCTTGCGGGTTGTCAGAAAAAAACGCCTTCGCCGGAAATGGCTCCACCGATGGTGGTGTTGGGAACCGCCAAACCGAGGGATGTGCAACTGTCCATGACATTTACCGGAAAAACGGTGCCATTCCAGAAAGCCGAGATTGTCTCCCGCGTGAAAGGGTACGTTGAGGGGATTCATTACACCCCTGGGGAAATTGTGGAGCCGGGAAAAGTCCTCTTTTCCATCCAGGATTTTGACTACCAGATTGCCCAATCGCAGGCTTATGCCGATTTCAAAATGGCGGTGACGCAGTGCGACCTGGCCAAATCGCTCTACGACAGTGCCGTCCAGACGAATAAGCTCACACCCAATACCGTGACGACCGATGAGATGCTTCAGAAAAAAGCCCGGCTGGAAGATGCCCGTGCCAAGGCATACGCGGCTCAGGCCGAGTACCAGTACCAGACGCAACAACTCTATTATACCCAGGTCAAATCCCCCATTCGCGGAAAGGTGGAGAAGAATCTCGTCGATGTCGGAAATCTCGTGGAAGGAACGGGAAAGCAGATTTTGACGACCGTGGTGGAAATGGATCCGATGTATGTGGAATTCGACGTTCCTGAAGAACTTTTTGCCAAAACTTATCGGCAAATGGTGAAAAAAACAGGCGGTCCCCAAATTCACCCGGTATCGCCTGAAAAGATGGAGGAAAATCCTTCCCCAACCATGAAAGCCCCCGAAATTCCGGCTGCCGCAGCGCAGTACAGCGAAACGCTCCAACCGCAGCCCACGTTTACGGAGCGAAAAACGGAAGATACGGCCAATTCGGAAGAAACCCTTCCGTCGGACAATCTTCCGGTGGAGGAGGAGACCGCGTTGCCGGAAACTCTTTTGGACAATCCCTCCCTTTCGCAGTCCGGGACGGAAACGAGCCGTACTTCTTCGCCTGTCGTGAAGAAATCCCCCGTTATTCCACCGCCGGAAGAGGACTGGAAGTTCCAGACCCCCGATTCGACCGGAACAGGGCTTGCTGGCGAGCGAGCAGGGGGAAATTCTGCCGCCGCGTTGTCTTTTGAACTGACATTTCTTGGGAAAGACGACCCTGGCATTCAGTATGAGGGAATCCTGATTTACGCGGGAAATGTTGTCGATCCGACGACCGGGACGATTCTCTGCCGTGGTGAGTTTGCCAATCCGCGTTACGAAGTCTACCCTGGCCGAATCTGTCGCGTGCGTATTCCCGCCGAGTTGAAAAAAGATGTGATGGTTTTGGACGAACGTGCCGTCTGTTCCGATTTGAACGCGAAATATGTCTGGGTGGTGGATGAAAAGGGGGTCTGCGAAAAACGTTACATTCAGGCAGGCGACCTTCTCCCCGAAGGCCAAGAACGGATGATCGAGCCTTATACCGAAGAAAAAATCACCAATCTCGACGGTTCCAGCGATGTCGTCAAAACCGGCTTGAAACCGGGAGAACATTATATTATCGAGGGATTTCAGAAAGTCCGACCTGGAATGACTGTTCATCCCAAGTCGACCATTCTCGATTGAATCAGACAGACGCTTTCAGAGCCTGTTCCAAATCGGCAATCAGATCATCCGCGTCTTCCAGCCCCACGGCAATGCGGATGAAGTCGTGCGTGATTCCGCAGGCGGCCAATTCCTCTTCGGAAAGTTGCTGGTGCGTGGTGGAGGCCGGATGAGCGACCAGCGAATGGGAGTCGCCGATGTTGGTGACGTGGCTCAACAATTTCACATTTTGCAGGAAACGCTTCCCCGACTCGATCCCCCCCTGAATGCCGAAACCGATGATTCCACCGAAACCATCCAGGTATTTCACCGCGTTGGCATGGCTGGGGTGCGATGGCAAACCAGGATAATTTACCCACGTGACATAGGGATTCTGCTCCAGCCACTGAGCCAATTTCAGCGACGTTTCGCAAATCCGCTTCCAACGCAGCGAAAGTGTCTCCACTCCCTGAATGAAGAGCCAGGAATTGAACGGCGAAAGGCATGGTCCCATATCTCGCAACAGGCATGTCCGAATACGTGCGTTGAAACAGGGGTTCAGAACGTTGCCATTTTCGTCTTTTTGCGAATCGCCTCCGAAATGATCGTAAAAAATCATCCCGTGGTAAGAGGGGTCGGGTTCCGTAAATTCCGGGAATTTTCCCACGGTGCCATATTTCTTGCCCGTCCAGTCGAATTTGCCGGAATCGAGAATCATTCCACCCATCGACGTGCCGTGACCGCCGATATATTTCGTCATGGAGTAAACCACAATGTCGGCTCCGTACAAAAATGGATTGCAGCCCGACGGAGCGCACGTATTGTCCACCACGAACGGAATCCCATGCCGATGGGCAATTTCCGCAATCTTCTCGAAATCGGGGACTTCGTTTTTGGGATTACCGATCGTTTCGCAGTAAATCAATCGTGTATTTTCATCAATTCCCGCTTCGATGGTTGCCAAATCATTCATATCCGCCCAGTGAATGTCGATTCCCATCCGTTTGACCGTATTGTGGAACAGATTGGACGTTCCACCGTAAATTGCCGGGGAAGAGACCAGATTTTGCCCTACCTGAGTGATATTCATCACCGCCATTGTAATGGCAGCCTGCCCACTGGCCACCGCCACGCCGCACAGCGCTCCATCCATGGCCGAGAGCCGTTTTTCCAGAACATCCGTTGTCGGATTCATCAGACGGGTATAAATATTCCCAGGCGTTTCCAACTTGAACAGTGACGAAGCATGTTCCGGGGAGTCGAACGTAAACGCCGACGTCTGATACAACGGAACACAACGGGAATTCGTATCTTTGTCCACCTGATGACCAGCATGAACCGCCAACGTATCACGATGCATAAAAACCTCTTTGATTAATGATCAATGAAATAATGATTCATGATCAAGGGTGTGATGGTTTGATAAAAAATGAAGAAACGATATTTTACATCAAAAGGTTCCCAACGTCAAGCGGGTAACTCATGCCAGACCACCTTCCCTGCCGAAAACCGTTCTCGCATTAATCATTAATCCATTAATCATTATATCATATTTTTCTTACCAGTTCAGTTCGGTGGCTTCTTCCCAGTGTTCGTAGAGGGTTTGGAGGGTGGATTGTTCTTCCTGGAGTTCGGCCTGGAGTTGGCGGACTTTTTCGCCATTGCGTAAAATATCGGGGCGGAGGAGGTCTTGTTGGATGTTTTCGACGAGCGTTTCGCGGATGAAAATCTCGTCTTCCAAATCGGCTACCTTTCGATAGGGGAATTTCCGCACACGTTTGGGCTTGGACTCTTTTTTCCGCGAATTTTCTTTGGTCGGAGGTTGGTTGTCCGATTTCTGGAGATTGGAGTGTTTCCAGAGGTCGTCTTTTTTCCGCGCCGCGACCGTTTTGGCCTCTTCCACCTCCTTCGGCATATTCTGCCACGTCTCGTAATTGCCGGGAATCACACGAACGCGATTCGGCTCCATCAACAGCAAATGCGTCGCGACTTGATTGATGAAATAGCGGTCGTGGCTGACGAAAAGAACGGTTCCTTCAAACGTCTCCATATTTTTTTCCAGAGCTTCCCGTGCCCAGAGGTCGAGGTGGTTGGTTGGCTCGTCCAGAATGAGAAAATTGGCCTCTTCCGACGCCAATCGTGCCATGGCGACACGGCAACGTTCCCCTCCGCTGAGACTTTCCACCTTCTGAAAAACCTGGTCTCCGGTTAGGCCAAACCGTGCCAGCAACGACCGTCGGGCAGGTTCGTCCATCTCCTTCCCCACAGGCCGAACGGCATCGACCACCAGACTTTCGCCGGGGACAGACTGTAATTGCTGGTCAAAATAGCCGATTTTCACGCCGTGTCCGATTGTCGCTTTCCCGGAGTCGGGAGAAAAAATACCCTGCACACATTTCAAAAGCGTCGTTTTGCCGCACCCGTTCGGCCCCAGCAACCCCCAGCGTTGCCCGCGTTGAATGTCGAACGTCACACCCTCAAAAAGGGGATGGTCGAAACCTTTGGTCAGGTTTTCCACCCGCAGAACAATATCCCCCGAACGATCTTTCGTGTGCAGCCCCATCGGCGGCGTGGAAATCTCCCGTGGCGGAGCGACACGCTCGATTCGCTCCAGTTTTTTCCGTCGGTCTTCCGCCTGAGCCGCTTTCATGCCGTAGTGGTTGCGGCGAATGAAATCCTCCGCCTTGGCAATCTCTTCCCGCTGCTTTTCCCACGTCCGCTTCTGCACCAGCACCCGTTCCTCTTTCTGTTTCAAATAGGCGGAAAAATTCCCCGCATACGAATCGACCGTGCCGTGGAAAAGTTCCAGCGTCCGATTCGTCACCCGATCCAGAAAATAGCGGTCGTGGCTGATGACCAACACCGCCGCCTGCGACTCGTTGAGAAACGTTTCCAGCCATTCCGTCGCGGCCAAATCCAGGTGGTTCGACGGCTCGTCCAGCAACATCAGTTCCGGCTCTGCCAGCAACAACTTCGCCAACATCAGACGGTTCTGTTCCCCGCCACTGAGCGCGGAAACAGGTGTTTTCCACTGCGTTTCGGGAAAACCCAGCCCTTGCAAGACCCGTTCCACCTTGTAATCGAGATTGTACGCGTCCATCCGCAACAATTCCTGCTGAAGATGGTCGTAACGCGACGCCAGCCGCTCATGTTCCTGTGGGTCTTGTTCCATTGCCAGCGCTTCCGCCACCGCCAGCGCGTCTTTCTGCAACGTGACCAAATCGGCCAGCGCGAGGTGCGCTTCCTCCCAAAGCGTCCTCTCCGAACGCTCCGGCTGCTGCTCCAGATAACCCATCCGAATACTGGGATGTGGCTGGCAACTCCCCGCGTCCGCCTCTTCCCGTCGGGCGATAATCTTCATCAGCGTACTTTTGCCTGCCCCGTTTGGCCCTACCAGCCCGACCCGTTCCCCTGGATGAATGTCGAACGTCACCCCGTCCAGTACCGGTTCCGGCCCATAATATTTTCGGATATTTTCCACAGAAAGGAGTATCATCGTCTCGTTTTTCTCTCCCTGAACAAATTTTGCGTTGGCAGTCGAATCCGTATTATAAAGAAATTGCCACGATTGTCAATATATTACCATTTTCGCAAAAATACAAAAAAGAATCGTCCCACGGATTGACGCTGGTATTATTTTTAAGTAAAATCAAAATGAGAAGTGCAATTACTGCAAAAAATCGTGACAAGATACGCTCGTTCCCAAACAGGTGAAACCATGAAAAAAAACCGAAGTTTCTTCCGATGTCGTCCATCCCAGCTTTCTCCCTACGCTCATGCCACGCAATTGCGGTTTGAACTCCTCGAAGAACGTACTCTCCTGACCGCCTCCCATCTCCACGACTTTTCTCGCGAAGACGTGTCTGTTCAGGAAGCCTCGCCTCTCGATGTGGCTACCGCCATGCGACTTTCCGAAGCGGATTCCACCGAGGAAATTCTCAACATCCTCAACCTCTCGCCACAACCTGCCACCGCGACAGAAAATTCTGCCACCCTCAATGCCTCCACCTCCGCTACAGACATTACCGAAACCCAAGACTACGCCACCCTCCTTTCCCAAAATGCCCTCACCACCGGCATTTTACGAGTGACCACCCTTTCCGACACCACCGACGCCACCGACGGCCAAATCACCCTCCGCGAAGCCATCTCCTACGCCAACACCAACAACCTCGGCACCACCATCCAGTTCGACTGCTCCGGCACCATCCTCCTCAACGGCACCCAACTCATCATCGACAAATCCCTCACTATCCTCGGTGACGATAAAATTTCCATCAGCGCTAACCAACAAAGCCGCGTTTTATCCGTTTCGGAAGATGTTAACCTTACCCTCTCTGGATTGACTATCAAAGATGGTAAAGTCGTCGACGAAGGTGGCGGAATTTGCAATGAGGGTAATTTGACACTATTGGGATGTACCGTCAAGGGTAATTATGTCTCTCATGGTAATTATGGTTACGCCCACGGAGGAGGGATATCCAATACTGGTATAATAACTATGGTTGACTGTTTTGTTTTGGAAAATTCAGTTTACGCATATGCAGAAATGTACAAATCTGACGTCTACGCACGCGGTGGTGGAATTTACAATATTGGTACAATAACAATGTCTAACTGTGCAGTATCTCGAAATTCAGCCACCTCCGACGCTAATACCACCTACTACAACTACGATGACGCCTACGGTGGTGGGATTTGCAATTGTGGTACAATAACAATAAATAGTTGTATTATTTCTGATAATTCCGCCAACGCCTACGATGATGCCCACGGTGGAGGAATTCACAATGTTGATACAATGACTTTGGTTGATTGTACTGTTTCTGGAAATTTCGTTGATACTGGCGCTGGCGGCGGTCGCGCTTATGGAGGTGGCATTCATTGTGGTGAGTTTTCCCGAAATGATTGTATAACGACTATTGTTAATTGTGTAATATATGGAAATACAGTTGGCGGTAAGGCTGACTTCGCTTCTGGCGGTGGAATTAATGGTTCTGGTGTGATGGTGATATTTGATTGCACCGTTTTGGGGAATTCTGTCAATGCCAGATGGGCCAAATGTGGCGGAGTTTGGGGTAGTGATAGAACGACCATGGTCAATTGTACTATTTCAGGGAATTCGGTCAATTCTTCCAGCTCTGACGCTGAGGGTGGTGGCGTTGTCAATTATGGCACAATGATGTCTATGGATAATTGTTCTGTTTCAGGGAATTCGGTCAATTCTTCCAGCTCTGACGCTGAGGGTGGTGGCGTTGTCAATTATGGCACAATGTCTATAGTTAGTTGTACTATTTCAGGAAATTCCGCGTCTATAGTTAGTTGTACTATTTCAGGAAATTCCGCCTACGCCTACGCCTGTGGTGGCGGGATTTACAATGGCGGCACAATGTCTATAGTTAGTTGTACTATTTCAGGAAATTCCGCCTACGCCGACGCCGACGCCTGTGGTGGCGGGATTTACAATAGTGGCACAATGTCTATAGTTAGTTGTACTATTTCAGGAAATTCGGCTATAGCTACCGTTACCAATAGCGCATACGGCGGTGGAATTTACAACAGCGAGCATAACGGCTGCGAGGTAACAGTTATCAACAGTACAATTTCGGGGAATTTAGCAACTGCGAGGCATGGGGATAATAATAACGGCTATTGGGATGGTACCCGTTACTATTATTGTAGCCATGATGACTACAACATTTATGGTTGTTGTGAATTTGATTTTGAGACCAAGACTTGGGATCATCTTGCGAAGATACATCAAACCCCTGCTTCCGATATAGAACTTCCTGAGGGAGTTCAGTTGACGATAGCGTCTTTGGCGGGTGGGGGGGCATTGAAGGATCAGGAGACGTTGTTGCTGGATGCTTCGGGGTCATTTGGGGCGGCTGGGTATTACTGGGATTTGGATGGAGACGGGGATTTTGACGATGCGGTTGGAGCAACTTTGACATTGGGCGGGCCGGGCTATGAGGCAACCGGGAATCAGATTTCCTGGGAACGATTGAAAGAGTTGGGCTGGACGATTGATTCGGCAAGGCGGGTTTCCGTGAAAACCGTGGCGGCTGGTTCCAGTCGGTACGAAACGGATACGATGAAGTCGAGTGTGGCAAGCGTAACCATTACGATCGGTGTCGTCTCATTTCCCGATAACAACCCTGAACGACTGGCAAAAGATTTTGTGTATCAGGATACTTGGTTGAAAGGTCAGGAAATCGACTTTGGAACAGGTGGAATCTGGACGGTGGATAAAGTTTTCGATACGTCCAGCCGGGATGGATTTTATGCAGTCGGACTGGTCAAAGAGGGTGAAAATCCCATTCTCGTCGTACGAGGAACGAACAATATTGTCCCTGCAATCCAGGATTTGAATCCCAAAGGGGTGGGATATGCCATCTATCAGACACATTATACGGAACTGGCCGCGTGGCTGGATCAAAACGCGAATGCCAAACTGGTCGGTCATTCGCTGGGAGGTGCAATTTGTCAATTTGTCGCGGCAGCCTATACCGCATCGGGAAAGAGGTTGTATTCCGTCGAGACGTTTAATTCCCCCGGAATTTCTTCCGAAGAAGCCAGCCGTTTTGTGAGTGCCAATTGTGGTTTGGTGACGCACCACGTTGTTTCGGGAGATGTTGTTTCACTGGTTGGAGAAGCGTTTATTATGGGAGACTGCTATCTATATACGTACTCCGATTGGAATCCTATCCACAAACATCAATGGCCTGTGGTTGTCGATTTTTTGGAACTGGATCGTTTTTCCAAACCATCGGATGTAACGCGGACGGCCATTTCTGTGAAAGACCTTAATTCTTACTGGTTTCATTATAACGATGCCCAATTTTTTACAATACTTGCCATCAAGCCGTCCCTGGGTATTTTGTTTTGTCGGGGAGGTGCAGAATCGGCACGTCAAAATGCAGGAACCGTTCTCTCCCAGTACCTTTCTCTGAACACGAACGAGGGACCGGAATTGGGAGACATTACGTTGACGATTCCCAAAATTCCTCTTCCCAACTCCTGGTCGTTATCGGATGTTTCCATCACTTTCAATCCCACAACGAAAGTCTATTCAGGAAGCCTTCTGATCGATATTCCCAACGGGCCTTCCATTGGTGGGACGATTGGATTTACACAATACGGTTTGAACAAAATTGGCGTGGCGGTGGAAAACGTCAATAAGCCATTGGGTTATGGAATCATGCTACAGGACGCAGGTTTAACGCTCAGCCACATTGGATTTGACGACATGCCTGTCTCTTTATCGGGAAATATCGGCCTTTCCTATTTACATCAAATTGATTTGGGGGAACTGCCAGATTGGCTGACAAAGGCTGTCCCCGTATTGAAGACGGTAGAGGGGGCGTTTGCCAAGATAAGTGGTTCTTTTGAGGCCTCCAAAGAGCAGCTCACCATTGGCGGAAGTGTACACGTTCCTTATTTTGTCCTAGGCAAGGAAGACTACGCTCTTTTGAAAACGGAGGGGGAAATTGACCTCCAGTGGAAAAATCAGAAAATCGTTGCCAAGGGGATGATGAAACTACTAGAAATTTTGAAAGCAGAGGCAACAACCAAGTTGACTTTTGGAGATACGCCGTCTTTAGAGATACAGCAAACCTTCAGTACCACATTCCCTGCCCCCCTTCCTTTGCTGGAAGGGAGAGTTGCAGACATTCGCACGACCCTTTCCCTGGTAGCCGACGACAACTCTAGGAACGACTATCTTTCCATGCTCGTCCCTGTTTTTATACATGGTTCAACACGTCAAATAGGCTTTCGATATACCTTTGATCCTTCTAAAAGTATCTTGCAAAATCTTACGTGGATCGGTATCAGGGAAATAATTCCAACTCCACATGTCAGGAGCTTGGCTGTACAGAACGCAGTACCGTTGGCAAATACAGAAGGTAAAGAACCTTATTTGATGCGGTTAAGCTGGCAGACGGAAGTGGAATCACCGGAGATGGTACTGGTATTGACGGACGGGAAGCGAGTGGAGGAGAGTGATTTTGCGAACTACGGTTTGGAGTTGGTGGAGGATTTGTCGGACGATACGCAGCGAGTTTTTGCTGTTTCGACAAATGGTGATGTGGCGGGATGGTCGTTTGAGATGGTAGGCTCGACGAAGGAGGTGGTTACGACGACGTGGTACGAGTTTGTGGATCAGGAACCGTTGACAATGACGGAGGTGATGAGCGAGGAGGATGGTACGCTGGCAATTACGGTGGCGGGGGAAATTCGCGACGATACGGTGATGCGGTTTTATGCCGATACGGATGGGGAGGGGGAAGATGGAGTGTTTCTGTTTGAAATTACCGGCGACCAGTTGGAAAACGGCACGTTTCGCTGGAGGCCAACGAACATTGATTCTGGGGAATATTATCTTTATGTGAAAACGCTGAACGCTTCGTATTATGCCAGTCCGGTAACGATCGCGACGGAGGTGAGGCTGGAATTGTCCGATTCGGGCGTCTGTTCTTTCGGAACGTTTGTGGAAAATAGTTGGGGGACGCGGGAACCGCAACGAACCTTTACCATTACCAATTCCGGTACCATGACGGCCAACATTTCCCAATGGACGCTTTCCGGGGAATGTGTGGAGGCATTCCATTTCACCGTTCTGGACGAAGATGGAAACGAATCTTCTCTTGGGGATACGGTTCTCGGCGTTGGCGAGTCGATCACGATTCGCGTCGGGCTGAATGGAGAAACGCTTACGGCAGGAGATAAACCGTCGTTTACACTTCGTGCGACGACGAACGATGCGCAGATGCCAACGTTGACGATTACCGGGTCGGCGATGATTGTGGAGAGTGTGGGGAGTGTGTCTTGGGAAGGAGCCGGCGGAGGATTCCTTGAGCATGGGAAAAGTAGGAACTATTCGGTGGTGCTGGATTCCATGCCGGAAGCGGAAGTGAAGGTGTATCTCTCTGCCCCTGAAGGAGTTCGACTAGAGGCTACTCTATTAACGTTCACGCCGGAGAATTGGAATATTCCTCAAACGGTGACGGTGGAGTCGATGGGGAATGGAGAAGATGAGGTTGGAACGATTCGACATACGGTGGTGAGTTCGGACGTGGCTTTTTTGGTTGGGGGAATACCGGATGTGGAAGTGAGAGTGATGCCACGAAATGATTTTTCCCTTGTTGGCTCGATACAGACAGCAAACCATACTTACGAGAAAGAGGGAAGTTGGGATGCGATTCCTGATTCCATTTCCCGAATGACCGATTGGAATTCCTTTTATGTAGAATGCTGGACGGAAGACGTTTCCTCTATGGAATTGGGGTGGCAGGTTGTCGCTACCGTTACTTACGATTCCCAACTCTATGTTTATGATGGATTGAAAAATTTACCGGAGGGAATCACATCGGAACAGATTTTTTCCGAAAAAAATGAAGAGGGTTTGGCAACGGTACAAATTCTCTTTACCATAGAAGACGTTGTAGTTTCCCAAGGTGAAAACTTTTTCTGGGGTTCCCTTTTCTTCCTACCAACCACCGGGACGGGAATCGTGGGCGAAAATGGAAGTGTCCTGAATGTGACGATGAATCAACAAACGTTGGCGATGCCTTTGGAACCTCTTCCTTACGATATGAATCAGGATGCGACCATTGATATTGACGATTTAATCCAGTTTGCCAAAGTTTTCGGGAAAGCTGCTTCCGAACTGTCATGGCCTGCTTCCGAGGCTGATTATAACAGGGATGGTACGGTGGATATTGACGATTTGATTCTTTTTGCCAAAAATTTTGGAAAACAGCGTGGAAGGGATACCCAGATTATTCTTCCTGAGATTTCTCAAAAAATGTTGGAGGTTTCCTCATTGGCGGAAAAAAATGTATTAGCGGAACCTGCTTTTCAGGAAACGGTTGGGGTTTTTCCAGAAAATGTGACCTCGCGGTTTGCCGTTCCTGTCCCCATGCCGAAAGAAACCGATTGGGAAACGATGGTAGTCTTTCAGGGGGGGATGGAAAATACTTCCTGGGAGGGGAATTCTCGTGGAGCGATGGTTGTGGATGATCTTGCGGAAGGGGATGAGGAATGGAATTTCCTGAGTGCGGAGGATGAGGAGGAATATTGGGAAAGACTTTTCCTCGAAATGGGAATTTCCGAGAAGACAGAGTTGGTTCTTCAAAAAATGCCCTGAAAATTTCAGGGTTATCTCGATATGCCGGGAAAATTTGCGATCTCGTTCATGAGTGTTATACGACCCCTTGACAAAGGGTGGGGAATGCTTTAGGATAAAGTATGCCAACTGTCCGGCCAGTTGTATAGCCAGGGCGTTGGGTCATGGAGTTGGTGGGAGAGAAAGGATACGACAAATGTTTCCCAGGGAGAAAAAAGAATGACAAAAAACAGATGGTTGTGGTTGAGTATCGTTTGTTGTGGGATGGCAGGAAATCTGGTATCCCAGGACAATGTGCCTTGCGTCGATATTTCGCAGGAAAAAGAGCGGCACGTGGTGATTGCGGCGGGAACCCCGGAAGTCTATCAGGGACACCCTTATTCGGTGATGATGCCGGATGGACAGACGGTGTTTTGCGTCTGGTGCGTCAACCATGGCGGACCGGCAGGACCGATGGCCAGGAGTGTGGATGGTGGAAAGACGTGGACGCGGCTGGATGAGCGACTGCCGGAAGTCTATAAAACGTTTAAGAATTGTCCCAGTATTTATCGGCTGGTGAATGCCGATGGTCAAGAATTTTTGTGGGTCTGGGTCGCTCAACCGCGTATGCCGAGCATCGTCAGTGCCGATGGTGGCGAGACCTGGCGGGAACAGAAACCGTTGGGATTTCCGAATGTGATGGCGTTCAGCACGATCATTCCTGAAAATCCTGGCGTGCGGGATGGCAAGTACCTCGGTTTTTACCTTCATCGCGCGGTGGTTGATTGCGAGGTGATGGATGGCGAACCGCGAGTGAAAAATGCCTGTTTACAAGTGATGATGGCAAAAACGGAAGACGCGGGATGGACGTGGAGTCCACCGGTCGTGGTCGCTTCAGTGCCGGGGAAAGACCCTTGTGAACCGTGTGCGTTCTGGTCGCCGGACGGGAAGGAGATATGCGTTTTGATGCGGGAAAATCGTGGTGCGGGAGGAGAGAAACGGCGTGCCTTGCAGATGTTCAGTCGGGATCACGGCCATACATGGAGTACTCCCGTGGAGACTTCGTGGGAATTGACCGGCCACCGTCATATCGGAACGTACCTGCCGGATGGACGGCTCTTTTTCGCGTTTCGGGATACCGCTCCCGGCTCGCCAACGTTGGGGTCGTTTGTCGGTTGGGTGGGGAGTTACGAGGATATTCAGAAAGGTCGTCCTGGAGATTATCGGGTGAAATTGCTGCACAGCCATGCCGGTTGGGATTGCGGTTATCCGGGTGTTTACGTGACGAAGGAGGGAACGGTGGTGGCCTTGACTTACATCAAGTACGATGAGAGTCCGAACAAACATTCGGTCGTGGCGACTCGGTTTCGTGTGGAGGAATTGGACGCAAAATCGCAAAAGTAAGGAACAAGCCGTAAAAGTGGTCACTTCCTGAAACGGTACCGTGGCCACTCTATAAAACATGACTGTCGCGGAACGAATGCGAGTGTGAAACTCATTCCCACTCAATCGTCGCGGGGGGTTTGCTGCTGATGTCGTAAACGACGCGGTTGATTCCTTTGATTTCGTTGATGATACGGGTCGACATTCGGGCTAAAAGATCGTAGGGAAGGCGGCTCCAGTCGGCGGTCATGAAGTCCTCCGTGCAAACCGAGCGAATTGCCAGAGCATTTTCGTAAGTTCTCGCGTCTCCCATCACCCCGACGCTCTGCACGGGAAGCAGGACGGCAAAGGTTTGCGACGTTTTTCGATACCAGCCGGCATTGCGGAGTTCTTCCAGCACAATCGCGTCCGCTTCCCGCAAAACGTTCAGTTTTTCCTCCGTCACTTCTCCCAGACACCGCACCGCCAGTCCCGGCCCGGGGAACGGATGCCGCCAGACCATCTCTTCCGGCAGGCCAAGTTGCAAACCGAGCCGTCGCACTTCATCTTTGAACAGATCCCGCAGCGGCTCGATCAGTTCAAATTGCAAATCGTCTGGCAACCCGCCGACGTTGTGGTGCAGTTTGATGGTTGCCGCCGGGCCATCGGGAGAGCCACCGCTTTCGATCACGTCGGGATAGAGCGTCCCCTGAGCCAGAAATGAGGCATTTTCCACCTTTTTCGCTTCGGCGGCAAAACAATCGATAAACGTGTGCCCAATCCGACGTCGTTTTTCCTGCGGTTCGGAAATTCCAGCCAGATTTTCCAGAAAAAGTCGCTGTGCTTCCACCACGTGCAAATCGGTTCGGAAATGGTTGGAGAAGACTTCAATCACCTGCTGCGCCTCATTTTTCCGCAACAGGCCATTATCGACCAGAATGCAGGAAAGCTGGTCGCCAATCGCTTCGGAGAGGAGTGCCGCCACGACAGAAGAGTCCACCCCTCCGGACAAGCCACACAAAACCCGCCCATTTCCGACTTTTTCCCGGATACTTTCCTTCATCATCCGGGCAAAATCCTCCAATTTCCACGTTCCGTGACAGCCACAAACATTTCGCAGGAAATTCCGCAACATCTGCGTCCCCTCGACGGAGTGGGTCACTTCGGGGTGAAACTGGAGGCCAAAAAGTGGTCTGGAAATGTGGGCAATGGCCGCGGCGTCACAGGTGTCGGTCTTCCCAATGGCGACAAAACCTTCCGGCAATTGGGCGGCCTGGTCGCCGTGACTCATCCAGACGGAGGTGGTTGGAGAAACGCATTCCCACAAAGGATTCGCCTCAATTTGGGTCAACAGAGCATGGCCGTATTCCCGGGAAGCAACACTCTGGACACTCCCACCGAGATGGTGAATCATCTGATGGACGCCGTAACAGATTCCCAGAACGGGAATGCCAAGTTGGAAGATTTCCGGGTCGCATTGGGGTGCGTCTTTTTCATAAACACTGCACGGCCCACCCGACAGAATCAGCCCCATGGGAGCCAGTTCACGAATCCGGCTGGCGGTGATATTGTGCCGGACAATTTCGCAATAGACGTTCTGTTCCCGTACACGTCGTGCAATCAATTGCGCGTATTGAGACCCGAAATCCAAAATGAGAATTTTTTCCTGAGTAATCTTTGACGACATGAACCCATCCTGATATAGTCTGTTTTTGAAGAACCCAAAGCCAATAAAACGTCTATTATACCCCAAACGGGAAAAATCTCCAGTAGGCAGGTGGGAATCGTCTTGCAGTTTCCCTCACTTTCTGCTAAAATATTATCAGCCCTAACACCTAACCATTCATCATTAACCATTCACGAATTAACAATGTCTTTCTCGCTTTTCCATATTCCATGTCCGACTTGCGAAGCTCGTTTGCGTATTTCCAGTGAAAAACTTCTGGGGCAGATTGTTCCCTGTCCCAAGTGTGGGAGTATGGTTTTGGTTCCATTGTCCGTAGAGCAGGAAGAGAATGAATCTCTGCCGGAGGAAAAAGAGTCGCCTCCCCCGCCGCCCCTCCCGGAAACGGACGGGGAAACATTTTTGTCGGAAAAGGCTCCCCCGGCGATTTCCCCGCCACCTGTGGCAAGACAGGAAATTCAGCCTCCCGTTCCCCCTCCCGTTCAACCATCTTTTCAGGAAGAAGAGGATTTCCCGGTTGCCTCTTCCGATTTTTCACTCGATCAGCCGCTTTCCACTTCCGCGCTGGTGGGGCGGATTTTGTTGTTGGGAGGAGTGGTTTTTGTCGTTTTAACCGGTATTCTTCTTATTTTTCGAGGGTGTTCACCAACGCCTTCCTCACCTTCTTCCGACGCATGGCAGATTTCGGAAAAGATTTATCCGTCTTCTGGGGAAGAATCTGCCGAAGACGCTGATTCGGAAATTCCTGAAGAACCGCGTGTGGAAGAAAACGCAGAAACAGATATTGTGGAAGAGGAGGAGCTTGCTTCTACGGAAGAACCATCGTTGGAAGAGGAGGAAAACCTCCTTTCGGAAGAGTTGATGCAGAGCGAATTGGGGCGGCAATTGCTCAGTGAGCAGAAAATTCCCTCCCAAGAAAATCAACCTTTGGAAAATGGGAAAACAAGCCAGGAAAACATCTCGGCCACATCGGAGAAAAAGCGGATTACCATCGATTCTTCGGATGTGGAGGAGGAACTGGATATTTTGGAATCGGAAAAAGAGGAACCTCCTCAGGGAGATCGGCTGGAATTCCAGCGAAAATCCCGTCCCTCCCTTTTTGTGGAGGAGAGGGAGGCGGAAAGAGCGGAGCCGGCGGAAAGTTTGCGGGAATCGCTGGAAAACTTCCCCGACCTTGCGGAACAGGAAGATGTCTTTGCGGAAGAGGAGACTTCGCAGACTACGGTTCCCTCATCGCGTCCTGCGGAAAAACGTTCTTCCTTGACGACGGTTTCAGAAACTGCCACAGGGGAATATCTTCCTGAAAGCATCGTCGAAAAGCTGGATATTCCTCTGAAAACGTTCCAGATGGAGGAAAAACCGATTACCGGTGTTTTGAAAATGGTCACTCAAATTTCCGGCATATCCCTTTATGCCGACTGGAAACGTCTCAAAAAACTGGGAGTGGAACCCGACAGAACGCTTTCTCTTCGGTTGCAGGATACCACCGTTCGGGAAGTTTTGGAGCGAGTTCTGGAGGAATGTTCTCTGGGCTGTATGCCAGCACGTCAGACGTTGCGAGTGGTGGGGTTGGAGGTGACGGAAATGTTGCGTGAGGCCGCTCATAACGGGGAAAAATTAGAGCGGACGACTTTGAATCTGGAAGACCTGGCCACGACGAACACCCTGCAAAGTCACAACGCCCAATCCGGTTTGCAGGAAATTCTGCGTCTGATTCGGACATTCGTTCACCCTGCCACGTGGGACGAATATGGGGGGCCGGGAAAAATTACCTCCTCACGAAGTGCGGCCAAAGTCAATCTTTCTCACTACCCTTCCATGATTGAGGAAGTACAACGGTTTTGCAACCAACTTCGTTTTGCGAGAAAAATGCCATTGCAGGAACCCAGCGAAACGGCCGTTCTGCGGGGACGCCAGGATGGAACGCAAATGGGAGAAGCGGATACCACACCGCGGTGGATTCAGTCGGAAAAAGCTCGTAAACGCCTGATTTCATGCGACTTTAGCGACGGGATGCCTCTTCGGGAAGTCCTGGCAGAAATTGCTCGAACCGCCAAAATCCAATTGATTCTGGAGGAGGAGGCCATTGCGAGAATTTCGGTCAAGGATTTGGTGATGGATGCCGAAATTCCCGGTTACGATGGGAAAAAACCGGATTTGCCGACGAATATGCTGGGATTGAAGGTGGCCAAAAGTTTTGAAAACCTCACGTTGGAAGAGGTGCTTACGGATGTGATTCGTCCCTTTCCGCTTTTTTGTTATCCCGTTTCCGCCGACGTATTTTTCCTAACCACCCCCCAGTCCGCGGCACGAAAAACGATGGTGGAATTTTATCCTGTCGGCGATATTCTTTCCCAAAAGGAAGCGTCTGGAATCTTTTTGGATGGAATCCGGCAAAAAATCGCTCCGCAGACCTGGAAAAACGCGGGCGGGATAGGGGAAATCGTTTACGACGCCCCCAGCCGTAGTCTGATTGTGCTGCAAAGTCCGCTAGTTTTACGGCAGGTAGAGCATTTTCTGGAACAGTACCGCCAGCGAAGTAGAACGGCACGAGGAGCGGAATGATGAATTACCTATCCCTTTTTTTGTTCTTTCTGGCAATTCCCGAAACGCCTTTGTACGACCTCCAACGCCCGGAATTGTCGACAGAACAACGAACGCGGTGGGAAACCTTGCAGACGCAGATTCAACAGGGAAACTGGGACGTTCTGGAGGAGTGGGATCGGTTTCGGATTGTCCATGGTAATCGGTGGTATGGGAATCGGACGATAGAAACCCTTTTCCGCCAGACGCTTGCCCAACTCCCTGCGGATGGGAAGGAACGCTGGCAGAAACGGATGGAAACTTTTGTCCAGTTTCGGCTCCAACGGAGCGGCCCCCCCGAAACGATTGCCGATTTTCGTCAGTTTTTGCGGGATTTTCCAGAGAGTCTCCACGAAACCCCATGGCGACAGGAGTTAAGCCGCCGGGAAGCTGCCGAAAAAAAGAGCGTTCCCCCGCCGGAAGGGTATCGCTGCACCATGACGCAAATTTTCGACCCGACGGGAAAGGTGATTTTTGAAGATTTCCTGCCGCGTGATTTGTGGGGAGAACTCTTGCCGTCGCGAACCTGGAAAGAGGAGGAAAATCCGCCGGAAACCGAGCCGTGGCTCCTTTTTTCGAGCGACGGAAAACAGCTTTTTGCCCGGATGGGAACGCGGGTGAGCGTCTGGCCTCCTGCCCAACGTTCCACTCGACCACAAGCGTATCTGGTCGCACTCGACATGACCGCCGAAGGACGTTTGCAGTGGATTTACGTTCCCGAATCTCCACAATGGGCTATCGTGGGAAATGTGCTGGAAAAAGAGGATTGTCTCTGGGTGCCGATGATGGAAATGACGACGCCGAAACGTTTTTACTGGGCTTGCCTGGACCGTTGGGACGGAACGTTACTCCATCGGCAATTCCTTTTTACCGCCAAAACGGCTCCCACCGGGAACGATCCACCGTTGGAAACGATTTTCATTACCCCTCAAGAGGAATTTCCCCCCTTCATTATCCGTTGAAAAAAGGAGCTAAACCATGACAAAGATTTCCCGACGCGATTTTACCAAGGCAGGATTGGCCGCAAGTGCCGTTCTCGGTGCCCTCCCCACCTTCCTTTCCGCCCAGGAGCCAGCCCGATACATGAAAGTTGGCACGGCCTGCGTGGAGATTACGCCGGAATTTTTTCCCGTGCTGGTGAATGGCGGCTTTACGCCTCGCTATGTGGAAAAAGTCCACGATCCGCTCTTGGTACGGGTTTTGGTGGTGGATGACGGAACGACGACGCTGGTTTTTGCCACTGCCGATGTGTGTACCATTCCCGACACCATCGTTCAGGCGGTCAAAGCTCGTGTGGCAGAAAAAACACCTTTGAAACCTCACCAGATTGCCATTTCGTCAACGCACTGCCACTCCGCACCCTCCCTCATGCGGCTGTTGGGCGTTCCGGCGGACGAACGGTACGTTCCCTTTTTTGAGGCAAAAGTGGTGGAAGCGATTCTGGCCGCTTATGCCAATCGTCAGGATGCCCGAATCGGATGGGGGAGTGATTTCGACGCGAACAACGTTTTTTGCCGACGTTTTCTGATGCGTCCGGGAGCCGCGTGGACGCAAAATCGTGATTTTACCGGCTCGACAGGGGATTATGCCCAGATGAATCCGGGAAACAAAATCGGCGAGGCAATCTGCCGAACAGGTGTTCCCAATCCTGCCGTTTATCTGCTGGCGTTCCAGACACCGGAGGGGAAACCGTTGGCCTGCCTGGCGAATTACTCCACGCATTATGCTGGTGCCCCCGACCTTTCTGCCGACTATTTTGGCGTTTTTTGCCGGGAAATGGAAACCCGGTTGGGAAACGGCCAGCCATTTTTTGCCATGATGACAAATGGCACAAGTGGCGACACGAACTGTATCGATTTTTACAATCCGACGCGGAAATTCGACATGTTCACCGTCGGAAAATCGGTAGCCGAAGCTGCCCTGCGAGCGTATTCCAAAATCACCTTTGCCGACTGGGTTCCGCTCCATGTGGAATATTGCGAACCGGAACTCGGCATCCGAAAAGGGACACCCGAACAGGTCGCGGCAGCCAAAACACACCTTGCCAAACTGGAGAACCCCGAAAAACCTGTCACGATCGAGGATGTTTACGCTTTTCAAACCGTTTATCTGGAGAGCTGGCCGAACACGCGAAAGGTGCCATTGCAGGTCTTTCGGCTGGGAGAGGTGGGGATTACCCTTCTCCCGACAGAAACGTACAGTGCCACGGGACATGCCATTCGCCGCAACTCCCCCGCAACCATGACGTTCACCATCAGCATGGCCAACGGTTATCTCGGCTATTTGCCCACCGAAGCGGACTTTGCCTTGGGTGGCTATACCACCTGGCGAGCCTCCAGCAGTTGCCTGGAAGTGACGGCGGAAGAAAAAATTCAGAAAACACTGTTGGAAATGTTGAAAAAGGTGTTTTCACAGTCTATTTCCCAGTAAAAAACAACCTGTCATAAAACCGAAGGACTTATTTTATACTCCTTTTGCGTTGAATTTCCCAAAAACGAAAGTCTCTCTCTTGGGGGGCATGGGAGAGTGAATCCGAAAAGCTCAAGTGAAGGAAGTATAAACAACGCGGGAACCTTCTATCCGTGCGGTGGAAATGTTCTATGCCCATTCCTTCCCATCAGACCTGCCCTTGTCAAAAAGGAGAAAATTTTATATAATAGGTGAGGATTGGGATTTTGTTCTCAATCCCTGTTTTGTTAAAATCAGTTTTAAGGAGAGTCAAAATGGCAGTGAAAGTCAGCGAAGAATGTATCGGTTGTGGTTCCTGTGTCGATGCTTGTCCGGTCAGTGCGTTGCAGGTGGTGGATGATAAAGCGCAGTGCGACGAAGCCGCTTGTGCCGAATGTGGTGCCTGCATTGATGCCTGCCCCGTCAGTGCGTTGAGCCTGTAAGAGGACGACAGCTTGTTTCAGTCATCGCAGAAATAAAAAATCAGGGTTCTTTTGCTGGAACCCTGATTCTTTTTTGGGGAAAATCTTGTCGAAAAACACTACTGGAAATTGGGGTCGTTGAAATGAACGCCACTTGCAAAAAACTGTCGGTCATCAGGAGCCATCAGTAAGGAATACGTGCCATAATAGATACTTTTGCTAACACTCCGCACACTCCCGTCGGCAAAGGCGATATTGTTGACATTCGCATGGCGACTGCGAGGGGCACTGCTATTGCTGTAATTACAATCCAACGCAGCGTTGGAATACTCGGTTGAATTACTGCTGTTTGGAGCCACCCAGGTAATTCCCACCGTATTTTTGATTGTCTGAGCGTTACCATTCTGACTGGCACAGTGCCAATAAGAAGAAATCACATAGCCCATATTGCCGTTGCTATTATTTTTCAGATTACGAAAAGAATTTTTGAGGTTTTCCGACAATAAAATCGTCGAGGAAACACCGTCCGTCACGGAAGAAAGAGTCTTTTTCACCCGTGCGTTGGAGACATAGTTAAAAAACAATCCCGAACCGAGAAATTGAGGGTTTCGATAATTATCCGAACTTGCCGAGGTATTATACGTTCCCGCATTTACAACATAACTCGCCCCACGAGTATCTGCGTCCCCGGAAGGGCATTTGAATTCCTTTTGGACTGGAGGTGCTGTCCATTTATAGGGATCAAGATTATTGGCAGTCACTTCATCATCAATAGCCGCTGCGATTTTTCCCAACCCCAATTCTTCGAGAATCTGCCTTTCCCAACTCCAGCCATTTCGCTCATAGTACGGAAGAGCCTGTTTACTGGTATGATACGTAAGGATGGCGGTGGCAAGATTCCGTTGGGAATTCATGCAGGTTGTTACACGAGCGGTGGCGCGGGCGTTCATGACGGCGGGGAGGAGCAGCCCCATCATGACACCGATGATGGCAATGACGACGAGCAGTTCGACCAGCGTGAATCCCCGACGTTCACGAGTGGAAGTGGATTTCCGAAAATGACAAAGTGTGTGTACGGACATGGACTTTTTCCTTTAATAGCGCGATGAAAGAAACAATGCAATTCATTTACGTGGAACAATCCCGTTTGGTTTCGTTCAACTCTTTTTATTTTCGCCAATTTTCAGGAAAAATCCAGACCTATCCTCCCTTTTTTCCAAAAATACGAAAAAAGTGGGTGGTCGGGCTGGATTTTTTTCGACTTTTGGAGCAAAATAAGCGTAGAGAATGGGGGGAATGTTTGGATTTGGGGAAAAGGATTTTGAAAAAACATCATTTTTAGGAGTGTCATGAATACTTGTGCCAAAAATGTCCGTTCGTTGGGGTTCACGCTGGTGGAGTTGCTCGTCGTCATTGCGATTATGGGAATGCTGGTCGGTTTGACCATCCCCGCCGTCAACAGTGCCCGGGAATCGGCCCGGCAAATGCAGTGCCAGAACAATCTCAAACAGTTGAGTACCGCAACGCTTACGTACAATGCGACGCAGCGTTTTCTCCCCTATTCCCGGCAGATGTATCGGGATAAGAATGGAAATACATTTGGAGCGACTTGGGTCATTGCTCTGTTGCCGCACTTGGAAGAAACGGCGCTGGCAACTCAGTGGGAAATGGGAATTCCTACCTGTAACAAAATATCCTTTTTAACCTGTCCCACCCATCCAACGAAATTAAAAGATACCGCCAATTACGCACCTCTGGCATACGGTGCCAACAGTGGGTACTGCACAGGAAACAGCGTCGTGGTGAAAGACGATAATAATATCCCTGCGGCAGATTTAGGGGCGTTGGTCTCTTCGTATAGTGGAAAACCGACCGATTTTGTGAAAAATCTGCGAAATTCTGTCGATCGGCTGGCAGCATTGGATGGTTCTTCCTATACCGTTCTTTTTGGGGAAAATATCCAAACGTACCAGTGGGGAAGCACCACGCAAAACGGGAACACCGAATTGGCGGATGCCTACTATCCCTGGGCAATTCTGTGGGGTAGCGTTTATAATTTTGGAACCGAAGTGCCAAAACCAGCGGTAGGTTACAATACTAACGTCAGTCTGAAAACAGCCCGCCCTTCCAGCTACCATCCCGGCGGAACTGGGGCGAATGTTGTCTTTGCGGATGGACATACGGCGTACCTGGTGGGGATTAACCAGTTGGTCTATTCCCAAATCATGGCACCGAACGATAAAAAAGCTGCGGACAAGGCAGGTTATACCGAAATGAAAACGACGTTCCTTGATACGACTACGTTGGGACTGTAAAACCCATCAAAATCTACAGGAAGTGACTTGAAAAAGGTTGCGGACGGCGATTTCCATGCCGAATTCGACCGCGGCGGGGAGGGATTTTCCTTCCGCCAGGGCCAGGGCAATCCCTCCGGTCAGCGCGTCGCCGCAGCCAATGGGACAGAGCGTTTTTCCTTCCGGTGGCGTGACTTGGGGTGGACGGAAGCAGTGTGTCTCTTTTTCTGAAACCGCGTAAAGTTTCCCCGGCCCATCGGACAGCACGACCCACTCCGCCCCCTGCCGATTCAGGTCGTGACAGGCATCCAGAAGGGTTTCTTCCGTGGTCAATTTTGTCTGGAACGTCATTTCCAGCTCCTCCCGATTCGGCTTCACCAGAAACGGACGATATTTCAGGCAGTCGAGCAGTCCTTTTCCGCGAAAATCGAGAATGGCAGGTTTTCCGGCAGGGATTTTGGCCATCATCTTTTCGTACAGTGATTCCTCCACCCCGCCAGGCAGACTTCCTGAAAGGACGAAAACGTCGAATCGGGGGAACGTCTCTTCACACAACGCCAGCCAGGCCGCAATTTCCGAATCGGTCAGCGGCGTACCATTTTCCACCAGTTCCGTAATCGTTTGCGTGGCATGGTCGATGAGCGTGGTGCAGACGCGGATTTCCGATTGCGTCTCCAGCCACTGATGAGAAAGCTGGAGGTTTTGAAAATCTTCCTCCATTTTGAGCCGATTTTGGCCGCCACCGGGAAGAATCGTGTGTACGTCTCCCCCCAACGTATGAATCGCCAGGGCGACATTGACCGACTTTCCTGCCGAAAACCAGTGTGAGGCGGTCGCACGGTTGACTTCGCCACATTTCAGGTGTATAAATTCCAACACATGCTGCCACGATGGCGTCAATCCCAATGTAAGTATTCTGGACATGGTACAATGATTAATGATTAATGGCTCAACGGCGATAATTATCAATTATCAATTTTTTCAACTTCCGGTCAAGTGTTGTGCGCTCGATTCCCAGGAGGGAGGCTGCCTTGCTCTTGTTTCCTTGAGTGTAGAGGAGCGTTTTTCGGATATGCTCCAACTCAATGGCCTCCAACGACTTGGGCTGAAAAGGAGCGTTTTCCGAAACGGTTTGGACATCCGGGGTGACAGGCGTGTCGGAAGCGAGGCTGGAGAGGAGTAAGTCCTGTGCCTCAATTCGAGTTCCGCGTGCAAAAACGACGGCTCGTTCAATGACATTTTTCAACTCACGGATATTGCCCGGCCAGGAATAACGCATCAGTTTTTCTTCCGCTTCGGCAGAAAAGCCGAGGATTTTCTTGCCCGTTTCGTTGCGGAACTGGACGCAGAAATGTTCCGCCAGTTCCAAAATATCGGACGCTCTTTCTCGCAGAGGTGGTACCAGAATTTCAATCACACGCAGGCGAAAAAAGAGGTCTTTGCGAAACCGTCCCGCCAACACTTCTTTCTCCAGGTCTCGGTTCGTCGCCGCAATCACCCGCACATCGACATGGATCGGCTTGTTTCCCCCCACCCGTTCAAAAGGATGCCCTTCCAGCACACGGAGAAACTTGGCCTGAATATTCAGACTCATTTCGCCAATTTCGTCCAGCATGAGCGACCCACCATTGGCCGCTTCAAATTTTCCGATTTTTTTATCCGTAGCCCCGGTAAAAGCTCCCCGTTCGTGGCCGAAAAGTTCGCTGGCCAGCAAATCTTCCGACAAGGCCGCACAATTCAGGCAGATAAACGGGTTCTTTTTACGTTGGCTGGAATAGTGTACCGCTCGGGCGACCAGTTCTTTTCCCACGCCGCTTTCGCCGTGAATCAAAACGGTGGAGCGGGTATTGGCTGCCATGGCAATCTGTTCCGTAATTTCCGCCACACACCGACTGCTCCCCACAATCTCACTCTGGACTCCCAGCCGCTTTCGCAAATCGGCATTTTCATTTCGGGCACGGGTGAGACTTTCCGCCAAAAGGAACTGTTTTTCCCAATTTTCCATCGACACCGCCAGGATTTCCGCCACGCCC
>JAUNBF010000132.1 GCA_030527185.1 Planctomycetia bacterium | reverse complement strand
ATTTTAGACTCTGTGCTTTCAATTTAAAATGACAAGAATATCCAAAATAAATCAGTCATTTCAAGCATCTCCGTCCCCTCACGTCGCGGCCCTTCCAAACGCCGTCCCTGCCGCATTTGTGGTGACAAAGGTTGCTCCTCAGAAACAATCTGAAAAATTTCCTGTTCACACAACATAACTCCTGTAATACCAGGACGTTGCAACGAAAGACAAGACGTTGCAACGAAAAGAAGGCAAAACTTCCTTTTAATCGTGAACGTTACAGCAAACGCAACATTGTCGAACGTATCTTCTTAAAAATCAAAGAGTTCCGACGAATCGCCACCCGCTGCGAAAAATTGTCCATCCATTACCTCGCGAGGATTGAAATCGCTTTCATTAAACTATGGTTAAAAAACATAAAAATATTGGAAGCACAGTGCCTGGAACCGGGTTAAAGCGATAATTATGGATGTTCATGCCGCACTTTCAGAAATGGGTGTAGAAGAATAAACAGGCACAAAAAAAGGGTGGCCGAAACCACCCTCTCTCCAAGTTCTTTTTCCGTCTTACCATCGGAATGTTCGTCTGGGTGGAGCTTTTCGCGTCTCTTCCGTGGCGACCACACACTCTTCCGTTTCCTCGGAAAAACGTCTGCCATGACGCATCTCTTTCACCATTGATTTCAGTCCCATCGGATTTCCCCGGCGAACCGGACGCTCTTCCGGGACTTCCTCGGAAAGAAAATCACCTTCTTTTTCCAACTCATCGCGCAAGACCAATACATCTTCCGGGGCTTCAATTCCCAGCCGGACGCGGTCTTTGGTCAGACGGACGACCGTGACGACGATGGAATCGCCGACTCGAATCCGTTCACTCTCTTTGCGAGATAATACCAGCATCTGTTGACCTCCCTGTTGAACCCAACCTTCACGACGCTAATTCCAGGTCGGAAATCGGGTCCAGTAACTTAGTCTGTTGAACTTTTTCTCCTGTCGGACCATAGAACAGGACTTGATTTTTCTCCGTTTCCCAAATGGCCGTAAACTTCACCATTCGAGGCCCGTGGAGGCAGTAAAATATACCGCATGGCCGCCCTCCCCGGGTTAAAAGACGCTTTGTCATACGAAAAGCATCTTTTTTCAATTGATTGTGATGACACAATGTCTCATTCACATACTCATTAAGTTCAGAACAATTGGAAATTCTGAGCTGACAGCAGACCATTTACGATTCCTCTCTTCCGTGTTCGATCTGCGGACGACTTTCTTCCACCGATACTTTCATCGACCTTCCCATTTCTTCAAAAATCTCTGGAAATATCCCACACGCCAGCTTCGTGAGGAATGTCTCACTCCCGTTCTTAAAAACAGGAACGACTTTCAAAACCCATGGAAGGATGTTCCGATTATTCTATCGTGGAAAACAGTGTCCAACGTTTTATTTTTTTTAAAACGACTGCTCGTCGCAATTACAAAGAATAAACAAAATAAACAAAGTTGTTAATCTCGTGGTAATGGGTATTATCGGCAGCTTTTTTGGCTCGGTTAAGTCACAATTGCCATTTTTCCCCATTTTCTCTCTTTTCTCGTGCGGGTTGTAAAGAAAAAAAAAGTCATTCGTTTTGTACCGATTAACCCGTTTTCAAGCATTGTGCCGCTAAAAGGCGAATTTAATGATGAATGGTTCATGAGAGGGATTTTAATGGAACGTTTTTTGCTATTCCACCAACCTCGCCCCTGGTATAATCAGGAACTTTCCCATGGTACCACCTTTCCCCCATTAATCATTATTTCATTAATCTTGTGCCCCCCCTCTACGAATGGAGGGAAATTTGTATAATGGTTTTTCTGTATGGATATTTTTTGAGAAGCGTTGGTATTGGCAGGGAATCACGATCCATGGAAAAGAATCCGGTTGGAGAAAAAATTCGCATTCAGCGGGAACGTCTGAACATGACGACGGAGGAACTGGCTCAGCAAAGTCGTTGCAGCCGGGAGTTGTTGGAACAGTTGGAGGCGGGGGCGTTGGTGCCGTCGCTGACGCCGTTGTTGAACATTGCCCGCGCGTTGGGGGTGCGATTGGGGACGTTTTTGGACGACGATGTGAAAAAAGGGCCGGTTGTCTGCCAGATTCCGAGTGTGGGGGCGGAAGAGGCGGATAAAAAGGTGGTTCGTTTTTCCGGTTCCACGGCCACGACCGATAGGCCATCCGCAGCCAGTGCGCTCGATTTTTTCCCACTGGCCTCGGACAAAAAAGACCGGCACATGGAGCCATTTCTCATCCAGGTGCGTGAAAACGCGGGGGAACATCCGTTGAGTTCGCACGAGGGGGAGGAGTTTCTATACGTTTTGTCGGGGACACTGGAAGTGCAGTACGGCCAGGAAACGTATCGGCTTTCGGAAGGGGAGTGTATTTATTACGACTCGATCGTCCCACACCACGTCCACGCCGCGGCTGGCAGTGAGGCGAAGATTCTGGCCGTTGTGTACGCACCTTTTTAAGCATTTGTGGGTTTTGATTTCAGGAATGGAGTCATGTTAAAATATATCGTTCATCCACGTTTTGGTGATACCGACCAACTGGGTCACGTCCACCACCTCTCCATCCCGTCGTGGTTCGAGGAGGCACGGAACCCGATTTTTCGCTGGTTTAATCCGAATTTTTACATACCGACGTGGAATTTGATTTTAGTGCGCCTGGAGGTGGATTACGTTGGCCAGGTAAAATTTTCCGATTTCAACGTCGAGATTCGTTCGTGGATTACGCACATTGGCAAATCGTCGTTTCACGTCGCTCACGGAGCGTATCGGGAAGACGGAACGTGTGTGGCATTGGGGGGTGTGGCACTCGTCCATTTCGATTTTGAGAAACAGAAAGCGATTCCGATTCCCGAAGACATCCGTGCCATTTTGGAAGCTCATTACGAGCCGGACGCACCCTATCGATTAATGAATTAATGACATAATGATTAATGAGGAGGGGGGAATTCGCTCTGCAAACCTCTCGCGGAAGGAAGGATTTTTGGATGTGGAGAAATACCCTCCTTTCGCGACAGGAGTCTGAAGCCACCTCCCATTCATCATGAACTCATTATTTTGAGGAGAAATCATGCCATTTACCGAATTGCCGTTGGGTCAGTTTTTTGAGCAGATGGTTGCTCAGCAACAGGATCGGGAGTTTATTGTGTATCCCGACCGCAATGCGCGGTGGACTTATGCGCAGTTCAACGAACGGGTGGACAGTCTGGCAAAAGGGTTGTTGCACATCGGGATTGAGCCGGGCGACCATGTGGGAATTTGGGCAAAAAATGTTCCCGACTGGTTGACCTTTTCGTTCGCGACGGCCAAAATCGGAGCGGTTTTGGTGACGGTCAACACGGCGTACAAGAGCCACGAATTGGAGTATCTGGTACGGCAATCGGACATGAAATGCCTGGCGATGGTGGATCGTTTCCGGGACACGAGTTATCTGGACATTGTTTACGAATTGGTACCGGAGCTGAAAACGCACCCGCGTGGGAAGTTGTGCAGTGAGCGGTTTCCGTTTTTGAAGTCGGTGGTTTACGTGGGTCAGGAAAAGTTTCGCGGCATGTACAATACCAGCGAATTGATGTTGTTAGGGCGGAATTTGCCGGACACGCGGCTGCGGGAGTGTGTGGCAAACCTGGACAAGGACAACGTCGTCAACATGCAGTACACCTCCGGCACGACCGGTTTTCCGAAAGGGGTGATGTTGACGAGCTACAACATCGTCAACAACGGCTATTACATCGGCGAACGTCAGCATTTTACGTGTGAAGACCGCCTTTGCCTGCCCGTTCCGATGTTCCACTGTTTCGGGATGACGCTGGGACTGATGGCGATTTTGACGCACGGCGGGACGATGGTGATGTTGGAGGAATTCGACCCACTGCTGGTGATGGCGTCGATTCAGAAAGAGCGTTGCACGGCCGTGTACGGCGTTCCGACGATGTTCATTGCGGAGTTGAATCACCCGATGTTCGACATGTTCGACTTTTCGTCGATGCGAACCGGAATCATGGCGGGAAGCCCGTGCCCAATTCCGACGATGAAAGAGGTGATGACGAAGATGAACATCCGCGAAATTACCAGTGCGTATGGCCTCACCGAAGCGGCTCCGGTCTTTACGCAGACCAGCGCGGACGACCCGCCGGAAATCCGCGCCACGACGGTTGGCAAAGGGCTGCCGGAGATTGAAATCAAGATTGTGGACCCGGAGACGGGAGAGACGTGTCCGTTGGGAACGCCGGGGGAATTGTGTTGCCGGGGATACAACGTGATGAAGGGGTATTACAACATGCCCGAAGAGACCGCCAAGGCCATCGACCAGGATGGCTGGCTCCACAGCGGCGACATGGGAACGCTCGACAAGGATGGCTATTACCGCATTACCGGACGTATCAAAGACATGATTATCCGTGGCGGCGAAAACATTTATCCGAAAGAGTTGGAAGATTTTCTCCTCACGATTCCCGAAATCCGCGACGCTCAGGTCGTCGGCGTGCCGAATGAGCGTTACGGGGAAGTTCCCGGTGCGTTCGTCATTTTCCACGATGGCAAGTCGCTATCCGAGGAAGAGATTGTGGAAATCTGTCACAAGAAGATGGCTCGGTACAAATGCCCGAAACATTTCTTTTTTGTGAAGGAGTTTCCCCTGACAACCAGCGGCAAAATCCAGAAATTCCGACTTCGGGAAATGGCCAAGGAATTGCTGAATATTGATTCGACAGCCTTTACCAATCTGGAAGAAAAAAGTAGTGAATCCACCATTCAGGAAAAGGAGATGTCATGACTACCGAAACGCTCCAAGCCCCGACCGTGATTATCCATGCGGACAACTGCAAAGCCTGCGGTCTGTGTATCCAGTTTTGTCCCAAAAAAGTCCTCGTCCACGGCAACACCATCAATCGGCTCGGCTACGAAGCGACCGAGTACGTCGGCGAAGGATGTATCGGCTGCGGCACTTGTTTCTACACCTGCCCGGAACCAGACGCGATTACGGTGGTGAAAAAATAGCGACCTCCCCAGAAAGATAAACGTTTTTCAGGGATAATCCCCCGCGAATTCTCCCCTCACCATTTTCTGGAAACCACCCCTGCTTGCTTTTTTTGGAGATTGTAGTAGGATATGCGTAAATACGGGGCGTAGCGCAGCCTGGCTAGCGCATCTGCTTTGGGAGCAGAGGGTCGGAGGTTCGAATCCTCTCGCCCCGATAAAACCCGCTTGCAAATCGTCGCAGGCGGGGTTTTTTATGCGCACAAGTTCCCCATTTTCAACCACTTGCGAAACTTCGTTCTTTTCCTTGCAATTCTTTGCAACGCATTGCAAGCCCCCGTTTTGAACCCCTGTAAGCCCCCATTTAAGCCCCCGTGTTTCGGAGGGGAAAGCAGGTTTTACCGGGTGAAATGGTGGTTTCATCGGACGGAAGGGGGATGTTGGAGAAGAGGGAGGTGGCTTTTCATCGTATCGGAAAATTTTGTAAGATGTTGAAATTCAACGGTTTGCGACTGGATTGTCATGTGGTTACGGCTTGCGGGAACGACGGTTTAAGGGTTCGGTTCGCAACTAAAAATGAAACCGTTCAGCCGTCTTCTTTGTGATGTTCGACAACGGAATGTCCTCTTGGAAAAATGTCCTAAGGTTATGAAAAACCTTGAGATACGCTTCCAAAAGTCCCTCAGGGGTGTTTTTTTGTCAAAAAAATCCCCAATTGTTCCGAATCTCCCCTAAAACTCGGTTTTTGACTCCATCGTTCCGAAAAAATTTTCTCTGGTGAAGTCTTGCCTCCCCTAAATGCCCTTACACTCACCCTCTCCATCCTCCCCTACAACCCAAAAATCCCTTATTTCACGACCTTTCTCTGCAAAAA
>JAUNBF010000131.1 GCA_030527185.1 Planctomycetia bacterium | reverse complement strand
GTGGCGCAGTGGATGACGATTCACCAGCAGGAAAATCCGTTCTACACCCATTTCGATGAACTTTGCGAAATCCTGGCGGCATACGATGTGACGTGGAGTCTGGGGGACGGACTTCGCCCCGGCTGCGTTGCGGACGCGTCGGACGAGGCGCAGTTTGCCGAGCTGAAAGTGATGGGAGAATTGACACTCAAAGCGTGGGAACATGGTTGCCAAGTCATGATCGAAGGCCCCGGCCACATTCCGATGGATCAGATTGAAACGAACGTCAAAAATCAGATGCAGTGGTGCCACGAAGCTCCGTTTTACGTCCTGGGGCCGTTGGTGACCGACATCGGTGCCGGCTACGACCACATCACCAGTGCCATCGGCGGGACGCTGGCCGCGTTTTATGGCGTTTCCATGCTCTGCTACGTCACTCCCAAGGAACATCTCGGACTGCCGAATATCGATGACGTGCGGGCAGGCGTCATTGCCCACAAAATTGCCGCCCATGCCGCCGACATTGCGCGGAAACGGCCTCACGCCCAGGATCGCGACGACGAAATGAGTCGGGCACGATTTCAATTCGATTGGGAAAAACAGTTTGCTCTTTCGCTCGACCCGGAAAATGCCAAAACGATGCACGAAGAGTCCATTTCGCAAACCTGCGGCCATCACGAATATTGCAGTATGTGCGGACCGAAATTCTGCTCCATCCGCAATTCCCAACAGGCCATTGCCGCGATGAAAAAATAAAAGCACGCCACCCCACAAGCGTCTGGACGAAAGTTTTTTCAAATAGCGTTTTTATCTTCCTGCCTATTCCCATCCTTCTGAGAAGGGAATAGGTATTTCTATAGGCTGTATCATCATAAAGTGCGCGATTTCTCTCGGTCGTAACCATCTTGAAAAGCTGCGAAAGATGGTGAAACTTTATCGGTCGAAAAAATTTTAAGGATTTTGACAATTTTCTTAACTTTAACGATTTTTATGACGATGATAGAGCATAGAGAAGATAGAATGTCGTTTCTTCGGAGACGGCTTGTAGAGATTTCTTACAGGATGAGAATCGATCCCTGAAGAATAAGGAAAAAGTGATGAAAAAGTCGTTTGGAAGTCTTGTTTTCGTTGCCCTGGCGATGTGGAGCGGTCTGTCGGTTTCTCCGGGATATTCGCAGCGGTATCTGGGGTCGGCACCTACGATGGAAATGGGAATGCCTGGCATGGTAGCTCCTATGGCGGCAGCCCCTGCGGCAGGTGGCGTTCCGGGAATGTTGCCGACCGACCGTTCGGGAGCGCCGATTTACGCGAATCAGGAAAGGTACTACGGTCTGAATGACTGCAAGGGTGACTGCGACGACCGTGCGATGGGGCCTGCATTTGGCCGAATGCCGACGTATGGCCCGGTGCTGCCTGCCGGGATGGCGTGTGGCAATCCGTGCGGGAGTGGCTGTTGCGGGTGGGGATTTCCGTTGTTCCAGGGATTTCGCAAAATCTGGAATGGCCGCAACTACTGGGAGGGTGTCGGTTGCAGCGAGCGAGTTATCGACGAGTTGAAGAAAAGCTGGCAGACCTGCCGGAAATGCGATTTGGTCGGGCAGAACCTCAACGGGATGGGAAATACCATCGGGACAGGGTTGCAGAGTGGGAAGATCCTGGGTTCCAGCATGAATCAGACGTATGCTCCGATTCCGATGAATGCCGGTTATGCTCCGAATTTGCCGCAGGGCACGCCGCCAACGTATTTCCGTTCGGGCAACGGTGGCGGTGGTTGTTCCTCGTGTGGAAAAGGAATTACCGTCACGGCCAATTCGCCGCAAAACACCATGCCGCAAAACATGTATCCGGGACAGAATGTACCGATGGTTGCCTCGCCGAATGTTCCGCAGGCATATCCTGCCGTCCAGGTGCAGTATATCCAGACGCCGCAGGGTGTCCAGGCCGTTCCGGTGCAACAGACGGTTCCTGTCCAACCCGTTTCGCAGGGAGTTTACTATCGCGCGAATTATCCTGCGGAAGAGAGCGTTCCGGGCTACATCAAAGCACAGCGAAAAGCTCAGGCCATGCAGAGCGGAATTGGGTTGGATGAGAAAAAACCGACACGTTCCGCTTATTCCGGGCGAACGGCCACGGAAGCGAAACAGGAAGTGACGGGGGAGTGGATTTCCGTGAACGAACCTTCCCCGAAGGTGGAAAAGACGGTTTATTACCAACCCACCTCCACCTCCACGGTGATTCAACCGGTGACCACCGCCGAAGTGATTCCGACGCCACCTGCGCGGGTGATCTCTCCGGCACCGTCGGGGAATGTCGTGGAAACGGCACCACCTGCGGTCGTTTATGCGGAAACTCCTCCCATGGCATACGCGGCACCTCCGGCAACGGGGGTGATTCCCTGTGATACGGGGTGTGCCCCTGTTTGCGGCCCCATGGCAGGTCCCCTTTGCGGTCCTGTTTGTGGTCCGATGGGCTGCGGCGCTCCGGGAATCGTTCCGGGAGCGGTACGTTTGACCGGACGGGTTGCTTATGGTGCGGGGCAAGTGGTGGCCGGGGCTGGCCGAGTTGTCGCGTTTGGCACGGAAAGCGCGGTTTACGGTACAGGAGCCGTGGTGGTAGGTGCCGGGAAAGTGGCGGTGGGTGCCACGCGAGCCGTTTTGATGGCAGGACGTGCGGTTTTGCGAAATGTGCGAAATGCGGGAATCGTGTTTGTCAGCGGTCCCTGCGGCCCGATCGGATGCGCTCCCGGAACACCGGTTCCACCCTGCTATTCCCCCTATTTGACAGGCGTTCCGTACGCGGGTGTGGGGGCGGCTTCCCCAGTCCCCGTTTCTGGAGAAACCGATCCGTTGTACATGGAAAACGAAAGTTATTTGCAGATGGACTTGTCGCAATATCGCCCGAATACCACCGCTTCCGTGGGAGTGGGGCAAAATATGGCGACGGTGGCTCAAGTCGCGACGCCAACCTCCACAATTGGGCTGCTTTCCACGCAGACGCAGCGAGTGGTGATGGCGGATGGCACGGAAGTGATTCTGGAACATGCGGCGAATCCGCAGAATGTAGCGTCTGTGGCCACAACGACGCCGATTAGTCCCGTTTCACAATTTTCGGGAACTCCTGCGCCCGCGACCCCTGTTTCCGGGGAGAATTATCCGATTGTGGCGGTGGAAAACCCTCAAATAGAGTTGGCACCTGGAGAAGTACTCGTTTCGCAACAGGATTTTATCCTGGCACCGCCGGAAAATGCCCCTGCCACGTCGCGGGAGCGTCCCACCCCCGTGGCGGAACCGACGATGGAGAACAAAACGGTACAGCATACCTCCCAACCCTTCCGAACGGTTTCGTATGCCAAACCGGCCGTTTCCTCTGGGAATATTACCCCGGTTTCCGCACCCGTGACGTATCAGCGTCCGGCAGAACCGTCGTTTTTGAAGCTGAAAGCGGCCACACCGATCGACCGAAGGTAATGTCCGAAGATTCGTGGAGCAGAGGAACACCTCTGTTCCTGATTCTTTCAGAAAAATCTCTAGAACACGTCTATTTTGAGAACATCGGTTGAGCCATTGGTAGCGTAGGAAAATTTCCGTTCCCCCTTTTTTCTCGGCGGATACTTCAAGCTGGGATTACCACCGAGATAAATAAGATAGATTAAGGTAGATTTTTCTCATTTTTACCGTTAAGATGAATTTATGGGAAAATAAAAAAGAGAAAATGTTTTTTAGACGTACTCTAGTACTCCGTTAAACTTATAAATATCATGGTCATACACGTCTCTCTCATGAAAATACGGCATAAACAACCATAATTATCAATTTAATAAAGCTCTATGGATTGTCTATAAAATGCCCTTGACAAAAGTTGAGAATGGTGGTATATTGGAAACATTAATGGACGGACGAGTCCGTCCATGTGCAATGAAGGTTCTCGCGGGGATACAGAAATGAAGAAGAATTCGCCAGACGACCGACGGAAACAGATTTTGAAAACTGCGATGGACGTTTTTGCGGAGAAAGGTTTTCGCAGTACGGACGTTCAGGAGATTGCCGACCGGTGTTCGGTAGGAAAAGGGACGGTTTATCGCCATTTTGAGAGTAAAGAGAACCTTTTTTGGGAGGTTGGGCGGACGATTTTTGTGTATTTGGAGCAGCTTCTGGAGGAGATTCAGTCCCTCTCGATGCCTGCTTTGCAGAGGGTGGAGCGATTTGTTCTGGCGTCGTGTGAATTTTTAACGGAATATCCGGCGAGGATTGCGATTTTGGCACAGATTCGTTCGATTCCCAAGCAGTTGATGGTGGAAAGTATCCGACAGTACGTTCAGGTACGATTTACCTCTCCGGTATGTGAGATGTTTCGGGAGGCGATTATTGCAGGAGAGATTGCGGAAGGAGACCCGTTGAACTATCACATTTCGGTGATGAATGCGGTTTGGGGGGTGATTTTGCTCTACAACGCGGACGAGGATTCGTTGACATTGGTGGAGCGGGTTCGGCTTACGCTGCACTTGCTATTGCATGGCATGGTTTGTTCCAGGGAAATCAAACAGGAACAAGGTTGTTGAAAGGTTATCAAGTAGGGAGAAATAAAGATGTTACGCAAGATGGTCTCTTGTCTTTTAGGAATTTTATTGATGGCGGCGATTGTTTTTTTCTGCACGCAGTTTACCTCCACCCGAGCGAATGAGCAGGAGGAAGGAGTGGCGGCGGAAACCCAAGCAGAAGCGGCCAAAGGCGTTTCGGTCATTTCGGTGGAGCGAGCGAAAGACGTTCGTCGGATTCTGACTTATCCGGGACGGGTTTATGCTTTTCAGAAATCGATTTTGACATTTCGTGTAGGTGGGCCACTGCTTGAAATTTGTGTGGAACCGGGAGACCATGTACACCGGGGACAGAAACTGATGCAGATAGACCCACGGGATTATCAGATTCAGTTGGAACTGGCGCAGTCGAAACTGGCCTCTGCCCGAGCGAATCTGGAAGCGATGAAGAAGGGTGCGCGGCCGGAAGACATTGCCCTTTTGGAAACGTCGGTGGAACAGGCACGGGCGACGTATGACCTGGCGAAAAACGAGTTTGAACGTTGCCGGCAATTGGTGGAACGCCGTGCTGTTTCCGCGTCGGAATACGATACCGCTTATCGCACGTTTGTCAACGCTCGCCTTTCGTTGGAAGCGGCTCAAAAGGAGTTGGAAAAGGGGAAAGCGGGAGCGCGACGGGAAGATATTCAGGCAGCGGAAGCGGAAATTCGCGGTTTGGAAGCATCCCTCCAGGCAGCGAAAAACGATTTGGCCGACACGATTTTAGTGGCACCCTACGATGGGATTATCACGACGCGGAAAATCGAGCCTTATGAAATGGTAACGGTTTCCCCTTCCTACAAGGAGGTGTTGGGAATTCACGATATTTCGCGATTAAAAATCGAAGTTTTCGTGCCGGAGAAAGAGATGGCATCGGGGAAGTTCGTCAAGGGACTCACCGTTCCGGTCACATTTCACGTACAGCCAAACCGCCAGTATCCGGCAGAGCTTTACGAAATTGATACGCAGCCGACCGATGTCGGGTTGACGTACAAACTCACGTTTGTGTTAAACGCTCCGAAAGAAACCTCGATTTTGCCCGGCATGATTGCGGAAGTGTCGATTCCTGAGTTCAGTTCCGCCACGCTGGCCGAAGATTCTCTCGTCGTACCTGCCAGTGCCGTGATGGACGATCATGTCTGGATTGTGAATATGGAACATTCCACCGTCTCCAAAAGAACGATCGTTCGCGGCCCGCTCGTGGCTGGCGACCGTTACGTCGTTTATTCCGGCCTGCAAGAAGGAGAAAAGGTCGTGACAGAAGGTGCCCGCTTCCTCCATGAAGGAGAAACGGTTCAAATCATGATCCATGGTTAATGATTGAGACTGATGGTCGCTTGTCATGTATTTTTAGAGCATATCGGTGGAGAAGTTGGCAGTGTAGAAGATTTTCCGCAGAGGATGGAGATGGAAGTAAAATCATCTGCGTCTTCTGCGTCGTCTGCGTC
>JAUNBF010000130.1 GCA_030527185.1 Planctomycetia bacterium | reverse complement strand
CCCAAGGGAGGGGCTTTCGTGCGGAAAACCGGAAATTTCAAGGAACACTGGTATATTCTATAAAATCTTCCTTTCCAGAACAAGGGATACGGAAAAAAGAGAACATTCGCGTTCAATCTTTGTACTGTTTCAAGATGGCTGAAAACATATCCTCCTGCGGGAAAGGAAGACGGCTCTTTTTCAGACCAGGATGAATTTCCAGAGCCTGGCGAAAAGCCCATATCATCTCTTCCGTCTGTCCCAGCTCCATGAAACAGTGCCCTGCCAGGACGGCCGCTTTATAATGATACGGATTTTTCCGCAAAACCTGTTGAAAATCTTCCAGCGCATAGGGATAATGCCCCAGTCCAAACCAGGCCATCCCACGCTGGTAGACGAATTCGGTAAAATGCGGGGAGTCCTCCATCAGCACCGAGGCCATCGTCACGGCATGAAGCAAATCTCCCCGACAGACCATTTCCGTCAAACGTTGTAACTGGCGTTGTTCTTCCAGCGTTCCCTCCCTTTTCCAGAGAATGGGAAGTATCTGTTCGGCCAGTGTGACCACACTCCCGTGCGAGTCCCTCAGTACTCTGGCAACCGTTCGCTGGCAGGAAAAATCACCAATCATTCCCAAAGCCAGAATTGCGGCACGACGTACCTGGACTTGAGGATAAAAAACCAGTTTTTCCAATGTTCCCGGAGTGTATTTTTTCAAAACCTCCTCACGGAACTGCATGGCATCGGCCGAACGAAGATAACGGCGATAAGCCTTCCCAAGACAGGGTTGATGATGAAACGGTTTATGAAACTTCACGGCGGCTCTCCCTTTCGCGTGTTTTCGTCTATGTTTTTCCCCTGGAAATTTCCACCTGGAATCACTCTGGACCATCAGCAAAATTTCCAAGAGAATGGTAATCAGGAATCTCTATTCTTATTTTACACGCAAATGGGCAAGTTACCAATACTTTTCCTCGAAAAAAGAGCCATCTTTCTTTTTTTAAGGGAGAGTCGTGCCGTTTATCGAAAATTTTTCGACTGTTTTGGTTGAGTAAGGGTGGAAAAAAATTCGCGTTATGCTAAAATAATGGAGTCTGGAAAATATTTTGAGGAAAATTGGGGGGAAAATTTTTCAAAAATCTTAAAGAAAAAGGGAACCTGATGAAAAAAATTCACATAATACGTTTTCTGGTTCTTGGATTATGGTGCCTGGGAACCTGCCCACTTTTCGCTAAAACCGAAAATACGGATTGGTACGAGCCGCTCCCTCCATTGACGTGGCAGGATGCTCCTCTGCGGCCCACTCTGAGAAACTGGTGTCGGGCGGAAAATGTCCCCCTACTGGTCGATTGCCGTGTCGATCCCAATACGCTCCTGGCAGGAACATTCCAACATGCCAGCCGAATCACGATTTTGCAGGAAGTTTTGCGGAACGCTTCGACGGAAGAAAAACCGTTGCAACTGACGCAATTGGACGGTGTTTTGTACATCGGGCCTGCGTCGTATGCCTCCAAACTCCAGACGCTTTCGGTACAGATGCACGAAAAAGTCCGAACCTTGTCTCCTGGTAAACAGAAAATCTGGCTGAAAAAAGCTCCCCTGCGTTGGGAGAATCGAGCCACTCCCAGAGAAATTCTTCAGGAACTGGCTCGAAAAAACCGGTTGAAATTTTCCGAGACGAAACTCATTCCTCACGATTTGTGGGTGGAGACGGAACTCCCACCTCTCGACTTGATCGACCGCATGATTCTGGTGTTGGGGCAGTTGGGACTGACGTTCCGCGTGGATGAGGAAAAACCGACGCACATCGAGCTTCTTCCCCTGGATGAAAAGCGGCTTTATTGGGAAAAAAGCTACCCGAACGCCCCTTCCCTGGAAGAAAAACTCGCGACGATTCGTGAAAATTTTCCCGATACCCAAATTCGTGCTTCCGGGAAGCGGATTCAAGTACGTGGGATTGCTGAAATCCACACCTTCCTCGCCTCGGACGAAACGCTCTGTTGTGTCGGCGCTTTCCGGCAGGGAAAATCGAGCGTTGCCCGCACCTCCGCGGGAATCGACCGAAAATTACTCCGCATTTCCGGGAAAGTCTCCGGCACCTTCCTGCCCGTTTTGAAGCAATTTTGCGAACAGCAGGGATACACGCTGGAATTCGATGCCAACTCCCTCCTGAAAGCGGGCATTTCCTTGGAACAACGTGTTTCGCTGGAGGTACAGGAGGTCACGCCGGATGAATTCCTGCACCGTTTCGCAGAACGTGCTGGCTGCCGGGTAAGTATCGAAAAAAATCGAGTTCGGCTGCTTGCTCCCTGACCGAGCCAAAGCCCTTATTTTCCCGGCATTGCCTGGATTGCTTCGTCGGGGTAGTCCGTGGTAATACTGTCCACCCCCATGGCATAAAGTTCCGCCAGACGTTGGGGATCGTGTTGCACCGTCCAGACCATGATGTAAATCCCCCGCCGTTTCAGTTCTTGGGCAAGTTCGGGGGTCATCCGGGAATGTTCGATGTCGACGACGTTGGTATTTCCGCGAATCAAGGCCTTTTCGATAAAATCTGCCAATTCTTCGTCGGGCACGTTTTCACACTTTCCGAGCAAAACTGCCGTCGTGATTTCCGGGCAAAGTTCCCGGATTTTACGTGAACTGCTGATAAAGACGCAGCGTTTCTCCAGCCCGCGAGCCTTCACGGCAGCCACCGTTTCCTCCTCCAGACCAGGCTTTTTCAGTTCGATGACAGGAATGCAGGGGGTCTCTTTCAACGCATCGAGATACTCCTCCAACGTTGCTATTCGGGTACCGCGAAAAGCCTCTCCTTTCCAAAGTCCCACGTCCCCGTGGCGGAGCGTTTCCCAATCGAAATCGGCAATTTCCCCACGAATCGGTTTCCCTGCCGCATCACGCAACTTCCAATCCGTTTTCACATCGTGGAAAAGGACGATTTTTCCATCCCGGGTACGTTGCAAATCGCATTCGCAACCATCCGCCCCCGTTTTCACACACTGAAGAATCGCGGGCAATGTATTTTCCGGCTGGATGGAGGAATGCCCACGATGACCGACAACGCGGGCAATCAACGGTTCTGGCATGGAAACCAACGTTTGGGAGTCAACCTCTTGCGTTACGAAAAGGGTTAAAAATACCTGAAAACAGACCCAAAACATCTTTTTGCAAATCATGGTTCCTCCCTGAATTTTTAAAAACTTATTTTTCAATCCGTTTTGCCTGAGGGACGTAACTCTCCAACCGCTTTTCGGCAAAAATCGGCTGGAACCGGGTGATTCGCTGGCGGCCATCCACCATCGGCAACGTCAACATCTCATGCCCCACAAGCGGTTTGGCGTAGCGGATAAAATCGTCCGTCACATCGCAACCGTTGGGGGTAATCCAGGCCTGCGGGAACGTTCGCTCACTGTTGGCAACCTGTTCCAGAGGGACTTTTCCATAGGACACACTGTAAATCGGGCCGGGAACGCGGAAAAGTGTGGACATGAAGCCCCCCTCACCGCGTGCCGCCAGTTCGCAGGCCTTTTGCCCCAATGCGTACGCTTCGTCCAGATCGACGACCGACGCGTACGCCATGGAATGACGCTGGTCGGTTCCCGGAACGTTACCACGGGCATTTCCCGGCACGGCCAGCCCCTTTTCATTCAGGTAATTGACCACTTTCTGGCACACCGTCATTTGACTGCTGCTGAACGTGGTATGGCCGAAAGAATCTTTCAATTCGCCCAAATCGCCGACGTGAAAACCTTCGCTGATGACGACGACGCAGCGTCCGCATTCGCGCAGCTTCTGATTCACCTGTTCGTGAAGTTGTTCCAGCGAACAGGGACTTTCCGCCATGTAAATCAGCAGTGGAAATTCCCGTTTCGGATCCGCCAGACGCGCAGCCGCCGGGATGAAACCGATTTTTCGCCCCATCGCCTGCATCACCAGCACCGGGTCGGCAGGGCAGGAGCCTTTGTTTTCCTCATTGGCATACTGCACCGCGTGCATCCAGTATTTTGCCGCGGAACCGTAACCGGGTGTATGGTCGATCAGTTGAAATTCGCTGTCACCAACATCGTTATCGATCGTCTTGGGAACCCCCACCGCCACCAAATCCAAACCGCGGACTTTGGCCAGTTCCGCAATTTTGTTGGCCGTATCCATCGAGTCATTTCCGCCGTTGTAGAGAAAATAACCAACCTCGTGTGCCTTGAAAACATTGATGATTCGCTCGAAATCTTCCGTCTGCCAGCTTTTCAGCTTGTAGCGGCAAGTGCCAATCGACCCAGCGACCGGGGTATAACGCAGAAGCGAAATTTCCTCCTCAGTCTGGGCGGAAAGAGAAATCAGGTCTTCCGTCAACACCCCCTCAATTCCATGGGCAGCACCGTAAACCGTCCCGATATTCTCAAAGCATCGGGCAGCCTCCACAACACCCTGAAGACTACTGTTAATCACACACGTCGGCCCACCACTCTGCGCCACCACCAAATTCTTTCCAGGCATTTCTTCTCTCCTATACCCTTTGTTCCAAAACCAACTCCCTCCAGTATAACGAAAATACCATCAAAAAAAAGAAGGGGGGGAGGATTTTGACGATTTAAGGTCTTGGCTCCACGAGTGTAATCTGAGTTTGGATTTTGAGAAAGGAACAGAACCGTCCTCTTTCCTCCTTTCGCTGACCGAAGATGGGAGATTGGGATTCCCTGATTTGGGATTTGTCCCGATTTGACGACAATGCGATGTTGTCAACCACCCCCTTTTCGCCCCAACCTTCCGTTCCCGTCCCCGAACCCGCCACGTGGCTGCTCCTGCTGCTGGGAACCGCTTTCCTCCTGAAACGTCGCATGATTCGTTGATTCCGGCCGCTTGGGTTTTTCGGATTCACTCCACAACACCCCTTCCAAAGACAGGGGCATTCTTTTTGTTGCGTCGCTAATAATTTGTTTTTCCGCAAATCTCGCGACTTCCGTTTGAAAACCCCATTTTTTCCTCAGCACTCTTGACGAAAGTGAAAAAAAGGAGCATAATGAATATCTGTTGGTTTTCTTCGGAATAGACCTGTCGAGTATCAAGATTATTTGGAAAACACATGGACATACTAAAACGTCTGGAAGGAATCGTCAGCCTGATCGGCAATACTCCATTATTGAAGATTGACTTTCTTTGGAAAGGGCAGCCTCGCTCGATTTTCGCAAAGGCGGAATACCTGAATTTAACCGGAAGTATCAAAGATCGGATGGCCTTTCATATTCTCAAAAAAGCCTACCGTACCGGAACGCTGCGACCCGAAGCGCCGATTGCCGAGGCGACCAGTGGCAATACCGGAATCTCCTTTTCCGCGTTGGGACGGCTGATGGGACACCCCGTCACCATTTTCATGCCGCAGTGGATGAGCCAGGAACGGAAGAACCTCATGCGCAGCTACGGCGCGGAAATTCGGCTCGTTTCGCGTGAGGAAGGAGGTTTTCTCGGCTCGATTGCCATGGCGGAACAGATGGCGCAGGAAAATCCCGTGGTGTTCCTTCCACGGCAGTTCGACAATGAGGACAACTGCGAGGCACACTACATGTCCACCGGCCCGGAAATTGTAGCGCAACTGGCCAAAATCCAGCGAATTCCCGATGCCTTTGTCGCGGGCGTGGGGACAGGCGGGACGGTCATGGGAGTGGGGCGTTATATCCGACGCTTTTTTCCCGGTGCCAAAATCCATCCCCTGGAACCGTCCAATTCCCCAACGCTGACAACCGGCTACAAAATCGGCTTTCACCGCATCCAAGGAATTTCGGACGAATTCATTCCTGCCATTCTGAAGTTGGAACAACTGGATTCCGTCGTTCAGGTGGAGGATGGCGACGCGATTCTTATGGCGCAGAAACTTTCCCGCGATTTGGGACTGGGCGTCGGCATTTCTTCCGGTGGTAATTTTCTGGGAGCCTTAAAACTCCTCAATGCCATGTCGGACGAAGAGGCCAAAAATGCCACCATCGTCACCGTTTTCGTCGACGACAACAAAAAATACCTCAGCACCGACTA
>JAUNBF010000039.1 GCA_030527185.1 Planctomycetia bacterium | reverse complement strand
ATCAATTAGAAAGAAGTCGCATGCCTCCGCATTATATTTTTGAGATGAGCCGTGTTGGAAAGCGGTATGGTGAGAAGGTCGTTTTGCAGAACATCAGTTTGATGTTTTACTACGGTGCGAAGATTGGGATTGTGGGGGAGAATGGGGCGGGAAAGTCGACGCTGTTGAAAATCATGGCTGGGCTGGATCAGGATTTCGACGGGGAGACGAAGCTGGCGAAGGGAATGCGGGTGCGTTACGTGGCGCAGGAACCGGAATTGGAGTTGGATGCCACGGTTCGTGAGAATCTGATGACAGCCGTTGCTCCGATTCATCAGAAACTTCAGCAGTTTGAGGAAATTTCGGCACTCATGGCCGATCCTGAGCAGGAGTCCCGTTTTGACGAGTTGATGGAGCAGATGGGGAGGTTGCAGGAGGAGATCGATGCGGTCAATGGCTGGGAATTGGATCGCACGATCGACATGGCGGCAGACGCACTGGTTTTGCCGCCGGACGACGCGATTGTTCGGAAGCTCTCCGGGGGAGAACGCCGACGGGTCGCGTTGTGCATGGCACTTTTGGAAAAGCCGGATTTGCTGCTGTTGGACGAGCCGACGAACCATCTGGACGCGGAAACGGTGCAGTGGCTGGAAGGGACGCTGCGGGACTATCCCGGCACGGTGATTATCGTTACGCATGATCGGTATTTTCTGGACAATGTGACGAAGTGGATTCTGGAACTGGAAAATACGGTGGGGATTCCGTTTGAGGGGAACTATTCATCCTGGCTGAAACAGAAGGCGGAGTTGCTGCGGGTGCTGGAAAAGAAGGAGACGCAGCGTCAGAAAACGTTGCAGCGGGAGTTGGAATGGATTCAGATGGCTCACAAAGGGCGACTCCAGAAAAATCAGGCTCGAATTAAGTCTTACGAACAATTGGCGAATGCGCAGACGTTGGACACCAAGAGCGACGCGATTATTCAGATTGCTCCGGGGCCGCGTTTGGGGGAAAAGGTGCTGGTGTTTGAGAATGTTCGCAAGGGATTTGAGATTGCGGGCAACCCGATCACGCTTCTGGACGACGTTTCCTTCCAGGTTCCACGCGGAGCGGTCGTGGGAATTATCGGTCCGAACGGAACGGGAAAAACGACGATGTTTCGGATGATTGTCGGGGAAGAAACGCCAGACGTGGGGAAGATTGAGCTTGGCGAGACGGTGCAGTTGGCGTATGTGGATCAGCACCGAGATGCCCTGGATGATTCCAAAACGATTTTCCAGGAAATCACCGACGATAAGGATGTGATTGAACTGGGAACGGTGAAAATGAATAGTCGGGCGTATGTTTCCCGGTTCAATTTCCGTGGAACGCAGCAGCAGAAACGTGTTGGTGAGTGCTCTGGTGGAGAGCGAAATCGGGTTCATCTGGCCAAGTTGCTCAAACGGGGTGGGAACGTTCTGTTGCTGGACGAGCCGACGAACGACCTGGATGTCAATACGATGCGGGTTCTGGAGCAGGCCATTCTCGATTTTTCCGGTTGTGCGATGGTCATCAGCCACGATCGGTTCTTTTTGGATCGGATTTGTACGCACATGCTGGTCTTTGAGGGGAACGGCTCCGTCCGGTGGTTGGAAGGGAATTTCCAGGCCTATGAGGAAATGCTGCGTGCCGAAGACCCAGGTCGGCTGGAACATCGGCGTGGCAAGTACCGTAAAATCGTTTGAAAAAGGAGTATCGCGATGAAAACAGCGTTGGTTACTGGCGGGGCACGTGGAATTGGGCTGGGAATTTCGCGCTGCCTGGCACGGGAAGGTTGGAATTTGGCTTTGTGTGGAACACGCCCGGCGGAAGCGGTTCAGGAAGTCGTGGCGGAGATTCAAAGCGAGGCTCCCGACGCGAAAATCCGCTATTATCCCTGCGACGTTTCCGACACGGCAGCACGGGAACGTCTGGTCAACGCGGTTTTTGAGGAGTTCGGTACGCTGGAGCTTCTCGTCAACAATGCGGGTGTCGGGGCAAAAGTCCGGGCCGACATTCTCGACATGACGGAAGAAAATTATGAGTGGCTGATGAAAATCAACCTTCAGGGACCGTTCTTTTTGACGCAGGCGGTGGCACGCCGGATGAAAGAGCAGGCGGCGGGATGCATTGTCAATATTTCCTCCATCAGTGCGACGGTTGCGTCGGTCAGTCGCGGCGAATATTGCCTTTCCAAAGCGGGGGTGAGCATGGCGACGCAGTTGTGGGCGGTTCGGCTGGCAGAATTCGGGATACCGGTTTACGAAATTCGCCCTGGGATCATTCATTCGGACATGACGGCTGCGGTGCAGGAAAAATACGACCGTCTCATTGCGGAGGGACTGGTGGTACAGAAACGGTGGGGCTTCCCGGAAGACATCGGAAAAGCGGTGGCCATGCTGGCTCGTGGCGACTTGGCGTACAGCACCGGACAGGTGATTCTGGTGGATGGCGGAATGCTGATTGAGCGGCTATGATTTCCGTCGTTCGTACAACTGCCAGCCGAGAAAAACGTTCGTACTGATCGAAAGCAGCAGCAAAAAAACGACCAGCGTCAGCACCCCCCAGGGACGTTTTTCGAGACTCTTTTCGGCTGTCCCCAACGTATCCGCCATGACCGGAGCGTTGGGCGGCAACGTCGGCACAGGAACCGCTTCCTCATGGTTTACCGGCAAAAGTGGCTCGATATGGCGGTCGTCGATATGCAGTGTGGCGGGTTCTGCCAGCTTGGAAGGGGTCGGCTCCTCCACCGTCACGGGCGACTCGGCCAAAAATTCCTTTTCCTCGATCGGTTTTTCCGACACATCAGGAAGCGGAACGGGCTTGGACGTTTCTGTAACGACTTGGGAAACAACCGGTTCAGGCGATTGCCGATGTTCGGAGGGGAGTTCGGTCAAATAGAGGATATTCTCATCCGACGGTGGACTTTGCAGACGTTCCAGTCGTTGCATCTCACGCAAAAAATGCCGCACCAACGTCATATTCACCTCCTCCGCTGCGAGGGGAGAACAAAACAGTATTGCCAGAAAACTTCCCAAAAATCGTTTCATTGTTTCCATGCCCCGTTTTTTCTAACCCGATGAAAAGGAGTGGAACAGGGAAGTCGAACCCACATCTTCCTTCCCCGTTCCGATTCCCTTGGTTATTTTACCGACTCCTCCAAAGCCATCTCCGGGTTCTTTCCAAAGACGAGGAAGAAGAGGAACGCAACGGCCATCATCAACGCGGGCACGAGGAAAATCCGCGGCCAGTTGTTGGTCTGAGCCTGCAAATACTGGGCACGCGTCAGGTTGATGGAGCCATTCTCCGCCGGGACACCCAGTTTTTCCTGAATTTGCGAGAACAATTGCTCCACCTCTGCTTTAGGCATCTTTGACGAGCCGTCCTGGGAAGCAATTTCCGTCAATTCGGGAGCGTTGAGCAGGGTGGAATCAATTTTTCCATCTTTGGCAACGGAAGCGAAATCAATAGCCTTCGCGGCATTGGCGGCATCGGCAGCTTTGGCTTCTTCGGACTTGACGTACTGCGACAGGTCGAGCATGTTCCACGCGGAATCGGCGGCCGCCGGGTCACTCCACGCGGGCAGGGGCAGTCCATCTTTTTCGACGTTCAGCGCAACCGTGCCATCTTCGGCAATGGCGTAGTTTCTAACCACTGGCGGATACATATCGACCAGATACCCAGCCATAACGTAGCCCCCGATCTGGCCGACACCCAGGAGGATGAATCCCACCAGGCTCTGCACGGAAGCCTTCATTTCAGGAGCGGAAATCTTGTCGGCATACGTATAGGAGCCGGCATAGAGGAAGCTGTAGCAGATACCGTGGAGCAGAAGTCCGGTCAGTGCCAGGCCAAACGCGGCATCCATGAAACAGAGGTAACGGGCAATCCATGCGGCAATACCCATCAAAATCACGTTTTTCAGGCCAAATCGCATGGCAAAGACCGGCAGTAAAGCCATGAAGAGGACTTCGGAAACCTGGTTGAGCGTCGTCAGTGCCAGCCCGCCCGGATACCCACGCTGCGCAAGCATGGCGAAGCAGGTTCCAAAGAAGACGCCACACGCCGCAATTCCAGCAATCAGAATCGTCAGGGCAAATACCGCAAATTTCGGATCCGCCAGCATTCCCCACGCACTCGGAGCTTTTTTCCCCGCCTCGTCTGTCTGAGCTTGCGGTGGGGTGTTGGGAAGCGTCAGCGCATACACCGCCAGAATCGCGCAGCACGCGGCACCGACGTAGAAGAATTGGTTGTTGTTACCACCGCCAAAGAACGCCTGAATGAACAGTACCACCGCAATCCACCCGATGGTTCCAAACATGAAGACGCGCGGCGCGTTTTCACGGGTCGGCACATGTTCAAACACAATGGAGTTGATCAGCGGAATCGTCGGCATGTAAAAAATTCCCACAAAGACCAACGCAATCATCATCGGCCAAAAGGAGGCATGCGCGGAATCTCTGGCCAGCATTCCAACGTACACCAACAGCACGGCACACAACAGGTGCAGGATTGCCAGCACTTTCTGAGCTGCCATGTAACGGTCGGCAATCCGGCCAACAATGGGAGCAAACAACGCACCGATCGGAATGGCGGCTCCGAGAAGTCCCATTTCCCAGCCTTTGAACCCCAACACGTTCATGGCAAAACCTGTCAGGGCGAAGCCGTAACTTCCCCACGCGGCGAACTGAAGGAAGTACGCCAGACAGAGCCGCGGATAGGCGGCAACAGTTTTTGTTTCGGACATATAAATCTCCTGCTTGAAAAAATAAAACTACGAAAGATATTTGACAGCCGTCCCATACGCAATGACTTCGGCAGAGTTCTGCATAACCGCACTCGAAGCGTATCGAACCATCACAATCGCGTCGGCTCCAATGCTCGTCGCTTCGGCAATCATTCGTTGGGTGGCAATATTTCTCGCTTCCATCATCATTTCGGTATAACCTTTGATTTCTCCTCCCACCACCGTTTTCAGTCCAGCCATGAAATCGCGAACGACATTCTTGGACTGCACGATCGTGCCTTTGACCAGTCCCAACGCGACATACGTTTGGCCAGGGATGTTTTCTGTGGTTGTGATCAGCATTTTCTTCCTCACTGCCAAAAATTTCGATCCAAAATACGATAGTTAATCGCTTCCGACAAATGTTCCACGCGGATATTCTCCGAACCATCCAAATCGGCAATCGTCCGGGCAATCCGCAAAACCTTATCGTGTGCCCGCGCGGAAAGGCCAAACTGATTCATCGCCGCCCGCAGACGCAATGCACTGGTATGATCCAACTGGCAAAATTCCCGAATCTGCCGTGTGGACATCTGAGCGTTGTAGTGGACAGGACTCCCGGAGGCTGGCAAAAATTTCCGCGTTCCCGCATACCCCTCATTCAAAAGCTCCGCGTAGCCAAAACGTTTGGCCTGAATTTCCCGCGCATGAATCACCTGTTCACGAATGGCCGCGCTGGACGTTCCCTGCGCCGTGCTGCGGACGGACAACTCCTCAAACGGCACGGCGGGAACTTCGACGTGAATATCGATTCGATCCAGAAGAGGGCCGCTGATTTTCGATAAATAACGCTCTATCACGGGAATCGAACAATTACACGTCCGCCGCAAATCCCCCCGATAACCGCACGGGCAGGGATTCATCGCCGCAATGAGCATGAAATCGCTCGGAAACGTGGAGGTGGCGGTGGCTCGCGAAATGATGACTTCGCCATCTTCCATCGGCTGTCGCAAAACTTCCAGTGTCCGACGGTTGAATTCCGGCAATTCGTCCAAAAACAAAACCCCGTTATGTGCCAGCGAAATTTCCCCCGGTGCCGGCACCGTTCCTCCTCCCACCAGTCCCGCGTCGCTGATCGTGTGGTGCGGCGAGCGGAAGGGACGTTTGACAATCAGTGGGCAAAGGGCGTTCACCTTCCCCAACGAACTGTAAATTCGCGTCGTTTCCACCGATTCCGAAGGGAGTAAGTCGGGCAACACCGTCGAAAGTCGTTTGGCCAACATCGTTTTTCCCGACCCCGGCGGCCCAATCATCAACATGTTGTGCGCTCCGGCAGCCGCAATCGTGATGGCACGCTTCGCCATTTCCTGTCCGCGAACGTCGGCAAAATCAATGTCGTAACGGGAATGAGCCGCGTAGAATTCGTCCACCCGCGACGGGGCAGGGTCAATCTCCAAATCCCCTAACAAAAAACCAAAGGTCTGTGACAGCGACCCCACAGGAATCACGTCGATCGACTCGACCACCGCCGCCTCCGCCGCGTTGGAGGTTGGCAAAAGAATTCCACGCAGCGTCGGATTCTCCTGTCGCATTTTTTCGCATTCCAGTGCCATCGACAAAACGCCCCGCACCGGACGAAGGGAACCTTCCAGCGAAACTTCCCCCACAATGAGGTACTCTTCCAGCTTATCCTGAGGAATTTGCCCCATGGCCGCCAGCAGTCCCACCGCAATCGGCAAGTCGAACGACGCGGCTTGTTTGTGCATTTCTGCCGGAGCCAGATTGATCAGAACATTGTTTCCCGGCGTGGCATAACCGGAATTTTCCAGGGCTCGTACCACCCGTTGGATACTCTCTTTCACCACCAGCGAAGGAAGGCCAACAATGGTGATATTCGATTCGCCCGGCGTAATATCGACTTCCACCTCCACGCGGTGGGCATCGATTCCGGTCAGTGTCAGAGTATGCAACTTGGCTAACATGGCGGGTATCTCATGGCAATTCCAAAGCCGAATTTTTTTCATTCTTTTTTATCAATATAACAAATCCCCACCACAATTTCTAGGGGTAGAGGAGGTTTCTCCCGGAAATTTCCCCGGATTCTCCCAATTATTCTTCTTTCCCTGGGATGGGAAAGGACGATAACTGGAATTCTGAAAAAAACTTTTTGTCGAAGAAACCTTTTTCAGCTATTTTTCTGAAAAAATCTTTCGGGAAAGAATATTTTTTCTTTTTTTTCTTTTTTCAGGGGGGGTGAACGTTGTATAATTTTGGAAAAAAAGATAAAATAAAAGGTAAAGGCACAAGAATTTTGGTCTGAAGGCCGACAATGCGTTTATAAGAAAATTTTTCTTCCCCTCCCTACAATATGCGGGGATGAAAAACAAGGTATTTCATCATTATTTTCCTGGTTTCATTTTGGATGAGGAGTACATCATGCGAAAGTTTTTGGAAACAACCGGTTTGGGCATCGCTTCCTTAAAAAATTCTTACGGACCGAAAGAGTCCTTTACACTTCCCCCTTGTCAGTGTGTCGCGTTCGATGAGGATGAGGAAAATCCCTGGGATGAAGAAGATGACGAGGAATGGGCCGACGATGAAGACGATGAAGAGGACGAATGGGACGATGAAGATGACGATTGGGATGACGAAGACGATGACTGGGAGGACGATGAGGAAGACGACGAGTAATGTTGCTTTTTAAGAAGAAGTTTCTCGATGCCATTCGTCGCGGTGAGAAAACCCAAACGATTCGTCTGTGGAAACGTCGCCGATATCGGCCTGGTCAACGGAGTTTTATTCCGGGGGTCGGGCCGATTGTGATTGATCAGGTGGATGAGGTTGCCTGGGAAGAACTTACCGAAACGGATGCGATTCTGGATGGTTTTCCCTCTCTGGAGACGCTGCGTCAGGAAATCGAGGAAATTTATGGGCTTTCCCCGGACAAAAAAATGTTCCGCGTCCGTTTTCACCTTCAGGAAGTCGCTCCCCAACATCCTCCCATGCGGATGCACACATTTCTCGCCGATTTTGAGTTGACGCTGGATCAGACAGCGGAAAAACTTCTGGAAAAATGCCGTATTTACCGTAGTACGTGCGACTGGAACCATGAACCGGGAAAATCACACGATTTTTTTGCGCTTTTCCTTCAATCACCGCGCAACGCCGAGGGAATCCCGCTCCACGACGGTTTTCGGTTGGAAAGTCTCCTCCGCGAGCAGCTTTCCGCAGAGCAGTGGCAGGAAATCGGTTGGCTCGTTCACGATGTCTGCCGCAGCTGGACGGAATGGCAATATGCCGTGGAACATTTCTGGAAGGAAAAACAGGAATAATGATTAATGATTAATGGGTTAATGATTACTGGGATGGTGTTGGAGAGCTTCTTCGAGAGCTTCTAGCAGTTGGCTCTCGGAAATCAGGCCGTCCAACAATCGGGGAGTCTCCTCGCCAGGAATCCAGATAACGATCAACGGAATGGAATTGCGTCCCATGGCGCGGATGTATTCCTTGATTTCCGGCGAACGCTCTGTCCAATCCGCCAATACGGGCACAATCTGCGGATGGCGGGAGAGAAATTCCCCCACATTCTCCGTTTCGATGGCAAAAAGGGTGTTCGTCTTGCACGTCATGCACCAGTTGGCGGTAAAATCGATAAAAACGATTTTCTTTTCCGATTTCCAGCCCTCCACCCGCTCTACCGAAAATTCCTGCCAGGCAATCCGATGTTCTTCCCGAATGGAACTTTGCCCGAACCATAGCTGGAACATGCCGACACCGACGCCCAAAACGACCAGAAAACCGACGCCCCACGCGGTCAACACACTTTCGCGCGAACCGCCACGGAACGAAACTTTCCCCACCAGCCAACAGGCAAACCACAGAGCCACCAGCAGAGCAAGCGTCGGAACCCCATATTCGTGCGGCAGATTGTAAAAAAGCCAGACCACCACGGCGAGGAAGAAGAAGCCCATCACTTCTTTCAGCGTCTCCATCCACGCTCCCGGTTTCGGCAAAAATTTCACCCAGGCGGGAAAGATTCCGATCAGTAAATAGGGGGTTGCCAGTCCCAGTCCAATGACGGTAAAGACCAGGAACGAAATCATCACCGGCTGCGACATCATCGCTCCAAAAACCGGGCCTAAAAAAGGACCGACGCACGGTGTTGCCAAAACGGTGGTCAGGATTCCCATGCAAAACGCTCCGAGAAGTCCCTCTTTTCGCTGCATTTTCCCTAATTGGCCGCCTGCCATAAAACCGGGAATGGGGATTTCCCAGACACCCAGAAAACTCAGTCCCATGGCAAAAACCAGAGCGATCATGAAAATGACGAAACCGGGATAGGTGAAATGCTCACCCCAGGCAAGATTTTCCGTCATGGGGAGTTGGCTGGCAATCGCGTCGGGCAACCACGTCGCAATCCACGGAAGGAGGTCGCCCAGACGTGAAAACGCGGCCAGAATCCACAAGACACTCAACAGTCCCAGCGTGTAACTGAGGTTGAGTTGAAAAATCCGCCATCGGGATTCCCCGGACTGGTGGACGAACGAGTAAATCTTCGGCCCAATCACTGGCAACACACATGGCATCAGGTTGAGAATCAGCCCGCCACAATACGCCATCGCCAGCCAAATCCATAAAGATGCGTAGGAGGAGGGCATTTTTTCCCCCCCTTTTTCCACTACCGAAACATCTTTTTCAGCCCTTTTTTCCTCCATTGGCGAAACCTCTGCTGGCAGGGAACTTTCCGCCGGGGAGTTGCCTGGAAACGAGGCGGTCGGACGTGCGGTAAAAGGGAATTTTTCCGGCTCCATGCAAGTATTCGGGTCGCACAACTGCGCTTCCACACTTCCTGAAATTTCCGTCACGATCTGCGTCGGATCACTCCAGACGAAAGGAATTTTCCACGTCACTTGCCCCGCATGCGTTTCGATGGCTAAATCTTCCCACAATTCCGGGTCCAGCTTCACTCGCGGCTCTGGCGTGGTACCCACCGTACCGACAGGCCGAATTTTTTCCGGTTCGGGAAGGTGGAGCAGGGTACGAAACGGACCGCCCGCCTTTTGAGTGATGGAGTAGATGTACCACGGTTCAGGAATTTTGACCGACAACATCAATATTCCCGGCTGTGTATCCACCGGTGGCACAAACGAGGCCTCCACGTCCAGCTTTCCTTCGGAAGAAGGAGTCTGGAAATCGAGCATCGGTTGGAACGAAAGCGGTGGTGCCGTCTCCTCTTTCAGAATTTCCTTGTATTCCGCAAATCGATCCGTTGGCGGCGTTTCACACCAACCAGAACATGCCCAAACGCTCCAACCTATCCAGAAAAAAAGTATTTTTTGACGCATCATCATTTTATGGTATCCTGTTTCGGACAATCCTTTCTCTTCCCATCTCCACAGTCCTTTTATCCTACGCGAAAATTCCTTTTTTGGCAAGAGGAGCTTTTCTCAAAAATTTCCTCTTGCGAAGGGCGGGGAGATGAAGTATAATTCGGAAAGTGGTTTCTGGGACTGTTCCAGAGGCTTTTCCTACCCCCCCAAAAAAATTTTTTACGAAGGATTCCAAACATGTTACCTTCCCGATGGTGGTTTCTGGGGCTGTTTTGTCTGGTAACCTTTTCTCTCGGATCTGCAGAGACGGTTCAGGAGAAAAATCTTACGGAAATCATGCGAACCAATTATGAAGAATCGCAGGTTCCCATCTATGTTCTTCCCAACCCACTGGTATGCGAAGATGGTACTCCTGTCGCCAGTGCGGAAATCTGGGAAAACAGACGGCGACCGGAGTTGCTGAAGCTGTTGGAAACGCAGATGTTTGGAGAAGTGCCGGAAACTTTGCGGGGAGACCATCCACCTTTTGTGACGTTTGAGGTGATGGAAGAAGATACGGAGGCCTTGGGTGGAAAAGCGATCCGACGGCAGGTCGCCATCCATTTTGCCGCTCCCCAACCCGCCCCGCACAAAATTTCCGCCACCGACCCGGTTCGGAAAAGTTTCGATTCACTGGAACATCAGCCCGCGGGGGAAATTTCCATCCCCTACGAAACGGCACTGGTGCTGATTTACCTCCCCAAAAAAGCGGAACGGCCAGTCCCTTGTTTTTTGGGGATGAATTTTCGTGGAAATCAGACGATCTGGAACGATCCCGGCATTTTCCCTTCCGAAATCTTTCCTGATGGAAAATTTCCACCTGAAAAAGAACGTGGTGTGGCAGCCTCGCGGTGGAATGTGGAAAAAATCCTGGATGCCGGATATGGTCTGGTGACGCTCTACTATCAGGACATCGTTCCCGATCGCAAAGATTGTTTCCAGGCCGGCCTTTTTTCGCTCTATGGTTCCCCTTCCCGGACGCGGGAATCGTGGGGAGCGATCAGTGCGTGGGCGTGGGCTTTGAGTCGGGTGATGGATTATATCGAACAGGATTCCGATCTCGATTCTTGCCGTGTTGCCCTGATGGGACATTCGCGGCTGGGAAAGACCGCGTTGTGGGCAGGCGCTTGCGACCCTCGGTTTGCGATCGTCATTTCCAACAATTCCGGGTGTGGCGGCGCAGCGTTGAGCCGTCGGGAATATGGCGAACGGGTGATTCGTATCAACCATACTTTTCCGCACTGGTTTTGTCTGAATTTTCATGCCTATGGCGAAGAAGTCTCGAAACTTCCGTTCGATCAGCACGAACTGATTGCTCTGATGGCACCGCGGCCGGTTTACATTACCAGTGCTGAGGAAGATCGTTGGGCAGACCCTAAGGGTGAGTATCTTTCCGCGTGGAATGCGGTGCCGGTCTACCGACTTCTGGGAACGGACGCTTTCGGTGAAGGACGTTCTGCCGATTTGCCGCCGCTCAATCAGTCCGTCGGCGCGACGATCGGCTACCATATCCGCAATGGCAAACACGATGTGACGGATTTCGACTGGGAGCAGTTCATCCGTTTTGCCAACCGGCATTTTCAACGTTAATCTTTTTCGGAAACCTCTTTCGCAGAAGTGGGAAAACGATTCGGGTTTTCCCACTTTTTTCTAAAAGTTCCTTTTTGCGAAAATAAAAAAGGCAATTTTGCGCTATTTCTCCCAAAATCTTTTTCGGAACGCATTTTTAGCTTGATTTTAAAATTTTTTCGGGTATTCTGAAAGAAAGTTGGAAAGGTAAATAGGGTTTCACCTCTTTTTTCAAAGGAGTTATCATGCGACGACACAAATTCTATTCTCTCCCATCTTTGGGAAATCGCTGGGGAAGTTGGGGTTTTCTCGCGACCGTTTTTTTCACCCTGTCAGCATGGGGTGCGGACGTGGTTCTCAATACTGGTGATACTCAAACACTGGATGATAAGGATAGTGTTACTCTCAACGGAGGAACGGGGCAATTTACTGGAACTGGTTCAAACACTTATGCGTTAACATTGACATGGGGTGCAACGGATGGAACGACGTTGGAAACCACGAGAACGCCGCGTACCGCTACCAACGTTACGATCACCAATCCAACCGATACTGTTGGAAAAACGTTGTTTATCAAGGGTGTTGCAGGTGGAGCGAACAAGAATAGTGACCTGAATCTCTTCCTGCTGAATACTGGCGACAATTCCAATTGGGAAGCGTTTCAGGGAACGATTCAGGTCGTGTCGGGGAAAGTCGCTTTGAACGATGGGGTTCACTTCCAGGGGACGATCGACATCGGTACTGGCGGAGAAGGTTTGGTTCTTTGGGCTGGCAATCAATCTCTGGAAATGTTGACCTCGGCGAATACCAAAGCGGTTGTCTTCGGTACGACCAATGGCGATTCTGCGGGTACTTACACACTCACCGTCGGTGGAAGTCGAAATCTGTCGGGAACTTTTGCCGGGTCTTTGCAGAATCGCGTAGAAACCTCAACCACCACATTGAACCTCGTCAAACAGGGAACCGGAACCTGGACGCTGACGGGAAAAAGCACCTATACCGGCACCACCACTGTTTCTGGGGGAATACTGAATTTGCAGGGGGGGGGGGCACTGGAGAAAACGGGCAGTTTGTCCGTGCAGAACGCAACGCTGCAATTTGATTCAGGAGCCACCACGGCAGATACGATAAGGGCTTTGCCGGGAATTTTCGATAATGCCGCGAAAATCTACACCAGTGAGGATTATTCTGGAGCCAAACCGAAAATTACTCTCGGAATCGGAGGAATCCTGGAACAAACCGGGCAAAGTAAGGATAATACCTTTCTTTTCAATCCGATTGTGGCCAATGGTGGGATGGTCCAAAGTTCCAATACAGGTGACGGAATGTTGGTTTTGGCAGGCACCTTGTCGGGAAGTGAATTGAAAACATCGGGCGCGGTGGCACTGCAAACCGGTGTTATAACTACCGATTTGAAACAATTGACCGTGACTTCAGGACGGCTTTCCGCTCTCTATCCATCGGAATTGTCCGAAAGTATGAAAATCGTGATTCAGAACGGTGGCATTTTCCAAAGTGGTCGAAATCGAGGAGAAACTGATCTGGGTGCCCTTTCCGTCGAAGTTCAACAAGGTGGAATACTCGATTGGCAAACTAAAAATAGTAGCGGCCAAAGTACCTTCTCCAGTAACCTCACTGGCAGTGGAACCATCCTTCTCGGAACAAGTATCAGCGGAGGAACCTATGCGCTGACAGGAAATAACACGGCGTTTACCGGAACCTACACGTTGGGGAATAATTCTACGGTCAACGTTGCTTCCCAGCAAAATCTGGGAAATGCTCCCCACTGGAACCTTTCCGGTACCAACACGATGAATGCGGCAGGTACGGAAAAACTCACCGTAGGGAATGTCCAGCTTGTCGGGACGACGACCTGGCAGGGGGCGGGATGGAATTTTTCTGGAACGGTAAGTGGAGAGGGAACGTTGGTAGGAGATCATACGGAGTTGAATTTTACCGATTCAGAAAGTATCGCGCTGACCTCTCTGACACTTCAAAACGCGTCGAAAATGTTCCTGGAAATCCCCGCGGCAGATACGGTTTTTCCAGATGTGGAAACATTGAGTTTCTCCAATGATTCCGAACTGTATCTCCTTGTGGAGAATGTTTTGCCAGAAGGAGACTACTCCTTGATGGCCGTGGGAAGCGAGCCGACGCTCAACTTTGAAACCTTCCTGCAATGGGGGGAGGAGTGGTTGAATGTTTCCAACTCCATTCGTTGGCAAAATGGCATACTGATGTACCACCGTGGCGGGGAAGACGTGCCGGAACCGGGGAGTTGGATGTTGTTGCTTCTGGGTAGCGTGGGATGTTGGCTGTTGCGTCTTCGGGAAAGGAAAAAAGAATAAGAACGTACGTCGGGATTCTTTCATCGTCTGGCAAATTACGCGGACGATTGCGACGATTCCTCGAAAACATCTCCCGGATAACATGTAAATACTTATAATGATACCTGAAATTTCCCCCCCTTGACCTGCTTTTCACCATGGGTTAGAATGAAATTGTGTTGACCATATAAAGGAGTATTCATTCCCCAATCATCAGAAGGGAAAAAATGAGAATAGAGAGTGTTCGTGATTACAAGGCAATGAGCAGCGTTGGTGCCTCCATTCTTTTCGATGCGGCCATGACGAAGATTGCCAGAGGGTTGCCGTTCAACATGGGATTGGCCACCGGAAATACCATGGTGACGCTTTATGAGGAACTTGCGGAAAAGTTCAACCTCGCGAACGCGGATCTTTCGCTGTTGAGGACGTGGAATCTCGATGAATACGCGGAAACGGAAAATACCAGTGTGCCCCACGATCATCCGCTGAGTTACTGGAAGTACATGCACGAAAATCTTTTCCGTCGATTTGCTCCCGAACGAGGTTTTCGGGAAGAGAACGCGCATTTTCCCAATCCGGCCGATCCGAAAGAGATCGATACGGCACTTGAGGCGGCTGGCGGCCTTGATATGCAACTGCTGGGAATTGGTTTCAATGGACACATCGCGTTCAACGAGCCGATGAGTGAGGACGAAATCTCGGTGGAGGATTTTGGCAATTTGCCGACACGTGTTTTGCCGCTTGCGGAGGCGACTATCGAGCAGAACACACGTCTCACGGCCAGCGGTGACCGGAGTTTGATGCCCCGATTTGCGGCCACACTGGGAATGCGTCCGATTCTAAACGCGAAACAGTGCCTTTTGCTTGCGTGTTTTCCTGAACAGGAATCCCAGTTGGTGAAAATGATAGCGGGAAAACGGGCAACCCCCACACTGCCAGCCTCTTATTTGCTCTTGCACCCGGACAGTCGGTTGATTTACACGGCAGATTGCATTGATTTGGGAGAAGTGCTTTGAGTTTGCTCATCAGAAATTGCCGACTGGTTTCTCCCGGCGTGGATCGTGCGTGGTGTTCGTTGCGCACGGAAGGGGATCGGATCGTGGAAATGGGGGAGGAGTTGACGGCCAGGGAGGGGGATGAAATCCTGGAAGCAGAAGGGCTGATCGCCATGCCGGGGTTCATCGACATTCATTCCCATGGACGTTCCAACGCGGATTTTTGCGATGCCACGCCAGAGGCGTTTCAGACGCTTGGACGTGATAAACTTCAGGATGGCGTGACGGGTTTTTTGGCAACGACGCTTACGGTTTCTGCGGATACGCTGCGAAAAGTCTGCCAGGAAGCGGCGGCTTATGCTCAAAATCCCCATGCCGGTGCGACGATGTTGGGCGTGCATCTGGAGGGACCTTTCCTGAATGTGGAATGTGCGGGCGCGCAGAACCCGGATTATTTACGGATGCCGGATATTGGCCTGGTGGACGAACTGAACGCGATTGCGCCGGTGAAGAAGGTTTCCTATTCGCCGGAACTGGATGGGGCACTCGAATTTACGCGTGAACTTGCCCGTCGTGGGATTGTCGCTTCCGCGGCACATTCCTCCGCTGACTACGAATGTTTCGAGGAGGTACGTGCTGCCGGGCTGACGCACATTACCCATTTTTGCAATATGATTACCCCTCTGCACCATCTTTGTTTGGGAATGGTGGGCGGGGGATTGCTGGCCCCCGAAGTTTTCGTGGAAATCATTTGCGACGGAATCCATCTGCTGGATCAGATGATTGATTTGATCGTGCGAATCAAGGGTGCGGACCGGGTCATGCTGATTACGGATTCCATGAGTGCGGCAGGCTGTTCGGACGGTGATTATTCGCTGGGCGGGCTTCCGGTCCGTGTGGCTGGCGGATGTGCAAGACTCCTGACGGGACAAATTGCGGGGTCTACCCTGGTTTATCACAAAGGTTTTCAGAGATATGTTCGCGCGTCGGGGCTTCCTCTTTGCGAGGCGGTTCGCGCGACGAGTCTGAATCAGGCCGAAAGTCTTGGAATCCCGGACAGAGGTCGGCTTCAAAAAGGTTTTTTCGCGGATATTGTTCTGACAAATGGAAAACTGGAGCCACAAACGACGATCGTGAATGGTAAAATCAAGTGGCGTAAAAGTACCTGCTAACTTGTTGAGTCTGGAAAGGAACCCTATGAAGAAAGTGGCAATCATTGGTTTTGGGTTCATGGGGCGAATGCACTATGGAGCCTGGAAAAAAACAAGAGGAGCCAAGGTTCACGCGATTTGCGATTCGAACCTTGCCCAACTCCAGAAGGTTAATGTGGGAAATCTGGCAGGTACGGACACCTCGACCGATTTTACGGGCATTGAAATTTTCGAGGATTACGATGCGTTGCTCCAGGCGGGAGGTTTCGACATTGTGGATATTACACTCCCAACGCCCCTGCACCCCGCGATGAGTCAGAAGGCTCTTCAGGCGGGATACCATGTGTTGTGTGAAAAACCGATGGCGTTGTCGCTCAAAGAGTGCGACGCGATGCTTGCTGTGGCGGAAAACGCGGAGGGAAAATTCCTGATCGCCCAGTGTCTCCGATTTTGGCCGGAGTATGTCTATCTCAAGCAGCTGATCGACTCCGGTAAATATGGCGAGGTGAAAGCGGCGGACTTTTCACGTTTTGCGGCTGCGCCTGGCAGGGACAGTGGCGGAAAATCGTGGTTCCTCGACGAGAGCAAGTCGGGCGGAGTCGTTCTGGATCTTCATATTCACGATGCCGACATGGTGAACTTCCTGTTTGGAATGCCACAAACGGTGACGAGCAAAGCGCACCTTCGTGAAGATGGTTTCCTCGACCATTTTTCGACGATTTATGGTTTCCCCAACAAGGTCGTTACTTCGAGTGCCAGTTGGGCCATGCCGGTGAGCTATCTTTTTGGTTCGGAGATCAAAGTGGTGTTTGAAAATGCCGTGGCGGTGATGAACAGCAAGGCAAAACAACCTTTGACCATTTATCCCGCAAAGGGAAAGCCTTTCGAGCCAAAATTACAGAAAGCCACCGGATATGAAGCGGAAATACAGTATTTTCTCTCTCTTGTGAACGGAACGGTCAAGACCCAGGTTTTGACACCGGAGGATGCGCGAGATTCCATCCAGCTTGTTCTCGCGGAGCGGCGCAGCGCAAAGACAAATCGAACGGTAACTCTGGCAAAAAAGGGAGCGTGAAATGAATCCCGCGGCAAAATCGGATAATTACAAATGGATTCTTTTGGGACTCGTCTGGGTTACGTATTTCCTTCAGCAGGGAACGCGGCAGATGTATGGTGCCATGCTTCCTCAAATCAAGGACTACTTTCGTGCGTACGACGTTACGGACGTTCAGCTCGGTCTGGTCGTCAGCACTTTCGTGCTGGTGTACGCTTTTGCGGTTCCCTTTGCGGGAATTGCGGCAGACCTCTTTCGCCGTAAATGGGTGTTGGTTCTCGGAACGCTTCTGTTTTCCGTGGGAATCTTTGCCTCCGGTTTTGCGAGCACGGTGGGCGTACTGTTGATTACATACAGTTTTCTGAATGCCATTGGACAAAGCATGGTGCCTTCCCCCTCGACTTCGCTCATTGCGCAGTTCCATACGGATACACGTTCCACCGCGCTGTCGATATACCAGATGGCACTGTACATCGGCATCGTGATTTGCAGTTGCGTTTCGGGCTGGGTCAGCGGATTGGGACCGGAGAGTTGGCGTTGGGCATTTATTTTCTTTGGTGCGTTTGGGATTCTCTGGTTCTTTGTACTTCTCTTTTTCCTGCGAGACACACCTGCCGCGAGCAAGCCCTCCCAAGAGGATGGAACGGCCACGAAGACGACTTTCCGAGAGATGGTTCTTGCGATCATCACCAAACCTTCATTCCTTCTTATGACGCTTGCTTTTGGAATGTGTCTTTACGGTGCGAATGGGTACAAAACCTGGATGACGACGTACCTGAAAGACACGTTTCCGTCGTTGACCCCCACGACTGCCGCCTTTCATGCCGTGTTTTGGTTCTTTGCCGGAGCGTTGGTGGGTATCGCGATTGCGAGTCGAATTTCCGACCGTGTTGCCAAAACCCATCCCGGCTTTCGTATGGACATGAACTGCATTGGACTGATCATGGCTGCCCCGGCGGTCTTTCTGGTGGTGAACGTTCCTGGATTTGTTGCGTGCTGTGCTGCCCTGTTTTTCTATGGTATGGCACAAGGGGTATATGATTCCAACTTTTTCGCGGCGATCTACGATGTTGTCGAGTCGCGATTTCATGCGGCCGCCACCGGAATTTTCTGCTGTGGAGCATTCATTATTGGTTCGTTCGCACCGCCTGTTCTTGGCTGGATGAGTCAGCAACTTTCCATGAAAGCCGGTTTTTCATCGTTGGCAATTTTTTACCTCCTGGGAGCAGCTTTCATCATGATCGCCCGAATCTTTTATTTGAAGAAAGATTTTGTGAAATAGCCCGTTATTTTCCTCTCCTATGGTAGAAAGGAAACCTGCCATGAAAAAATCTTTCGTTTGGGGAATTGTATTTCTATTGGAGGGAGCCATTCTTCAGGCACAGCTTCCTCCGACGCTCCACCGGATTGCCGAACGGGATACCGCGATAGACATGCCGGATGAGAGTCGCCTTTTCCCACGCGGCGGGGTGGAAATTACGGTTCCGCCAGGGTCTCAGCCACCGAAAGAGGTGCCTGCGAAAGCGATTTCCGAGGAACATTTGGCAACCATCTTTTCCCGGCTGGGATTGCAAAGTGTCCGTGCGGAAATGTTTCGCGAAGGGGTGCGTCGGCATTGGGGAGAGCATTTTTGCCAATTGGAAATGTATCTTGCGGGAAAAAATGAGCGGGGCGATGCCGTTCCGCCACGTGGAGCCACGGAACAGGTTTACGATCCCCAGGCTCTGATTCTGCCGACAGAAAAACATCCTGCCGAAATCGTTTTGCGGCGACTTACGGCACTATTGGATTCACTGGAAAATCCAGGGAAAGAAAAGACGGCAGCCCTGAAGACGCTTCGTGCGGATGTGGAGAAATGCCGGAATTTTATGGGCAAAGAGCCTGCCGACGACCTCTTTTTTGCGTTGGCGGCACTCCGTCGTCAAGCCATGTTTCTCCATCCCGATTTGACGCGGTGCCCGGACATTCTGTTCTGTGCCCGTGCCAGTTATGCCGGTTCCCGTCTGACCAATTGGTTCAACTCCGACCGCACAGGAGGCCATTTCACCACGCAGGTCTACGGCTTCAATACCGTTCGTGGCGGCGGACTCTTTCGGATTTCGGGCTGGCAATTGCCGCAACCTGAGGTGACCGACCTTCTGGCGGACAGGAAAGTTTCCGAAACGTCTCGAGAAAAACGGTTGGTGGGAAAAACGCTCACCGGAGGGGCGTTCATGGCTCCCGACGTTTCGTACGATGGAAAAACGGTCTATTTTTCGCATTGCGCGTCGCGGGAACATTGCTGGAAATGGACTCCTGAGACCACCTGGAACCTTTTCAAGTACCACCTGGAAACGGGCGAATTGCACCAATTGACCGACGGCCCGTATAACGATTTCGACGTTTGCGAGTTGCCCGGTGGGAGATTGGTCTTCATTTCCGAGCGTCGCGGTGGCTTTATCCGATGTTTTGGCGAAAGTGCCGATTTGCGTGTGACGACCTCCGTCTTGCACAGCATGAAACCGGACGGAAGCGACCTTTACCCGATCAGTTATTTTGAAACGAGCGAGTGGCAGCCCAGTGTGGATCATCAGGGGATGCTGGTTTACACCCGTTGGGACTATACCGACCGGGAGAATTGCCTCGGTTCCCAGTTCTGGACATGCTTTCCCGACGGCCGCAATCCGCGTGCCCCTCATGGCAATTACCCGCAACCCTGGCACACGTTCCCCGACAATCGATTCGACGATACCCGATTTGGCTTCACCAAAACCGCCCCTTCCGGCCTGCCGATGGCGGAAATGCAGATTCGTGCCATTCCCGGAAGCCACCGCTACGTTCTCCTGGCCGCCCCTCACCATGGGGAGACTTACGGAAGTATCTGCGTCCTCGATTTGCGTGAAAAGAACGATTTTCACATGAGCCAGCTTCGCCGCGTCACACCCTACCAACCCTTCCCCGAATCGGAGTGCCGAGGGCGGAGCCAGTACCGTTACGGCGCTCCGTGGCCGTTGAGTGAGGATACGTTTCTGTGCAACAGTTGGGAAGACCTGGTGGTGTTAGACCGTTTTGGCAATGAGGAGTTGATTTGCGAAAGGGAACTTTTGCCGATTGGTTACGACCCTCGACTGCGGCTTTCCGACCCAATTCCTCTTCAGGCACGTCCCAAACCGCCCGTCATTCCGCAACAGACCACCCAGGGGGAAGATTTTCAAAACGAAAACCGTACCGCCACGCTCGGAATTGTCGACGTTCGCCTTTCCGACCAGCCCTTCCCGCCGGAACGTCCGATTCGTTACCTGCGAATTTTTCAGGTCATTCCCAAGCCCAACCCCTGGATGAATCAGCCCAATATTGGCTTTGCCCCGGAAAATACGCCCCGGATTCCGCTGGGTTACGTCCCCGTGGAGGAGGACGGAAGTGTGCTGGTCGAAGTCCCACATGGCAAACAGCTTCTCTTTCAGGTACTCGACGAAAACTTTCAGGCCGTCCAAACCATGCGAGCTGTCACGTTCCTTCATCCTGGCGAAAGACTTCTCTGTACCGGTTGCCATGAGCCTCAGGAGGAAAGCGTCGAACTGTCGCGGTCGCTCCCGATCGCTTTTCAGAAACCGCCGCAAAAACTTCAGGTGGAGTGCGATTTCCCTGAGCCAATCAATTTTTATCGCCTGATTCAGCCGGTCGTCCAAACGAGCTGCATTCCCTGCCACGTCGAAAAGAATCTCCCCTTCCAGAAAATGGAACACGAAGATTTCCGCCCCTACGTTTTTTACTTTGCGGGAGGAATGCAAAGGGCAATCATGACGCCCCATTTTGGTGGTTCCCGCTCCATTCCCGGACGCTGCGGTGCCGGAGGAAGCCGTTTGAGCCAGATTTTAAAGGACGAAAACCATCAAAATGCCGTTTCGGATGAGGTGCGACACAAATTTACGCTTTGGATGGATGCCAACGCGCCGCGATTGGGTGCATTTCACAGCGAAGAAAAACAGAAACAGGGAGAACTCGTCCTCCCCATTCTGGATATGCACTGACTCATTTCCCCCACAACGTCAACATCAAATTCCGCCTTCCGCCATGATGGCGGTGTTCGCAGAGGTAGATCCCCTGCCAGATACCCAATTGCAGCGTCCCTTCCCGAACCGGAATGTTCAGGCTGGCTCCCATCAGAGAGGCTTTTCCGTGGGCAGGCATATCGTCGCGTCCTTCCAGCGTATGCCGATAGGGAAAATCCTCCGGTGCCCAGTGCGTCATCAGGTTTTCCAGGTCACGCGGAACATCCCGATCCGCATTTTCGTTGATCGTCAACGACGCGGAGGTGTGTTGGATAAAGAGATTCAGCATTCCCATCTGGATTTCCCGCAATTCCGGCAGTGCCTCCACAATTCGGGACGTGATAATGTGGCACCCTTGCGAAAAAGCGGGGAGTGTCAACGGTTTTTGGTAAAATTTCATAAGACTTGGCCGTATCAAAAGAAAAGCGGCACACTTCAAAATCTTTTGAAGAAATGTACCGCTTTTTAAGGGAATTTTTAAACATTTTCCGGCGACGGACAGGTAAATTCTTCCCGCCACTGTCGCGTCAAGAGTGCGTTGGCCGCGTCGCAATCGACAAATTTCTCGGCGTCGGAGTCGAACGTCAACTGTGGCCCTAAAGAGAGCGGCGTTTTGTCCAAATCGACCCCGTTGGCCTGCAAGTGTTCCACCGTCCGAGCCAGCGTTTCGGCATTATCATCCCGACTTTCCACATTTTTCAGGACGTTTTCCAAATCCGAGACGGAAACTTTGTTCGACTCGCCCAGATAATAACTGATATTGCCCAGGTGAGCCAACGCTGCCGACAGATGGCCGTCCAGAACGGGTGCGTGAAGAATCGACGCGTCGCGTTTCAAAACGGCATCCAGGAAATTGGAGTAGTGATTTCCGCTACCCTTGAATTCCTTGATCATTTTTCCCGACTTGTCGTACGCCACGGAATAACCGTAGCTTTCCTGCACCAGTTTTCCTTCCGTGCCATAGAAAATGACGCCAATCTTCGCCTTGTCCAAATCAGGCGTTTCCAGGCCGCGAGTCTCGAAAACCAACGTCTTGTCGCCATAATCGAAAATGGAGACTTCCGTATTGGCCGTATCGCCAGCGTCGATGTAGGAGGGGTCTTTCCGTTCGGCCTGATAACCGAGCCGTCCGCCATACGTAATCACCTTGTTCGGATGACGCATCAGTCCCAACCCCCAACGGGCAATGTCGAACTGGTGCGGTCCCTGGTTGCCCGAATCACCGTTGCCGTAGAGACGCTGCCAGTGCCAGTCGTAATGAAAACGTTGCCGTGTCAGGCGTGGCGTTGTATAGACTGCCGGACCGCTCCAGAGATTGAAATCGACACTTTCGGGAATGGGGTAATCTCCCAACGCACCGATCGACTTGCGGCGTTTGTAACACAAACCACGGGCAAAATTCACTTCGCCAATTCCACCCTGGTGGATAAATTCCACCGCGTCGCGTTGTGCCGGATTGGAGCGACACTGCGTCCCCACCTGGCAAATCCGACCATATTTCTTCGCCGCGGCCACCATCGTTCGGCCTTCAAAAATGTTCGACGACGCAGGCTTCTCCACGTAAACATCTTTCCCGGCCTGCATTGCCCAAATGGCTGAAAGCGCGTGCCAGTGATTCGGCGTGGCTCCGGCGGTAAAATCGACGCTCTTGTCCGCCAGCGCTTCCCGCATATCTCGGACAAATTTCGGGCGACTTCCCTGCTTCTTTTCAATCTGGTCGCAGCGAGCGTTGCCAATCGCCTCGTCGGGGTCGACAATGTACGTGATCACCGCACGTGGATCGGCCAAAAAGGCTTGAATATGGTCATTGCCCCGGCCTCCCGCACCGATGATGGCTGCCGCGAGCTTCTCATTGGCTGCCACCGTTTCCCCACCGCGCAAAAGCATCGGGGAAACGGCCATGGCTGTTCCAGAAAACAACGTCGTTCGTAAAAATTCTCGTCGGGTGGGTTTCTTCATTGATCATCCTTTCATTTCAGTAAAAGTAAACACTATGTTTTGTTAAACTTATAAATTATGCATAGCGATTTCCATCCCAACCTGATAGGTTAGAAGATAAAAACGCTGTTGGAAAGAGGTCTTGGGGGCAGGCGACTCGCGATTCACGACGAAAGCCGAAGGTGGCTTTCCCGCTAAATCATGACGTCCGTGGGAGGGGGAAAGCGTTTCCCCCCAGAACCCTCCTCCTTTTCCAATATCTTTAGTTGCAACTGCGTCGCGATTATTTTACACTCTCCTAAACACTCTCCGCCGTGGGGCATTCAAAACCTTCCCGCCACTGGCGTGTCAGCCACTTGTCCGCTTCCGCGTTATTCACAAACTTCTCCGCGGCACCGTCAAATTCCAACTGTGGCCCCAGTGCCAGAGGCGTTTTCGATAAATCGACGCCATTTTTCTGAAGATGTTCCACCGTCCGCGCAAGCGTCTTCAAATTGTCGTCCCGGCTGGGAATCGTTTCCAGAACTTTGCCAATCTCTTCCTGCGAAACTTTGTTCTTTTCGCCAAGGTAATAACTGGTATTGCCCAAATGAGCCAAGGCCGCCGACAAATGCCCATCCAGAATCGGGGCGGTCAGAATCGCAGCGTCTCGTTTTAAAACGGCATCCACAAAGTTATCGTAATGGTTCTGGTCGTCGCCCCCCTTGAATTCCTTCACAACTTTCCCATCTTTGTCATACGCCACGCACAATCCGTAATGGACTTGCACCAAACGCCCTTCCGTACCGTAGAAAACGACTCCCACATTCGCTCCATCGGTCGCTTTGGTTTCCAGCCCGCGCGTCTCAAAAACGATCGTCTTGTCGCCATAGTCGAAAATCGAAACTTCCGTATTCGGTGTGTCGCCCGCGTCGAGGTACTGCGGATCGTTTTTCTCCACTTCATATCCCAAACGTCCGCCATAGGTAATCACCTTGTTCGGATGACGCATCAATCCCAATCCCCACCGGGCAATGTCAAACTGGTGCGGCCCCTGATTCCCGGAATCGCCGTTGCCGTAGAGACGCTGCCAGTGCCAGTCGTAATGGAATTGCGGACGGGTGACGCGCGGCTGGGTGAAAATGGCAGGGCCACTCCAGAGGTTGAAATCGACATTCTCAGGAACGGGATAGTCGCCCAACGCTCCGATCGCCTTCCGACGACGATGGCAGACACCGCGAGCAAACGTGACTTCCCCAATCGCTCCCGACTGGACATACGCAATCCCCTGGCGAATGGCCGGATTGGAACGACATTGCGTCCCGACCTGGCAAAGCCGACCGTATTTCTTCGCCGCAGCCACCATCACGGCACCCTCAAAAATATTCTGCGACGCGGGTTTTTCCACATAGACATCTTTTCCCGCCTGCATGGCCCAGATGGCGGACAGGGCATGCCAGTGATTCGGCGTGGCACTTCCCACCGCGTCCAAATCCTTGTCCGCGTACGCTTCCCGCATATCCCGCACAAACTTGGGACGAGACCCCTGTTTCTTCTCAATCTGTTCGCACCGATTCTTCCCGACCGCTTCATCGGGATCGACGATATACGTAATCACCGTATGAGGATTCGTCAAAAAACCCTGGATATGCGAGCCGCCGCGACCACGTGCCCCCACCACCGCACAGGTGATTTTGTCATTCGCCCCCTGCGACTGAGCGGAAACCAATGTCGGCGAAACCACTCCTGCCGCCATGCCTGTATAAAGCGTCGTTCGCAAAAAATCCCGTCGTGTTGTTTTATGTTTCATGGGGAAGTTCCTTGATTCTGAAATTCTTGAAATAGACATCACCTCTATTCCCGCATTATGAGAAATCCCCCGCAATCTGTCAAGAGGGTTTTTTCGTGAAAACCGCTCCATTTCTCTCAAGAAACAAAAAAAGGAGGATTTTTCTTCCTCCTTTTTCTCCCTCATAGCCTCTCCATCAGTTTTTCCACCACTTTTTCCCTGTCACCTGGCATTTCTCCGCCGTAACATTCCAGTCGTCGGTCACATTCGCCTCTTTCACCAGACTCCAGAGGTCAATCGCGACGCCACCATTGGTGAAAAGATAACCGTTCCCCTTTTTCGCCACCACCGCGGTGCTGGAGACGAACTGCGGAACGATCGAACGCTTCACCGAAGCCTCTTCACTCAACAACGCTTCCAGGGGATTGTCAATTTTCGTCAAAATGTCATTTTCCGCCACAATTGCCGCCACAATCGCACAATCCATGCAGTTGCGCAACTGTCCGAAAATCGGCTCTGCCACCGAAAGTTTTTCGTAATTGGCCGTCATTTTGTCTGCCCACGCCGCAAAAACCGGACTTGCTTTGCCCGCTCCGCGAACGACCTGGGTTCCATCGAAAAAGTCCGTTTCCGTTCGTGTAACCACTTTTCCACCCACCAGATTCCAAGCCAAACCAGCCTCATCCCGAAGAATCGCGTCGTAATTCGGCGCCATCCACCAACGCGGCAAAACATTCGCTTCCGTCGGCTTTTTAATCATGCTGACAAACGAAGGCAAACTCTTCAACGGAGACTTCGTAACGCCCATCGAAATCTGCTTCATCCGATAGTCCGCAGCCGCCAAAACCGCCGCAAAATGCGAATCTCGTTCGATTCCCTCAATGGAAATGACTTGATTCCCAAGCCTTTTTTCCATTTCGGAAGCCATTGCCTGCGGATTCCGCACTCGGTTGACCTGCGAAACAAACGCGTTGACCGCCTGCAAACCTTCGGGAGTGGGATCAATCGAGACCGAAAAAACACGACGTTCCGAACCACCCGCAGAACGCATCGCACTCTGCAAATCTTCCAGCAACATCGTTGGACGTCCCGAATCTTTCCCGACAATCACCCCTTTCGGACCCACCGTCCAACCTTCCGCCGGCCCGACCAGCACAATATCGTTCTCCTCAGGATAGACGAAAACATATTCCACCGCTGTCAATCCGCCCAGATAACGCACACTGTCGGGAATCGCTTCCCCTTTGGCAAGAGACTGCTGGATCGTTTCGTTGAGCTTCTTCAAAGAAATTTTACGCATTTCCGCCGATGTTGCCAAACCCGATACCAGGGGCTGCATCGTTTCCTGGCGTTTCTGCGACAATGCTTTCAAATCGCCCGTCTGAGCTTGCGAAAGCATCCCATCCGCGTCGATCAAAACTCCTCCCACAGCACTGTTGTCCGTGGAATATTGCGCCCAACTCGATACTTCTCCCACCATCAACGAAAGGACAAGCGTCCCCAAAATTCCCAAATTTCGCGTCATAAAACCACCTCTTCGGTCTTTATCCCTTTTTCGCCTGAAATTCCCGAAAGAGCAGGAATCCAGGAGAATTGTCTCATCTTTCCCAAACAAGGAAAATCCATCTTCGATTGTTGTCTATTATACACGAAAATGGCTCCAATAAAAACAAGTTTCTCGCCTCTTTTTGCAAAAACCTGAAAATTTTGTGAAATTTTGTCCTCTCAATCCGCAAAATTGCCACATTTTGTCAGCTTGCAGAAACCTCCGGGAGCCTTCCTCGCAGGAAACGTCCCCGGAGGTCTTGTTTTCAGTAGTTGATCGCACAATTCGGCAAACTCTTTTTCAAAGTTTCCACCCCTTGCGTCGAAATCTGCGTTGCTCGCACACTCAATTTCTTCAGCGACACGCATTTTTCCAAAAACGGCAAACAGGCATCCGTAATCATCAGTTCGCCCAAATCGAGCGACTCCAGATTCTTCAACCCCGACAATTTTTCAATTCCCGCGTCGGTCACTTTCGTACCGACCAGTGAAAGAACCTTCAAACTGCTTAATTTGGCAACCGAATCCATCCCCACGTCACTGACATTCGTCAACCAGAGGTCGAGATGTTCCAGTTTCGACAGATTTTCCAGATACACCAGCCCGGCATCATCCACAAACGTCTCGCTCACGCACAAAAGACGCAATTCCGCCATCTCCTTGCACGCTTCCAGAGCGTCGCTGCCGATGTAGTTCCCACGCAGATTCATCTTCCGCATATTTTTCATGCTTGCCAGTTTCTTCACGCCATCGTCCGACACCGCAATACACCGCATGATGATGATTTCCTGGAGCGAATCCTGCATTCCGTCCAGATAATCAATCGCTTCGTCGCTGAACGTCTGCGAATCTTCAATGTCAAATGTCTTGAGTTTCTTGCCACGAATATTTTCAATGCCGAAATTCGTCACGGCGGTACATCGCAGTTTAATAACAATCAGGTTGGGAAGCTCTTTCAAAACCGCCAGTCCCATATCGGTCACGGCCGCACAACCACGAACGTCCAGCAGACGAAGCGTTTTCACCGTGGAGAGTTTCGCAAGCGACGCGTCGTCAAAATTCCCGTACAGCAACACCAGATTGCGCAGCTTCGGCAACTGTGCCACAAACCCGATCGTTTCCGCTCCCAGATAGGTGTTCCGACGCAGCGTCAACTCCTCCACCCACGGCATTTGCGCCAAAAAGGCCATGTCCGCGTCCACAAAGTCGGTATTCTCGATCGAGAGTTTCTTGCAACTCTTCAGCCCAACAATGACTCCCGCTCCTCCCGGTTTCAGATTGGCACCGTAAATCTTGCACTGGGTCACGGTATCCAGCTTGCAAAGAACCGCCAAATCCTCGTTGGTACAAATCCGGTCGGTCAAATCAAAAGAGACGATATTTCCAGCCGCATCCTTCTGATACGAAGCCATCATCTTGTCCAAAACCGCTTCCGCCGCCTGAACTTCCGCTTCCGTGGCGGCCTGGAGAGTGGCTCCGAAAGACAAAATCCAACCTACCAGCGGGAAAATCCATAATGAACGAACTCTCATTCCAAATCACTCCTTAAAAATGCGTTACCTTTTCTCGATTTTCCGTCTCCGAATCGTTTTCACGAATCGGCTCCCAAGAAAATCCTTGCCTTCCAAAATTTTCCCCATTATAACCCAATCCCCTCTTTTCTTGTAGGGGCGGCACCCTCGATTCTCCCTTAATTTTCAATATTCCCGTCCAAAGAGCGAATGTTCCTCATGATTCGTGATTTTCCAACCATCCTCGTGCCGTTCCAGATAAACCGTCATTCGGCAGGCATATCGATCCATCCCCGAATGCAATTTTTTATCGCGAAAACGGATACTTCCCATAAAATTCACCTCGGCAGTCGGCGGAATGGTCAACTCGTTCACCACCATTTGCAGGGAACTGATTTTCACACCTTCCACTTCAATATTGTCCAACGCCCACAAAACCCGATTCCGTGTACGGTAGGCCAGTTCCGGTTCCAAAAGTGACAGAATCGCGTCGGCATCATTGGCTCGCAAGGCCGCTGCCGCACGGTCGATCGTCATTTCCACTTCTTCCCGTGGTGTGACGACACAAACATCCCACACTCCGAAAAAAGTAACCGTCGCCAATACCGGAACCATCCCGAAAAGCCATTCTTTTCGCGGCGCAATCACATACCCGGCAATCAAAAATCCCATCGCCAGAATCCCCGCAATCAGAACGGGAAACGGATTTTCCAAAAGACCTGCCATCACGTATCCTCCCACGTCACACGCTTGAGGGGGAAAAGAATCCCGTCGGTTTGGAACTGTGGCGGATTACGCATCCATTCCTCAAAATCGAGCAAAACCCACGGACGAACATCTGCCAAAACCGAACTCATCTGGGCAAAGTGCAGAATATCCTCAATTTCTCGCTCCTCCGTCAGAATCCACTGAACCTTCACTCTTTCCGTCGCGCAAAGAATCCCTCCCAAACCATCGTCCCACTTCACTTCCACACCTTCTCCCCACTCCAACCCCAATCGCTGGAACTGCCGTCGGAAATAGTGTTCCAGAAGTTGGTAGGAGAAAAAAAGTTGACCGCGCGAAATGGAAACGTAGACCTCCGAAATGTCGTACGGCGGGCCATTTTGCCGCAACAAGGGGTCGCGTGGTGTGAAATGAATCCGCATGTTCCCCGAATCCCACGTCCAGAGAGAACCTTCTCCGGCTCGGCAAATTCGCTCCTTCCTCAACGCGGGAAACGTATTCAACAACAACGGAAAGGCATGTTCCTCCGCCTCCAACTCATAATCTTCCACACGCCCATGCGTCGTATAAAGCAACTTGAGAATCTGCTGTCCGCCACCAAATTCCCGATCGTTCGACTGAAACTGTACCGGAGCCAACTGCATGTTCCGCAGATACTCTGGAACGATGATCGTCGACATGTACGCCGCTACATCTTCTGAAAAAATTTCCGCCACAAATACCAACATTGCAAGATTCCTGTCTCTCCTGGATTCATTCGGGGTGAATTTCCCTCACACAACTAACCACCCGCCCCTGTTCCAACCGAGTTACCAAAACATCCCCCACGGCTAATTGTAACCCATTTTTAACCATTTGTCCATTATCCGCCCGTTGCGTCAGCGAATAACCTCTCGAAAGGACTTTCAGTGGGCTTAAACTTTCCAGTTGCCCGGCATGACGCACCAAATCCTGCCGAATGCCTTCCAGACGCACGGCCATCGTTCGCCGCAAAAACATTTCCCAATCGTCCAGAATCTGCCGCTTCTCCTCGATTGCCCGATATGGAAACCGAAAGACCGGATGGTTTTGGAACGCCAATAACGACTGTTCCCGACGTTGGAGAAAATTTTCCACCGCTCGCCCCAGCCGCACTTCCAGCTGCCGCAACTGCGTTTGACGGTTGGAAACGTCCGGTGAAAGAATTTCTGCCGCCTCACTCGGCGTTAATGCCCGACGATCCGCCACCAAATCGCAAAGCGTCACGTCAATTTCATGCCCCACCCCGGAAATGACTGGCAATTCCGACGTGAAAATCGCCCGCACCAGCACTTCCTCGTTGAATTCCCACAAATCCTCCAAACTCCCGCCGCCACGAATCAACGCGACACAATCAATCCCCAATTCTCCGGCATGACGATTCAAAAAAGCGACCCCTTCCGCCAATTGTGCCGCCGCTCCCTTTCCCTGCACTGGCGACGGATAAATCACCACGTCCAAGCCCCCCCAACGCCGCCGCAAAACCTGCAAAAAATCGCGTATTGCCGCCCCTTGCGGACTTGTAATCACGCCGACTTTGCGAATATGCTCCGGCAGTGGCTTTTTATGTTCCGGCAGAAACAGCCCTTCCGACGCCAGACGATGTTTCAATCGCAAAAAAGCCAGTTCCAACGAACCGACCCCTTTGGCCTCCACCCCCGAAACGTTGAGTTGGTACGTCCCTCGTGGCGGATAGACATCCAGACGCCCTTCGCAAACCACCTCCATCCCATCCCGCAGTTCCACCGCACACCGTTTTCGCACGCCGCTCCACATCACCGCCGAAATCTGAGCCTGCGCATCCTTCAGCGAAAAATAACAATGCCCCGCCCCCGATTGCGTCAGGTTGGTAATTTCGCCGCAAACGCGAACTTCCGAAAAAACGGTGCCCAACAGATTCTGCAATCCGTTGGTCAGTTGCGAGACACTCCAAATCGGTACGGTTTCTGGCATCTTCTTTCCTTACCGCATCCGATTCAGCCGAACTCGTCCGTTGACCATCACACAAACCGCCCTTCCGGTCAACTCCCACCCCAGATAGGCGTTATTCACACTCTTCGACTGGAATTCCTCCGGCGTCACCCTCCACTTTTCTTCCGGGTCGATGATCGTGACATCCGCGTCGGCACCAATCGCCAGCGTTCCTTTCGGAATATGGATGATTTTAGCCGGATTGGTCGACATTTTTTCGATCAACTTTTGCCACGTAATTTTTCCGGTTTTCACCAGACAGGTGTTCAAAACGCCCAACGCCGTCTCCAATCCCGTCACGCCAAACGGAGCATGGTCGATTTCCCTCTGCTTTTTCTCCAATGCGTGAGGGGCATGGTCCGTCGAAACGCAATCCAGCGTCCCATCCAGCAATCCCGCAATACACGCCTCCACATCGGCCCGCGTTCGCAGTGGGGGACTCATTTTCAAATTGGAGTCGAACGAGACCAACCGCTCATCCGTCAGCGTCAGGTGGTGTGGCGTCACTTCTGCCGTAATTTTCAAGCCGGAACGTTTGGCCTGCCGAACCAGTTCCACACTGCGTGCGGTGGAAACGTGCATGACATGAAGCCGCCCCCCGGTCGATTCCGCCAGCATAATATCCCGTGCCGTCATAATATCTTCTGCCGCCGCGGGAATCCCACGCAAACCGAGCCGAACCGACACTTCCCCTTCGTGCATCACCCCCAGATTCGTCAGATTTTTATCCTCACAATGCGACAAAATCGGCAAATCGAACATTTTGGCATACTCAAACGCCCGTCGCATGAGTTCCGCGTTCGCCACGCTACTTCCGTCGTCGCTGAACGCCACCACCCCGGCTCGTGCCAGATGACCCATCTCCGAAAGTTCTTCCCCGGCTCGATTTTTGCTGATACATCCCACCACATAGACGTTACACCGATCTGCCCGGATCGCCTGGTCGGCCAGAAACTCCACGTCGGCAGGAGAATCAATCGGCGGGTTGGTATTCGGAATACAGGCTATCGAAGTGTAACCACCGTTGATGGCCGCACTGGTTCCTGTCGCGATCGTTTCATCCTCTTCTCCGCCCGGTTCCCGAAGATGGACGTGCAAATCAATCAGCCCCGGCGACACAATCTTCCCCGTAGCGTCGATTTCCCGTTCCCGCCCGGATGGCTGGATATTGTAGGCGGAAATATGCCCGTTCTCGATCAGAACGTTCATCACCTGGTCCAACTGCTGACTCGGATCGATGACCCGACCATTTTTTATCAAAATGCTTTGTGACATACTTGTAATTTTTGCTGAAAAAGGTATAATGACATTTTTCTTTACCCCGGATAAACTATGGCAGTCTTGCGGCTCACCCTCTTGTGAGGCAAGGTCGGGGTGGTTTTGGGAAACAATTTCTTCAGGAGGTTGCAATGAATTGGCTTTACCTGTTTCTGGCGGGAATTTTGGAAATCGGCTGGCCGGTCGGGCTGAAAATGGCTCAGGACGCATCCTGCAAATGGGGCTGGATCGGATTTTCCGTCGTCACCATGGCTCTGAGTGGCTACTTTCTCTTTCTCGCTCAAAAACAAATCCCCATCGGCACCGCCTACGCCGTCTGGACAGGAATCGGAGCTGCCGGAACGTTCTGCATCGGCATCCTCTTCTTCCACGATGCCGTAGCCTTACTCCGTTGTCTCGGCGTCCTCCTCATCATCAGCGGCGTCATCCTCCTGAAAATCGCACACTAACGAATTTAATTGATAATTGATAGTTGGTAGTTGATAAAACGAATCATTATTGACTTGGAAAATCATCTACAACACAGAAAACGGTTTGAACAAAAATAATTATCAATTATCAATTATCAATTTTCCTCCCTCCTTCGGTGAGCCATAGGACGGCCATGCGTACGGCGAGGCCGTTGGAGACCTGTTCCAAGATGGCACTTTGGGGGCCGTCCGCCACGTCCGGCGTCACTTCCACGCCACGGTTGATGGGGCCTGGAGCCAGAATCAGGATGTCCGGTTTGGCTCGCCGAAGCCGCTCCCCGGTCATTCCGTAGAGCAGGGCATATTCCCGAACGGACGGAAATGGTCGGGTGTATTGCCGTTCAAATTGAATCCGCAGCAGGTTCAAAACATCGACCCTCGGCAAAATGGCATCCAAACTGTACGAATATTCCACCCCCATTTTCTCCCAATCGGCAGCGACCAGCGTACTCGGTCCGCAGACAATCACGTGGGCACCCAGTTTCTGCAATCCCCAGATATTCGACCGAGCCGTCCGACTGTGGGCAATGTCGCCGATCAGTGCCACCGTTTTTCCGTGCAAATCCCCCAACCGCTGTCGCATGGTCAGGATGTCGAGCAACCCTTGCGTCGGATGTTCGTGAGGTCCGTCTCCCGCGTTGATGATGGAGCAGTTCACATGTTCACACAACAGTTGCGGAATACCTGGCGTACTGTGCCGCACGACCATCGATTCGCACCCCATCGCTTCGATGTTCTTGGCCGTGTCGATGACCGTTTCCCCTTTGCTCAGACTGCTGGTGGAAGCGGTAAAGGCGACGCAGGAAGCTCCCAGACGCTGGGCAGCCAACGTGAAACTGGTGCGTGTTCGGGTAGAATTTTCAAAGAAAAGAGTGACGCAGGTATGTCCCGACAAAAGAGAAAATTTTCGGCATCCGCGATCAAAAGCATCCCGGAAAAATTGAGCTTTATCCAGGATGATTTCCAATTCTTCCCGCGAAAGCTCCTCCAATCCCAGGAGGTGTTTCCGAGTCCACCCCGCTGGCAGTTCGCCCAATTCCGGCCATTGTGTATTCATCTCTCCACCTCGTTTTTTCCATTTTCCCTCTTATTGTAACACGACTACGAAAGTGAAAAAGCCCCCCTCAGCAGAAAATTCTGTTAAAATTTTCCACCCCCACCCCTTGAACCTTTGTGTTGCCAATGGATAATAGTTCCAGTGGAAATACGACGTGCCTCCTGTTGTTATACTCCTTCCAGCAAACACTCCACAAAGCCCCAACCTTGGGGAGAGACCCCCATTAACCATTATTTCATTAATCATTAACCATGCGTCCTTTTTTTCTGTTTCCCGGATTGGCTTGTACGGAGCGGCTTTTTGCGCCGCAGAAAGATGCCTGGAGCGATTGGGTTGAGGTGATCGTTCCGTCGTGGGTGGAGCCGTGCCGGGGAGAGACGTTGGATGCCTTTGCGCGACGTTGGGCGGAAGCGGTTTGGGAGACGTATTTCGTTTCCGGGAAATACCCACGGGAAGAGGGTTGTTACGTCGGCGGGCTTTCTTTTGGAGGGATGGTCGCACCGATCGTGGGGGAATTTCTGATGGAGCGTGGAGTGCGTGTAAAATATGCGTTTCGGATTTCCACCGTCCGTTGTGGGGATGAAATTCCACCTTTTCATCGGATTTTATGGCATCTGCTCTATTTTTTCCCCGGCGGCGGGTGGTATCCGGCCAAGATTTTCTGCTGGCTTGTTTTACAGCTTTTTTCCAGGCATATCTCCTTTGCCCGACGGGAAGTCTATCAGCAAGTTCTCGACACGCCCGTCGAACGGTGCCGACAGGTGGTTCGGATGCTCTCGGCATGGCATTCTCCCTTACGGGAATATCCGTTTCCCTTTTTTCAGATTCATGGCGAAGACGATTCGCTTCTCCCACTGAAATATACCTCCCCCGATGTCGTGCTGAAACGGGCCGGGCACTGTCTGACCCTAACTCGCAGTGAGGAAGTCAACCAAATCATCGGCACGCTTTTACAAATGGTGGAAGAGGCCTCCTGACACTCGTTTTCACGCGGCCTCCCATTGACCACCGCGACGAGGGTTTCTCATTTTACGAATAAAAAACAAAAAAACAGTTGCCCATTGACAATCAATTGTTGCTATGGTAATATAAGTATAAAATATGGCAATCTATCCAGGAGAAATTTGTTATGAATTTTGCAACTAATTTTTACTTTTTCATGTTAAAATACGGGGGGGGGGTAATTTACATACTCTTTTGCCATTAAATATCTGGGATTCTCTGAGGATTTTCTATCTTAATCCACATTACATTTTATTCTTGCCGCCCTTTTATTCCAGGGATGATTTTCTGATCATTCGTCCCCTGATTCCAGAAAAAACTCTTTTGTTTATTGTCGACCTGGGGAAGTTTTCTCCAGATCATCATTTTATCACCAGTTCAGTTTGTTGCAAGGAGAATTAAATGATTATTTGGAGATTGATGGTTGTGGCCATTATCATTGGTTGTCTACTTTGTACTGGTACACCGTTGGGTGTGATCTACATCGTGCCGCTTTGCGTGATGACGATGTTTGGATTGCTCTTGGAATTAGTATCGGATGTTCGGCAGATTAGGAAAGTACTCGTGAATAACCCTGAACAGAAAGAAAAACAGATTCAAAAAGGAGATATGGAATGACTGAAGAAACGAATGTTCTGGATATAACGGAATTTCTGGACATGCTTTTTGTATGTACTACAAGTTACAAAATTGTCGCATATTGGAAAGAGGGGGAGGAAAAATGGAAAAAAGATAAAAAGGAAAAAAAGAAAGAAGAGAAAGAAG
>JAUNBF010000129.1 GCA_030527185.1 Planctomycetia bacterium | reverse complement strand
AAAATGGCGTTGGCTGCTATTTTCAAGGCGCTGCACGAGGAATTTCTCGTCGACGTGGATTTGTCTGTGCTGTCGCTGGACAGTACTCGACGGCACGGGCGCGCTTAAAAAAAGGGGCCTCAGTCCATCGGAAAAACCAGCGGCGGGAAAAACACAAAAATCCACATGATTGTCGCAAATGCCGTGACGCCCGTGGTTTACAGCATTTCGCGAGGCAATTTACACGACGCACAGCAAGACCGCGAGCTGCTCGAAACACTGGATGGTCGCCCCTTTCGGAAGTCTCAAATCTGAAGGGTTTTCGTCGCATTTTTACGCGCTACGACAAACTGACCATCATGTTCTGCTCCTTCCTTCAACTCGCTATGATTTGCGAATTGTTGGGAAATGTTGTGTGAAAACGCCCTATTTCGTCATAATCTCACATTGTTCACAATAATAGTCCACTCGAAATGTGGCATCGGAATCCTTTTTATTTTTTAATTCAAGAACATAATCTTTCCATGCGTTTTCGTCTTTGGGAAACAAAAATTCGTAATTAAACTTTGCCAGTTGACGCATCTGGTTTTGATGTTCTGCTATGGCTTGGGCTTTTGTTATAGTCGATTAATTTAATATTTCTTCTCCATAAAGCCGAAATAGAGGGCATGGCATACGACAGGAAATTTAGAGAACGGGCGATTGCTTTCAAAGAGAGCGGTGCAACGTTTGTGCAGCTGAAAGCGACATTTGGGATCGATCGAAAAACATTCCTCGCATGGACAAAGCTCCGTGACGAGACCGGGGAGGTTACGCCCATCAGACCGCCTCAGGAGCGAAGGCGAAAAATCGATAAGGAAAAGTTGAGGCAGGCGGTTCTGGAGAAGCCGGATGCGTATTTGGAGGAACTTGCAAAACCCTTCAAGTGCAGTGTTCCGGCGGTCTTTTATGCCTTGAAAAAAATGGGAATCACGCTAAAAAAAAGACGTTCACATATGCTGAAATACCAGAAGAAAAGCGGGTTTACGTCGACGAGAGCGGCGTGAATCAGTGCTTTGTACGCGAGTTTGGACGTGCGTTTCACGGGAAAAAAGTCGAAGACGTCAAACGCGGCAGACATTTTCAGCGAACGAACGTCGTCGCGCCATTTTGTTACACCGAGAGCATGACGAGCCGGCTTTTTACCGAGTGGTTTCGCAAAAATCTGGTCAAATCGGTTCCAAAAGGCAGCTCGGTGATCATGGATAATGCGTCGTTCCATCCGAAGCGGAAACTTCAAAATCTGGTCCGTCGCCACGGTCTCAGACTTTTGTTTTTGCCACCGTATTTGCCCGATTTCAATCCTATCGAAAAGACCTGAGCGAACATGAAACGAGCATTAGCGGACCTTTTACCTAAGATAAAAAACCTCGAAAATGCCATTTTAACTTGGCTCAAAAGGTGGAATTGTTAATCTAAACAACTATATTATACAATTTGCAACCCTTTAGCAATTTAATCCAAAACCGCCCGCAGTGGCAACACTCCGGTCAAGCAAAATTGCCGCAGAGCGGAGCAAAGTGTGTCGGTGGGTGATATACCGCGCTGTTTGAGTGTTCGAAAAATGCTCATTAAAATGGATTGGGCGGCGGAGCCGTCGGTGCTGCGGTTGCCGTAGCTGTTTTTGCGCATGATGACGGCAGGTCGAATGCTGCGTTCGGCATGATTGTTGTCGAACGGAACATCGGCGTGGTGCAAAAACGCAAAAATGGTGGAGCGATATTTGCGAAGCCGTTTGGTCAGGCGCAGCGCCTCGGGGTTCTTGTATTCCCGCGAAAGTAGTGTATTCAGGCGCGATCCAGCAACACGCAACGGCGTGAATACGCGGCAAAATCGAGCGTTTCGCGTTTGTCGCGCCAAGGTGTAATTGCGTCCATGAGGATCCGACGCGCTTGAATTCGCGCAGCAGATGCGCCAAACATTTTTGCGTACCAGCGCACTCGACGTGCTCACAAGGTTCCCCAAAACCGGAGACCAGCACGCCGTCGTAAAATTCCTTGAAAAACTCGAACACCGCCGACCGTCCCCGGCTCGGAACAATGAAATAATACGTCCTCCTTCTGCGTCGCGAAGCACCAGAGCCATTGCGTTTGACCGCTCACCCGCCAGCCGCTTTCGTCGCCGTGTAAAATTAAGCACTCCGCCTTGATTTCCTCGTGCCACGGACGAAGAATTTCCGCTAGGCGAGACCACGACTACGCCAACCCGCCCGGCGTTAATTTTATCGGCAAATGATAGTTGAAAAGCTCGACGACCTGACCGGGCGTGCTCCCAGAACTGTAGTGCAGGCAAGGCGCCTGGCACCCTCGGCGCGACCGTTTTTTGGCAATTCGGACACCAATAAGTCGGCATCTCATACCGCGTCGTTTCCGCCTTGATCCCCTCAGGAATATCCTCGACGACTCGCTCCGACGGGGCGATTTTGCGCGGCATTCGGAAAGCGACCCGCCACATTCCGGGCATTTCTCCAAACGCAATTCAACGATTTTATTTGGTTCCGACACGCTCCGATGTTCGCCCTTGTGCTCCGCCAGACGTCCGACCTTTCCCTTCCGCGTTTTCGCCGTTGGCTTTCATCAACAGCGCGTATTGCGTCAACAACGCGATAATAACGGTTTCTTCGCCCAAGGTATAAATTCCCCTCGCCTTCGCGTGAGTCATCGTTCCATCCAGCAGCGACTCGGGCTCGCTCGGAATCTTCATTTCGTCCGCTGTTTTTGTTCTGCAGATGACGAAATGACACCCGATTTTGGAAAAATATGATTTATAATACTTCTCGTTGAAATTTCCAGTACCGTCCGCCGTTGGAGCTACGCACCACGGCTCGCAAAGCGTCGCATAAAACGGAAATTTTAAGGGGAACGAGTATACTTCAAATCTGTAAAAAGTTACATAAAACGAAAACGCCCTGTTTGTGAGACGCCAGAGCACCGCTCCTCACACCGCGACAAGCGCGCTCCAATTCGAACTGCGCTGGACAAATTTTTCGGCAAATTACGCGGATGTACTCCGCCCCGAAATTCTGGTAAAGTTAAATCAGGTGCTTTTTTCTTCGATCGTGACGATTTGAACTTCTGGGGAAAGTGCAGGATAATTCATGGATACGTGTTCTCACTCAGAGGCAACAGGCTCTGAATGCTGACCGGGAACGGTTTGTTGTGTACCCAAAATTTCCAAACACTCTTCTCGATCTTTTATTATATACGAGACGATGTTTACCAGTTTTTCATCAGGAACCCGCAGGGAAGGGCATTGTCCACGTGGTCCGTTGTCTCCACTATTGATCCAGAAGAACAACCCCTTGTCCAATATTTTCACAAAAAATAATGGAACCCGAACGCCTACGTCATTTGTGTCCGACCAACACAAAACAATTCTGGTAATAGTTTCGAAGTTGTCGATCGGGTTATTTGAATAACAGATTTCTGTATCGTCTAATTCAAAGTCGTTTTCTATGTTGATTTTACTAAAGAAAATTTCTGCCAAGTTGCTCGTTTTGCTGATCTGGTATTTTATGGGCGATTGAACCCTTATAAAAACGTTTATCTCATAGCCAACTTCTCGACAAAAGTCCTGATTATGAACTCGTCGGTATAAAACGTCATGAGATGAGAAGAAAACACCGCCATTTGTGACGTAACGCTTGATATGCGCCTCAATGGCGTCCCTTTGCTTGGGAGACATGGCAAACTTGGTAACATCGGAATCCAAAAAAATGATGCAGGGGACTTGTTTTACGGGAAGTGGGTATTGCAGGATTTTTTTCGGCTCTGATAATAAAACATATTTTGTTTTTCGATGTCCTCTGACTATATTCTTTCTGCGTAAGCTGTGAAGCCAGTTTCTCTTCGTATCTAAATCGTCGCACCAAAGGAAAACGACCTCCGACTTTCCCAAGTAGCGCCAGCACTGCATTTGAAAGAAGTTGAAAAACCGAAAGAGAGACGGCCATTTCTCAAAACCACCGCGAACAAACCAAGAAACGACCCCGGTCAGCAGTGCAAAAGCCAACTGTGCCGCAGGGTGATTGAAAACGGAAAAAAAGGGTTGTTCATTCATGATACTCTCCTTATCGTAGGTTCTGCAGGTGTAAAGGATTCAAAGATAATAGAATCGGAGTAGTGAAGGATATTCTTATACTGTTCTTCTGTTCTCGCTGTCCATGCAATAACGGGCATATTTTCCTTCTTTAGTCTTTCAATTACCGGGTTGGGCATGGTGCTCAAATCATACGCAACGAAATGGGGGTTCGTAACAGAATTAAAGACTAAGAATTTGTAGGCATCACGAAGAAACTGCGTTATCTGCCTATCCTCATAATAGTAAGATAATTGTCCTCTCGTTACATCTGGAGCATTTTTGCTAAACCAATAGATGCGTTCCGGGGAAAAGGCTTGGACAGCAATTTCTCCTGAATAGGAACGGATTAAAGGAAGTACACACTCCTCCAAGCAACCGACCGGAGCACCATCCTTTAACTCCAAGAGAATCGGTACTTTTCCAGAAACGAGTTTCAAAACGTCTGAGAACAGAGGAATTGTATCGGATGTCGCAAGTAGTGGGAACCCCGCAATGTCCTTGTAGTCGGATGTATTCACGTTGATGTCCTGTCCGCACACCCTCAATAGGGAATCATCGTGAAACACGACAACTTGGTTATCCCTCGTCAGGTGAACGTCCAACTCTATGGGAAAACCTGCCTTCACTGCTCTGTCAAAAGCCGATAACGAATTCTCTGCAATTTCTCGATGGATGTCGTGCAGTCCACGATGTGCGATGTTTTTGTCGAGCAAAAACTGAATGTCATTTTTCATGTGGCACCTCTTGGTTAACTAAAAAATCTTGATGGTAGTACAACATATCCCGCATGGCTTGTCCCGTTCGTCGTAAAGACAATCGCTCGCGGATGGACTAATTGAGACCCAAGAGAAGAGCGTCCAGGTATATTTCTGAACCATGAAACCTCGTTGTCGCCAGTATATTTCGAATATTCTCCCATCCAACATCGTTTATACACATTAAACCCAGAATCTGGAACAATAGTTCACACATTTGCGATACATCAATGAAAACTTGGCGTTCAAGGTTACGCATGAGAGGATGGGCGGCTTGCCCCAACGGCACGCAATTTTCGATATGGTTGAAAATACGCAACATTAAATCGAGATCAGAATGGACGTTAATCACCCCATGTTTCACATTCCCCACAGCTCTCCGTATCAAATTTTTGTTATTCGCATCTACCGCGCCAGCCAGCAAAAATGCTTGCACAACCTGAAAAGGCATTTGAGCTAATGCCTTTAACGCCACCTCTACGCCTAATGAGTGAGCACACAAGAACACATCAGATGGGTTGCAATTTCTTTTGCGAATTCTGTTGCAAATATTGTGCACGAGTTGTGCGGCCGCCGCATCGGTGTTTTCTCTAGCGGAAAACCAATCGCAATCCGAATCCCATTTCAAAACCTCTACATCCACCCGTTGATTGGACCATAGGCACTTAATTTTTTGTATTTCTGCTCCATGATCTCTGTCGCAAGCCATCCAGCCAGGCACAAAGTAAACAACAATTGCCACGATATATTTCCTCCTAATAAAGGTCCACAAGCTGTAGACAAAACCTCGTGTACTGAAACTCTCAGAACCTGTATTCAGCGAATACAAATTCGACCAACAAATAGCAGAAACGTTCTGCTGAAAATTTGTTGAGTAGTTGAATTCCAACTTACAGTTCTCATTGTACAGTAACAAAAAGGGTTGTCAAGGGGAAATGGTGGATTTTAAAGGATTTTTCTCAATTTTTTGGAGAATTTCAACAATTTGGAGGTAAAATTGTCTGGGAACCCGAATCAATGACATCGGAACAACGTGAGCAAAACATGTTTTCCGCATGGAATGTTTTGATTTCGTAATCTTTAGACAAACGACGTGAATGATTCGCCCTGCTAAAGGTTCGCTCCACTCGCCAGCGCAAGGGTAAAATTTCAAATTTTGGTTTGATTTGTTTTGGAATGTGCACTCCACGGTTTAATTCCTCTAAAACCTCTTCCTCAAACGACCTGCGATACCAAGCGTCGCCACAAAAACGTTGAATGAAAGGATACTTCCCGCACGCGAATATTCGCGATATGAATGGTTATTGCAAGCAAACAACCGAGGGAATC
>JAUNBF010000038.1 GCA_030527185.1 Planctomycetia bacterium | reverse complement strand
AATTATCAATTAAAACCGTTATGAGTTCGCTGAAAAATCGATATTTGTGTTATGTGGGATGGAAACGTGGGGGGATTGCGCTGGTGGCGGTGCTGTTGCCGGGGATGTTTCTGATGGCACTTTCGATAGGCGTGGCGGAGCTTTCGTGGGAGGCAATGGGGGAGGTTTTGGCGGGACAGGATACGACGAGTCCTGCGGCACGGATTCTGCTCCATTCGCGTATCCCGCAGGCATTGACGGCAATTTTGGCTGGAAGTGGGCTGGCGATGTGCGGAATGGTGATGCAGGCGGTGCTGCGAAATCCGTTGAGTTCACCGTTCACGCTCGGTATTTCCAGTGCGGCAGCGTTTGGAGCGGCCGTGGTGGTACTTTTTGGCGGGGATTCACTTCCGCATGGCTCGGTGACGACGGGAGCGTTTGTGAGCAGCCTTCTGGCGACCGGTCTCATCCTGGCACTTTCCGGCAAACGGCACATTCGGACAGAGACGATCATTTTGGTGGGGGTGGCGTTGAGTTCGTTTTATTCTGCGGGAATGATGGTTTTGCAGTACATTGCCGACGAACAGCAATTGGCCGCGATGGTTTACTGGTCGTTTGGCGACACGCAGCGGGGAACGATGCCGATGGTGGGGGTGATGGGGCTGGCGGTGGGGCTGGCCGGGCTGTTTTTCCTGTCGCAAAGTTGGAATTACAACGCGATTCTGCTGGGAGAAGAGTTCGCACGCGGGCTGGGGGTGAATGTGCGTTGGGTGCGGGGAGTGACGATGTTGGTGGCTTCGTTGTTGACCGCGATTCTCGTGGCAACGCTGGGAATCATCGGTTTTGTCGGGCTGGTGGTGCCGCATTTGAGCCGTCTTTTGCTGGGAGCCGACCACCGATATGGGCTGCCGTTTGCGATTTTGCTGGGAGGACTTTTGCTGCTTGTTTCGGACACGCTGGCAAGAACGGTACTCGCACCGCGACTGATTCCGGTTTCGATTGTCACCGCATTTTTAGGGTCGCCGATTTTTCTTGTCATGTTGCTGCGGAGGAGGGGTTTCTGATGTTGCGGGTGGAGAATCTTTCGTTTGCATACGGGAAAACGCCGATTTTAAGCGATGTTTCGCTGGAGGTGACGCCCGGCACGATTCAGGCCATTCTGGGACCGAACGGGACGGGAAAAACGACGTTGTTACGCTGCATTCAGACCTTTTTACGTCCACAATCGGGAAAGGTTTTTCTGCGGGAAACGCCGATGTGGGAAATGGGTTCGGAGGAATTGGCACGTCGCGTGGCGTACATGCCGCAGCGTCTGGAAGAAGCGGGACTGACCGTTTTCGACGCGGTGCTTCTCGGACGCAAGCCGTACATGACTTCGTGGCAGGTTTCCGCCCAAGACCTGCAAAAAGTGGAGGAAATGCTGGAAAAACTGGATTTGACGGACAAGGCACTGCGGAAATTGTACCAATTGAGTGGCGGGGAACTACAAAAAACGGCTCTGGCGCGGGTGCTGGTGCAGGAGGCGGAATTGGTGTTGCTGGACGAGCCGACCAGTTCGCTGGACATGAAGAACAAGCTGGAGATTTTAAGTTGCCTGCGGGAATTTACGCGACAACGGCAGTGGACGGTGCTGATCATCCTGCACGACGTCAACGATGCCATGCGATTTGCGGACAAACTCCTCTTTTTGTCGCACGGGCAAGTGGTGGAAAATGTGGCGGTCTGGGATGTAACGCCGGATGTTTTTGAGAAAGTTTACGGCGTGCCGGTTGGGATTTGTGAGACTTCGGAAGGGCGGTTGGTCTATCCGAAAAGAAAATGAAAAGGAGAAAAAAATGGCGTGTACTTTGACATCGGAAGAAATTGCGGCAGTCGTGGCGTTTCACGGACATCATTGTCCTGGATTGACGATTGGAATACGTGCCGGCGAGTGGTGCCGAAACGAACTGGGTCGTGCGGGGGATGAAGAAATCGTCGCGGTGACGGAAACGGACATGTGCGGTGTGGATGCCGTGATGTTCCTGACCGGATGTACGCTGGGAAAAGGGAATCTGGTCTATCGCGATTATGGAAAAGTGGCGTTTAGCTTCTATCGCCGTCGGGATGATCGCTCCATGCGACTTTTGCTGAATCGTTCGCTGACAAGTGATTTGCGCCAGAAGCAGGCCGAATTGGCAAAAGAGGATGTGGCGGGGCATAAAGCCATGCGACAGGCGATGATCGAACGGATGATGGACGCGAAAATCGAAGAAATGTTCCATTTTTTGCCAGTTCAAGAGACCGTGCCGCATTTCGCCCGGATTCACCGTTCGCTTCCGTGTGCCGTGTGCGGGGAAGAGGTGATGGAAACTCGCTTGCGGGATGTGGAGGGAAAAAAATGTTGCATTCCGTGTGCTTTGAAAGTTCCGTCTCCGTCCTGAGGAGAGAATTGGCGGGAAATCAGTAGTAAAACTGCATTCCGACCGCGACCGCGTGACACGAATCCTGGCCGCGACCAAGGGGGGGATATTCCCGTGTGGAAAACGTGTATTCCGTCAAAATACGCCAGTGAGAGGTTAGCACCCAATTCAAGCCCACCGCGTGTTCCCACACGTTTCCTGCCAGAAAATGCGGAGCCTCCGAGGCATCGAACCAGGAGAAGCGGTAAGCCAGTTGCACCGCCCCGGGACCTGTTCGGAAATCCCAATCTCCGTCGTGGTAATGAAGGACTTTGCGACGCGGCGTGACCCTTCCCGGAACACCGCGAAGGGGAGCGTAAACCGACGTTTCCCCCGTCAGCCAATACGCGATTTGAATGGTTGCGCCTTGAAAAAAGAGCGTTCCGAGAGCGTCGTTTTCCAGAAACGTTCCGTAATACTCCGCCTGCAAGGCCAGCGAACCCCACGTCCAGAGAAATTCGGGAGCTAGGGTGTGCGTGACTTTCGTTCCGATGAGATTCCCGGTTGCGAGAAAAATATCCTCGGCACGATTCCCCCACCCCATCTCCAGCGAAAATGGTTTGTCCGCTTCCCAGAATTTCATGCCGTAACCGATTCCGAGATGGATTCGGAGCGATTCGGCCTCGTCTTCATAAAGCCGCCCCACCAGACGAAAAGTGGGACCATGGCCGTGGTTGGTGAGAAAATCCCCCTCCCAGTCGGTTTGACATCGGTAATAGTACCCCACATTCCAGAGAAGTGCCCCTTCGTGGAACTCATTTCCCCAGGCCGTTCCCAATGCCCGATCGGCAGCAAACTGCATCATTGCCCGCTCAGGAATAGAACGTTCCAGGAACCAGAGGTCGTTGCTGCTGGTCAGGATTCCCAGCCCCAGCGACTCCTTAAAATACCCGATTTGCCACGACGGCCATTTCCCGCGAGCCTTCCATTTCAGATAAATGTCACGCGGCAAAATCTTTCCTCCGGCAAAATCAAGCTCCACTTTTCCGTAGCCGTAACTTCCGTCCATCACCTCCTGCCCATCGGAAAAATCGAACGCGTCCTCCACCCCAATCATTGAGCAGAACATTGCCGCCAGGAATTTCCCCACAAAATGGTGCGAAAAATGGGAGTGGAGATATATCCGGGCACGTTGCAATTCCCACGTATCCTCCCAGGAAGAATCGTTTTGTTGAAAAAAACTTCCGCGTAAATGGATTCGTCCGCCTGCTTGCGTGGCATTCTGGAGTTCCTCTTCCGGTTGGTACTTCCACGGCCAACCACGTTCCTCCTCTTTTAATTCCGCCAGTTCGTCCGACCAGTCCGTTTCCACAGATTCTACAGAATCGTCTTCCGACTCACGAAAAAAATATTCGTCGCCAAGGAAAATCGTATCCTCCCCAAGACGATAACGTTCCCCATTCTCCTGTGCCATGCCCCAAGTCACCCCTCCCAGGAGGAGCAGAAACCATTGCCAGTAGTATCCGTTGCGAAACATGAGAATCCTCTTCCTTCCCAATCGGGACACTTTTCACCCCTGCAAGATTAACAAATACGGAACATTTATGCAAGAGAAATTTCTACATCGGCGTACTTTGTTAAATTGATAATTGGAGATTATCGATGAAATAAAGAAGATGAATTTTGGAAAAATAAAAAAATGTTTTTGGGAAGTACTCCATTAATAATTATCCATGGAACAAAGCACGGGTACCGTGTTAAAGAAGCAAAAATGAATAAAAACTGCGCAAAAACACAAAATAATCTGCGGAAGAAGCGGATATTTCCATTCCTGCTTCCTTCCCGACAGCTAATTCCGAATGGGATACGCAGAAGAATTTTAATGAGAACACACTCATTTTTTTGAGGGTTCTCCCTAACTTTCCTGGAAAGATGGGGGGATACTTGACAAAAGGAAAATATGTGGTTTAATGGTCAGACTTTGTGGCGCAAGAGCCACGTGTCCGAATTTCTAATATCGAAGGCCGTTTTGAGGAGGTGATTTTTGTGGTCAAATTGACGTTGAGAGATAACGAATCCGTTCAGGAAGCAGTGCGTCGTTTCCGTAAACTGGTGGAACGCAGTGGTATCAAAAAGGAAATGCGTCGGCGTGAGTTTTACGAGAAACCGAGTGAGATTAACCGTCGAATCCGTCTGCGAGCAGAACGTCGTTCTCGTCGTTTGCGACAAAATCCTCAAATGTAGGCTCTTTTGACTGTTGGTAACGAGATGTTGCCTGGTCGAACAGAATGATTCGTGCCGTGTTGTTGTAGCAATGCGGCACGTTTTTTATTGTGGCTCAGTACTTTATCGGAATCACTTTTTCCGACTTTTTTCGGACAATTCGGTCAGTCGGCGACGGAATTCTTCGTGTAAGGAGCCGTGGTACAGTTCCAATTCGCTCTCTATTTTCAGGAAGAGACGGTCGGATTCTCCGGGACGTCCATCCCGCACCGCCAGTTCCAGTCGTTGGAATTGGAGTTGGAGGAGGGATTCCCGCGCATCCTGAGAAACGTCCGGGTTATGGAAGAGGATTTCCAGCATTCCAATCAAACGTTCCATTTCCCGGCGAGCATCCGATTCCTGGCCGTTTTTGCGAAGAATCAAGAGATACTTCTCACGGAAACGGACGACGGAGGAGACGACTTTCGGTGTATTGGGAAAACGTCCCAGCAGATGGTCGGACATTTTCAGTGCCATTGCCAGTGCCTCGGTATCCCGGCTGCGGATTCGTTGGGAGTAGTACAGTTTTCGGTACATCAGGTCGATCAGCGCCAGACCATATTCCGGGCGGTCGGGATATTCTTCCGCCAATTCATGAAGCAAAACAATCGCGTTTGGCTCCACCCCGGCAATCCGCGTGGAACGCAACAATCGCGGATGGCTGCCCAGAAGGGTGGCGTAGAGGAACCGGTATTCCGGGTTTTTCGGGTCGGTTTGCAGGAGTGACTGAATCATCTCCATGGCTTGGAGAAAATCGGGATTGGCAGGCCTATTTTCCTCCCGCTCCGTTTCAGGGGAGTCGGCAACCAGGGGAGTCGCGACCAGGGTTTGGAGAGCGCGAACCACCTCCAAACGATCCGCGGGATTGGGCGAGTCGGCAAACTGATCGACAATCTGTCGGGCAAGGAGGTCTGCTTCGGCCACACGTCCCTGTTGGCGCAGAGCCAGGGAGAGCTGGTTGCGGGGAAAAGCGTCCGGGCGTTGGCTGGCCAGTTGGCGAAATGCCGTCTCCGCCAGTTCGTAATTCCCGGCACGCAGGGCATACGTTCCGATAATGTTGTTGGCTTCGGCAATCTGCGTCGCGGGCAAGTTTCGCTGGCGGGCAATATTCTGGTAGTACGGCATCAACGTCGCCAGGAGTTGGGTTCCTCTTTGGGAGGGGATTTCGGTTTCGATATGCTGGAACACATTCGTCAACGTGGCGTTGGCAACCGTGGCATTTTCCTCTGCCAGTTGCAGTGCGGCGGAGGTGCGAATCAGCCCTACCATCAGCGCAACGACAAAAGCCACCGCGCAGAAGAGCGACGCCAGACTCAATGCGGCCACGGCTGGCTTCCGGCGTATCCAGAGCTTCAGACGGCGAAAGGGGGAAACCGTCACGGCATGAATCGGCTCATGATTCAGGAAACGTCGCAAATCTTCGGCAAAATCTTCCATACTCGGATACCGATCTTCGGGACGCAGCCGGATACTTTTGTGGATAATCGCCGCCAGGTCGGGTTCGCAACATTGCAACGGTGGAATCCGACCTTCGCAAATTCGTTGAATCAGAGCTTGCGGTCTCTCTTCGGAAAAAATGGGAGTTTGCGTAACCAGTTCGTAAAGCGTCACTCCCAACGAATACTGATCTGCCGAAAAGGAGTTGATTCCCTCGTTCAGCCGTTCGGGAGCCATGTAACGCAGCGTTCCACTCTGGGAACTCCCATCCTCCGTATCGTCATTGTCGGAAAGGACGCAGGCAATGCCGAAATCGCTCACGTGCAATTCGTGATCGGTATCGAGAAGAAGGTTGGCAGGCTTGATGTCCCGGTGCATCACCTTGCATCGGTGTGCGTAGGCCAGTGCCTCTGCGGCTTGAAGTCCTACGGCGGCCACTTCACGCGGATTGTCGAAAGAACATTGATTTAGCCCTTTACCATCGATCAGTTCCATGGCGTAGTAGCAAAATCCGGCATCGCTCCCTGCGCTGAATACCTTCACGATATTCGGATGGTGTAGCATGGCAATGAGACGTGCTTCCTGCTCAAACTGTTCCCGTTGCCGGGCGTCGGAAACCAGGTGAGGAGAAAGCAACTTGACCGCCACCTTCCGATTCAACGAACGTTGTAGAGCTTCAAAAACCTCTCCCATTCCCCCTTGCCCGATTTTTTTCAGCAGACGATAATCCGTGTTCGGCAAGTCGGGTAACGCGGAACTTTTCCCATTCCAATCACGCGAAATTTCCCTTTCACGTTTGGGGGGACTGCCCCACGCTTCCATTTCCAGCAACAGTGGCAAAAGTTCCCGCAGCGCGTCTTCCTCTTCGGGATGTTGGGCCAGAAACGCCTCCATATCCGTCTTTCCACAACGGTACTGTTCCAGAAACAACTCGATCAAATCTTCCAACGCGGGCGTATCGTTCATAGTCGAAACTCGGACAATTGGGTCAATTGGGTTTTCAGACGCTGCAATGCACGCACATAACGGATGCTTGCCGTTTTGGGATCAATTTCCAAAACTTCGGCACATTCCTGATTCGACATGCCGTCGAAATGACGCAGGGTGAGAATCTGGCGGTCGTTTTCCGACAATGCCTCCAGGACGTTTTTGAGCAACTCGTGACGATCCTTCCGTACCAGCCGGGAAAGGGGGGAGGTGATGGAATCGGCGAATTGCTCCCAGTGAATCTGTGCGGTGGTGGAACCGGTATCCGAAGAGGCGAAATCCCGTTCCTTATAAATATCGCGTTTCTGGCACTGCAAATGTTTCCGCTCGTAGTCCGCAATCGTTTGAAACAGAATCGTCCGCAGTTTGAAATAAACCGGAATTTCCGGGCAGTTCTGGAAAAATTCCATCCGTCCGCACGCCGCCATCAGGGTGTCCTGCACCACATCTTCCACAGAAAAACGCCGACGCAAAATCGGATGAAGATTCCTGGCCGCCAGAATCAGGAGTCTGTCCTGGTACTTCCAAAAAGTATCGGCCCAAAGGTTTTCCGCGTCTTCTTTTGATTCTGGCATTTTTCACCTCTTCCTATTATCTCTCAGGATACCACAATCGAGCGTTTTTATCAAGTATACAAAAAATTCCACCCTGGACCCGCAAACGTTTCCAGAGTGGAAGCTCCTACAAGGACGCTACGCCTTGTTTCCACCACGAGAATCTTTTTTCTCACCGTTTTTCAGCCCATTCTTCAAACCATTCTTCATTCCATCCTTGAGACCGTTTTTCAACCCATTCTTCAAACCGTTCTTCATTCCATCCTTGAGACCATTTTTCAAGCCATTTTTCTGCCCATTTTTCAGCCCGTCCTGGAGACTTTCTGCCTTGGTCGGGGTATCCGGCTGAGCATGGACTGCATCGACAGAAACCAGACCAAACAACGCTCCAAGCAGACTCGCTCCTGCCAAAATTGCCAAACGTTTCATCATAGACCTCCCTCTGTATTCAAGTGTTTTGCGTTATGAGCCCCGTTGCTCTATGGATAAGAATGTACTTTGGGAGAAGAATCTACAGGTGGGGAGAAATTTTTTCGGAAAAAATGGGCGAAAACTCTCGATTCAGCGAATTTGCACGTCGTACACAAGGTTTCGCAGACGTTGGGACGTTTGCAGAAAAGTCTGGGCACATTTTCGCTCTTCACCGAGAGCCGTTTCCAGGATTTTACAACCGATCGTCTCCTGCTGTTTGGCCAAATACTTGATAGCTGCGGAGGAAAGGGTGGTTTCCGGTCGTGGCGGTTCCTCGAGCCGCGTAACCAATGTCAGGACAATTTCCACGGGCGTCTTCTTGCCGGGAAACGCCTGAAAAGGCTTGTTTTCCTCTTTTTCCGGCTTGTATTCCGTCAGAAAACCTTGCCAGAGGAGTCCCCGTTCCATTTCCATGGTGGTCTGAAAAGTCCAGCGTTCCCCTTTCGTTTTTTCACTTTGCGGACGGCAATCGACTTTCACCGCCAACGTTCCCGGAGGAATTTCCGCGTCATCAGGCGTGGAAAAAGTGACTTCCGCAACGTAGTTTTCCTTTTTTTCGCCCAAATTCAACGAAAATGGAAACTGCCGTGGGTGTTCCAGTTCCAAATCACTGTCAGCACTGCGGTCGGAAATGAGCTGCACTTTCTTCTGATCTTCCAGTCCGATGAGAAACGTATCGATCCGATGCGAAATGGAGAAAAGACGTCCGGGAAGCTCCTCCTTTTTTCGCGACTTTTCCGGCACAAGCCACTGCGGCGTCGTTTCCTGAAGCGACAGACCCCGATTTTCCGCAATTTTCTGCAAATCGAGAGATTGTTTCCGGGAAGGTGCGTCATGCTGAAAAATGAAAATATCCCATTTGGGCACTTTTCCCTGAACATCGAGCAACGCCACGATTTTTTCCAAATCCCGCAATGTCACCTCCAAATCATGAACCGTCAGGGTGTTGTTGGCAAGAGACGTTTCTCCGTAGGGACTGAGATTCGCCTCCACCGTTTTCCGCAACTGTTCCAGGGAAATGTGTTGCGGCACAAACGTCCGCGAACCGCGAAGGGACAACGGTTTCGGAAGCGTTTCCTGCTCCGTTCGCCGTCCGATATAGACCAGTTCCCCTTCTCGCCAGGCGGTGAAAGAGGTCGTTCCCAGAAGCCGTCGGAAAATCTCCTCACTCTCCCGCGACTCTACTTTGCACGAAACCTTCCCCTGGACTTCCGGGCTGGCATAAATTTTCAAGCCGGACTGCTCCTCCACACGGGAAAGCAAAAGCCGTAAATCGGTGTTCCGAGCCTCCAGAGAAACCGTTTCCCGCAACGGTGTGGAAACCAGAACGTCGGCATTCAACGCTGGTGACAGGGTCGCGGGGTCCAGCCGGGAAATCGGTACCGCCTCCTCCGTTCCCTCCATTTCCAGAAGGTCGGGATTGAAGATCGGAATCTCCTCCGCTGGCGGTGGAGGGGGCAGACGGTTGATTTTTTCCTCTGCTCCTGATGAATTGGGTGATGTAGGAAGTCTGGGGGAAACAGGCTCCTCGAAATGGACCTGCTGGAACTCGGAACCACCTTCTTTCGACGGTATTTCTGCCCAATCCGCCTTCTTCGCCACCATTTCCCGCGGCAACTCTGGAAGATTGGTGTCGTCCTGCAAATTTCCCGGAACCGGCGGGGAAAGTGCCTGATCTGCCATCCAAACTTCCTCCAAAAAATCGGTGGAGAGTTCTGGTGGTGTCTTCTGAACCGGCTCCACTGCCGGGTTTTCGGTAACGTTTTCGGTAACTTCCGCCAAAGGAGGTAAACCGGGAAGTTCCGGGAGTGCCTCTTCCTCGGTCACTTTTTCCGAATCTTTTTCAAACGGAACCTCTTTTTTCACCTCTTTTTCTGTCGCTGAAAACGAATTGGTGACGGCAGGGCGTGGCGTACTCCTTTCCGACGAAGCAAAATAGTAGAAAAAGATACCTCCAACGCCGCCCAACAGCAGACTCCCCCAAAGCGGAAAAGTGGAGCGGGAAAATGTCTGTGCGATATTCATAAAAATCCTTTCAATGGAATGCTTCATGAGGAAAGGTTCTCCCAAAAGGGGCCATTTTCCCTCTCCTGTGAGGAAGGAAGGGTGGCGGGTTTCCTTACTCATTTTCGGGTCAACGGGTTAAATCCCAGGCAGGAATCCAACGAATCTCACCTTTTTTCAAACGAAAATCTTTTTCCAACATCCCGGCCATGGCGGGGAGATGGGCGGCACCGTAAAAGATAGCAATTTTTCGATCTCCGGCATCCAATCGCGTTTGAAGAATCCGCATTACCTTTTCGTTACGGTCCTGGAGCAAAGCGGAACCTTTTTTTCCTTCCACGGGAACAATCGACGCATCCAAATCGACCATCTGCTCCGCCATCATCCGTTTCAGACGATGTTTTTTCGCGGGAAACAAAAGAAACGCGAGCCACTGAGCATCCTCTTTCGTCAGCCTTTCCGACTTACGGGCGGTTTCATAGCCGAGGGTTCGGAAATACCAGACGAGAAAACCTTCTTCGCGCTGCTGGATAGCCTTTTCAAATTCTTCGGGAGTCATGTCAGCATGGAACATATTTTCCGCATGATAATCAATGGAACCGATTTGAAACGTCATTCCGAGAAAATATGCCATCAGTCGTTGGGAAGTCCCAATCACGCCGCCGCTTTCTGCCGCACTTTCCGGGCGGGCACCCTCTTCCGCCACGACTTCGTAGAGGACGGCATCGTAATTTTGAAATTCTTCGTTTAATTTTTGATAATAGTCCACCTCTCCCAGATGAATCGCTCCGATAAGCGTTACGGAAATTTCACCATCTTCCGATTCATAAGGCACCAGCGAAGTTTCGAGTGCCAGACTCTTTCCCTGAGGGTTTTGGTGGATTCGGATAAAATCGGAGGTTGGCGGTGACTTTTCCTCCGCTTGCGTTTTGCTGAGATTCCCGTTCACTCCCCAGCAGAAGCATCCCAGTAGGAAAACAGGTAAAAAATAACGACTTTTCCAATTCATAAACCCTTCTTTCCCTTTTGGAGGTGAAAAATTTTGCATTGTTTTAATGATTATAACAAATATTTCTCGTCTTGCCTATAGAAAATTCCGATTATACTTTAGAGTCCGGATATAATTTTTTTTATATTTGTGCCGCTTATCAGTTTGAGGGTCGAAAATTCCTGTAAAAACGACTGGTCGGATTATTTCTTTCGACTGGGCTGGGAATGGTCGACCGTACGCATGGAAAACAGACGATACGCACTCCCTTTCTGGAAAATGGCTCTCGCGGAACCATTTCCGAAGGAATTGCTATAAACCCAAGAGAAAGTCATGAGTCAGGAAAAACAGGATTTTACTTCCCCGGCATCTTTTCCCCCTTTGCCGTTACCGCAGTCCGTCACGTGTACGGCCGATGAAGGGTTTAAGAATTGGATGTCTCTTTATGGAGGAAGCCTGATTTTTTCCACGGTAGAGAGTGGAAAAGTCGCGTTTTTGGGCTGGGATGGCCGTCAGGTCACGCTGATGATGCGTCAGTTCGACTACCCGACGGGGATTGGCTTGACACATAATCAGATTGCCATTGCTTCGCGGCGAAGGATTACGCTTTATGCCAATGCGAAACTCCTTGCGTACGATTACGACACCACCCATCCGGGGATGTACGATGCGTGCTACCTGCCACGAGCCAGTTGGTATGTGGGGGAGGTCAAGCCGCGGGAAATCCTTTTCGACAAGAAGGGGATGGTTTTCGTCAATACGCGATTTTCCTGCCTGGCTCGTCCCAGTTTTCAATACCATTTTGAATCGATCTGGTATCCACCGTTCATCTCCGATTTGGCACCGGAAGACCGATGTCATTTAAGTGGAGCGGCCTGCGTCAACGGAAATCTGGCGTATGTGACTGCTCTGGGGATGAGCGACATACCGGGCGGTTGGCGGGAAAACAAGACAACCGGTGGAATTTTGATGGATGTGCAGGCTGGGAAAACGGTACTGCATTCCCTCTGCCTGCCGCATTCACCGCGTTGGTACCGGGAATGTTTGTGGTTGTTGAATTCCGGGGCGGGGGAACTGTGGGTGGTCAATCCACGGACGAACGAGACGAAAGTGGTCTGTTCGCTTCCCGGGTTTGCGCGAGGACTTGATTTTTGGACGAATTACGCCATTATTGGGCTGTCGCAAATTAGGAAAAAGGAAAAAAATAGCCCTATTCCGCTATTGGATAAGAACCAGGAGGCACTTTGCGGCGTAGCGGTGGTAAACATCCTTTCGGGGAAGCTGGAGGGACTCTTCCAGTTGACGCAGGGGTGTGAGGAGATTTTCGATCTCCATCTTCTGCCAACCGTTCGTCGAGCCGCAATGTTGACCCTGGACAAACCAGCTTGCCATGAGGCCATCACCATGGAAAATACTTCCTGGTGGATGCGTCAGGACAACTAGCACTTTGAATTGATAATTTATCAATTATCAATTTTCACGTCGTACAAGAGATGATTATCAGAATTAGTTTGGGAAAAAGCACTTTCACGGGGTGAAACTTTGTGGGAAGGGCATTTTTTCATTCTGGAACCCGATTTTAATAAGGAAACAAGCGATGTCATTGTTCAACATGTCTTCATTGCGTGGATTCATTCCCGGACTTGGAAAAAAGGGCAAAACGAAGGGAGCGACCGCGTCGAAGTCGGAGCAACTCAAACGGCACCTTGCCCTGGATTCTCTGGAAGATCGAATTTTGCTCTCGATAACCCCGAACACATCGTACGACATTCTGGTGAACCAGCAGTACAGCCAGAATCAAACCACGGAAACCAGTGGCAATCCGGTAGCCATTGACGATGACGGAGACATCGTGGCAGTCTGGACACGTGGGGAGAATGTTTACAAGTTTGAGGCGAAGGATCCTTGGGCTATCTATGAGATTTCAATGGTAGATGGTGAAGTGGTAGGTAGTAGAATAGTAGATAATGTAGAAGATGAAGAGGTCGAGGGTGTAGAAAAATTTTATCTCATGGACGGTTGTGTCGGTTTTCTTCAGGAGGATAGTAAAACTGGGAATTTGGTTCTGGATCGTCTTTTCCGGGAAAAAGATTTTCTTGACTATAGCCAATATCTTGGTTCGGAAGATGAAGATTATGGAAAATTAACTGCCTACATTGATCCGAATACTGGCGAACAGATGGTGGATTATAACATCTATGCTCGGTATTTTACGGATGAAGTTCAGCGATTGATTTTTGACACGAAGCAATTGGAAGACGGAAAAGAAATGGGTTCGTTCCAGGTGTCCACAGGAGGACAATGTGTTCAGAAATTGACTTTCTCCACCGCTTTGACAGGTCCGGCAACTTCTCCTGAACTTTCTCTAACTCCTACGGGAAAATATGCTATTGCGGGGGAGATGGAGTTTAGTTACGGCCAGAAAACCGCCTCTTTCTATTTTAAGGAAAGTACGGATATTGTCGACACATACCAAAATGCGTCACGTATGCAGGAGGCACTGGAGAATATTTTTGGGACAGGCAAAGTGACGGTAACGCCGACTTCTGCCAACGAATTCACCATTGCGTTCGATCTTCCTGAAGATAGCAAGTTACAGTTACTTCAGGTGGACATGCTTGAGGATTCCAGTTCTCTTCCTAGCGCAACGGCAGAATGGATACGGTATCCCGAAACGACCGGGTTGGTAAGATTTGCCTATGATGCGGATGGTAATATTGATATTGCTGGAACCGCAGCACTTTTAGAACAGGCAATCAATGACGTTCAAACCAATTACGCGGAAGGCCCCTCACTGGGAGAAGGCCCGGTTGTGGAGTCTTCGATTGTGCGTCAGGCTCAGACGGAAGTCCAAGTGGTCCCGGTGTACAATTTGGGAGAAGGACTGATCGGATTTGATATTACATACGTCAATCGTAGCGGAAAACAGGATGTGCCGGATTTAGAGGTGACGAAGCTTTATACAAAGTTAGTTGGGACGCACCGGGAAGATATTCTCAAAGAGGGTATCTACAAAGTCGTTACGCTGAAACAGAGCAGTGAAGAATTCCGTGTCAACAGTATGGACGACGATCAATTCGACGTGGAAACGGGAAAATATACGGCCACGGCTCAGACGGAAGCGAGCGTGACGATGGATTCAGACGGCGATTTTGCGATTTCCTGGACGAGCGAAACCTTGCAGATTGCTGTTCCAGGCAGTTTTTCGGACATTTATGCCCGGACGTATACGCCGAAAATGTTCCAGTATCAGGTGGTGACCGAAACGGGGGAGATTGATGCCGAACCGGTTGAGGTAAAGGAGGGGGATATTGCGTGCGTGGAGGCGACGAGTCAGGCGTTCCGTGTCAATACGACCGTGACTGGTCCACAAACCCGTTCGTCGATTGCGATGGACGATCAGGGGAATTTTGTGGTGATCTGGCAGTCTGGCTCCCAGAAGGAAAGTTATGCCAACGCGATTTACATGCAGCGTTACGATTACAACGGGAATCGTGTGGGGAGCGAAATCCGAGTGGATACGGAAGCGACGCGGGAGATGTACGATCCTCAGATCGCCGTCAGCCCGGACGGAAAATACGTTGGGGTTGTCTGGGGTGCTGGAAATCGTGAAGGATCCGTATGGGATATTTACTATAAATTGTATGGCTATGTCACCGACGACGCGGGCGTCACAACGTTTCAGCAACTGGACGAGAGTTACGTTACCGATGGAATGTTTCCGTCCATCACGTTCAACCAAAGCAATCAGTTTGCCATTGCGGTGGAAGTTCCGAGCGATATGACCGACGTACCGTTAAATCAGACGACGAACTGGACGGGCGTGCGGATGTGGGAATGGGAAGCGACCGAGAATGGAGCGAATATACTTCGTTCCAACATTCGCGTCAACAGTTCCGGTAGCATTGGTGCTCAGGGAATCGCGTACTGGGCAGGCAACCAGAACCGTCCGACCATCGTCATGGACGCGGACGGCGACATTGTGGTTTCGTATGACGGAGCCGGAATGGACGTTTCAGAAAACGTTGTTTTCACCGAAGAAGCATGGGGTAAAGCGCTCGCCCCCTATATTGCCAATGGAGCCAATGCGGACATTGCAGGATTTCTTAGAGGTTTGATTTTTGCAGAACTCCCCAATACCACCATTGGTACGCCATCTCAATTTGTCATCACCTATGGTATCTCTTCCGGGGATATTTACGGAACGATACGGAACATTCTGTCGGCGGCGGAAGGTGAAAATTACGATCGCAGTCAATTGGGTCGAATAAACGGTATTCTGGAAAAGATTCTGGGGCAGTTGCATGGTGAAGCCAATGGTGCTTTGTTCACCATGTACGACGCAGATCATGAGCGGTACACGGATACATTAATGAGCGACGCGATCGCGAACGCAAAACGGGATGGTTACAATGCCAGTTACTATTTCGAGTTGGATCGCACCACACTCTGGGGTTCCGTCACAATCGAAGTGACTAACGATTATGGCACGAATTCCACATTTTTCGTACCGGTTTATGACGCAAATGACAATCTGGACGTGCAGGCAACCGCGAGCGCTTTGAAAGCGGCTCTGCAAAGTTTACCGAATGTCGGAACGGCATGGCAGGTGGCGGATGATCTGGAAGGCCCGATTGAAGTACGTATTACTGATCGTATTGAGCTTGAGGGCGATTCCTGGAACAACGATAATATCGACAACATGGTGATCTTTGAAGTCGTTTTCCAGGGAACGGTACACGATATGCGTGTCGATTTTACTCCCACGGCAGGGGTTGCCAATGTATCGCAGATTTCCTCGTTTACTTTGCCCATGCGTCCTTCCCACTATGGAACATTCGGGATCAATAACGGTGGTGAAGTGAACGCGGATCGTATTAAACCGATCAATTGGAACGGCAATTTAAATGCGACCCGACAGCAACTCCACGCGGCCCTGGTTGCTTTGGGTTACGATGGAGCCTCTTTACGATACAATGTTATTGATGCAACTCTAGAGAATACGAATGATGGTACTTTATACACGATAGATCAAAATAGTATCGATTATATAACCGATCCAGATACCGGAGTACCCACATTGACGTCGCTGAATGTTACCGACGAGGATGGGAATTCCTATCAGGTACGAAACCTTGAGGATGTTTACTGTGAGGTTGATGGTGCAGGAAATTGTACCATTGATATTACGACCATTACGACCATTGAGGACAATGAGGGAACACCTCATACGGTTAGAGGTCAAGGCCCCACCATTGAAGTCACTTTTGGTGGATCGCTTGCGGGTTCCGCATATAACCTGACACACGTGGGAACTCCTCTCAAGGATGAGGAAGGGAATATCATCTCTGGTTGGAATGCCACTGGCCCCTACGTTCCCCCTATAACTATTCAGATGGGCAGACAAGACATTTACAACAGTCCGGGGGCGATGTCCTTTGTCTGTCGTACGGAAGCGATTTCGTATGGTTACGCGGGGACGTGGCAGGGGCATACAGGCATTGGAATCCAGCCGAACGGAAGTTTCACCAACCTTTGGTTGCAGGCCGATACGGACAGTACGGGAATTGAGGCGGCGACGAACATCTACTTCCGCGAATTTACGGAAACGGAAGACAATGCCGGACCACAGGTTCTGGACATGATTTACAAGGACGGAACGCATATTACGCAAGGAACGCAGTTAAGCGATCTGACGGATGGTGATTTGGGCGCGTTTATCGTGGTGTTCAGCGAAAAAATGATGAACCCGGAGATGATTGCGGACATTACCGATACGGCCACGCGGCTGCAATATATCCAGAAAGCGGTGACGAATTCCGACAACTGGGTTTTGATGAAAGATGGCGAACCGGTCGAAAACGCGATTGATCGGATCGAATTTGGCATGAACCGCAGTGCTGATCTGGACATGAGCAAAATTATTGACGCTCCGTTGATGCAAAACAAGTGGGAAGCGATTGTCATTTTCAAGGACGGTATCAATCTGGAAGATGGAACGTACCAGTTGGTGGCGAAAAACGACATGACCGACATCAACCAGAATCCGTTGGGCAAAACGGGGATTGTGGTGGATGGAGCCAATGCGGTTTATGAGTTTAACGTCATTGTTGGAAACCAACCTTCGGAAAATATCACCCCAGACCCCCCATACACAAACGATCAAACGTTTACGACCGCAGGAACGAATTATGTTCCCACCACGGTGGCGTCGGACTACGAAGGGGATACCGTAACGGTCTGGAAAGATTCGGACACGGGATACATCATGGCGAATATCCAGTACCTGAAATGGGATGCCAACGGAAATGAGCGGACGGACCTTCCTCAGAAAAGTAATACCATTGATATTGCCGGATTTGTTACAGATGAAAATTGGAAACCCATAGACAAAGATGGGAATCTCATAGATAAAGATGATCCAGATAAATATGCGAAGATGATTCCAGTGGAAGTGGAATACGCTTCGGTTGCCATGAATGGCGAAGGGAATTTCGTCGTCACGTGGTCGCAAAATAACGGAACCAGTACCAGCCCGAATTGGGACATTTACGTTCAGGTATTTGACCTCAATGGAAACGCGATTTCCGAGGCGGTGAAAGCGAATACGAGTACGGAAACGACCGACGTGCAGCAGCGTTACAGCAACGTGGCGGTTTCGTTGACGGGGGAATTTGTCGTGACGTGGCAGTCGTACCGACAGAATGGGTCGGCCAACTGGGACATTTACGCGAATCGGTTTGCTGCTGATGGAACAGCATTGGGTCTGGATGGCGAAGGGAAGGAATTCCTGGTCAACGATTCCGATACGGTGCGATACGATCAGCAAAATGCCGCCATTGCGATGGACAACCACGGGAATTTTGTGATTACGTGGACCGCAACGGGGCAGGGGAACGATTCGGCCTACGAAACGAACATCTACGCCAAACGGTTTACGAAACAAGTCATTTCGGAATCGACGATCGTCACTTCGGAGAACGAATTCCTGGTGAACGACGAGTGGGAAGCCAACAATCAACAGTGGGCCAGCATTGCGATGGACGCGGATGGCGATTTTGTGATTTCGTGGACGAGCCATGGGCAGGACGGTGTTGGAAATGGGCCTGGCGGGAGCAGCAATGGTCTGAATGGCGTTTTTGCCCAACGTTACGACACGACAGGCACCAAGGTCGGGCAGATGTTCCAAGTCAATACGACGGCGGAAAATGACCAGCAGCGATCCAAAGTGGCGATGGACGCGGATGGGGATTTCATCATTGTCTGGGAAAGTTTCCAGGAAGTCGGCAACGGAACAGGTCTCGGTTCGGCGGACAACTGGGGTATTTATGCACAGCGTTATGTCAGCAATGACAAATACGTGGCAGACACCAACAACAGCCAGTACGGACCCTATGGTGTGTTGGGAGGGGAATACCGGGTTCATAAGGAAGTCGCGTATGACCAGATGGCTCCCAGCGTGGCCGTTTCGCATGTTGGCGATATTTTTGTCGCGTGGCAGGATAACCGCAATGGAATGTGGGATATTTACCGCCGGGATACGTATCGTCCGACGGATGATACCGGTTCGGTGGTGGTGAAGGTGGAAGCAACTACGCAGAACCGCACGACGGTGGTGGTGGAAAATGGCGATACGGTGGAGACGAAAGTGGTCTACATCGACGTGACGTTTGGCGAACAGCTTTTCGAGGACGAGGGCTCCATTTACAGCATTCTCAATCTGAACAACTGGGAAATTACGCGGGATGGTGTGAATATCAAGAATCTGGTTGAGTGCATTGAATGTATCGGTTACGACAAAAAAGATACCAGTTATCCCAATGAAACGAGCCAGAAAGATATTTATCGAATCGTTCTGAAAACGGGCGAAACGCTGGGTGCTGGCGAATACGAAATCACGATTCTCGACCGTGTGATTGATAAGTTCAACAACGAACTGGACGGCGATGCGGATGGTCATTCGGGAGGTGATTTCACGATCAACTTCACGATTGAGGAAGTGACCCAGCCGTTGACAGGCGATGAGGTTCTTTCTTCCAACGATGGTACCACGGAATTTCCGGGGAATCAGATTTTCACGGAAGATTCCACAGGCTGGACGCCCAGTGCCACCTCCTCCAACGCGGCAGGCGATATTATTACGGTCTGGCAGGATATCTCTGATGATTCCAATTATCAGGGACTTTGGTACCATCTGAAAAATTGGAACGATCAGGATGCGGCGGTGCCCGTTCGGTTTTCGCAGAGCAAAACGGCAGAATTCGCGTCGGTGGCGATGACGAGCAATGGTTTTGTGGTGACGTGGATGGACAATGACGCCATTCTGGCTCAGATTTTCACCATTCAGACAGATGGAAGTATTCTGGGAGGTACACCCATTGTAGTTACCTCGGACGGACAATACAGCCAGATTTCCGCAGCGGAAAATGGTTCGTTTGTCGTTGCGTGGCAGGATGGTACGAGTGTCTATGCTCAGAAATACGACGCCGATGGCACGGCTACAGGAACGAGGTTCTCGGCTTCAGGAAAACATGTTTCTGTTTCGATGAACGATAATGATAAAGATAAAGAAAAGTACGTTGTTTCGTGGACGAACAACGATGAGATTTATGTTTCGGTCAACGGCGGAACCGAACAAGTGATCAGCAATACTCTTTCCGGTACCAATAGCTGGTCGAACGTGGCGATGGACAACGAAGGAGACATTGTGGTCACGTGGACCAACGTTGGAGAAAAAGCCGGGATGGGCTACGACGTTTACATTTGTCAGTCCAACGCGGACGGTACATTTTCAGCCCCGGTTGCGGTTGCGAACACGAATGGTGCGCAGCAGTTCTCCAAAGTGGCGGTGGATAACGATGGTGATTTCGTCGTGATCTGGCAGAGTGAGGTGGATGATAGTCAGACGGGTGGAACGCTCAACTGGGATGTTTTGGGTCAGCGATTCTACAAAGATGGTTCTCGGGCGGGGAATGTCTTCACGGCAAACGAAACGAAGGACGAAGAACAGCGTTTTGCCAATGTGACGATGTTGCCGGAGGGGAATTTTGCGGTGACGTGGCAGAGTAACCACAGAGGCGACGAAGGAATTTACGGCGGGAAATTTTTCTTTACCGGTACGGTTGTCTCCAGTGGTGATGAAGAGAAGATTCCAGGCACGGATGATGTGAATAATATTACCGTCACGGAATCGGGCTGGACGCCGGTCAATTCCGCAACCGACTACGAAGGGGATACGGTCACGGTCTGGACTGATGGCACAAAGATTTATGGCAAGATTGATTATATCAAATGGGATAATACTGGCAGCCGCAGCGCGTTTCTGGGCGGTTCGCGGACGATTGAGATTGACACAGACAAGAGAGTGGAATTCGCGTCGGTGGCGATGGACGATTCGGGGAATTTTGTGGTCACGTGGTCGCAGAATGATGGTACGGATTTGAAACCGGATTGGAACATTTACGCCTCGTTGTACGATCTCAACGGCACCGTGATTCGCAGTCCCTTCCTTGTCAATACCACAACGTACAGCCAGCAGCAGTACAGTCAGGTTTCGATGAGTACGGAAGGGGAGTTTGTCATTGTCTGGCAAAGTCAGAATCAGGAAGGGCGCAAAACGGGCTGGGATATTTACGGACAGCGTTTCGATTCTCAGGGGAATGCGTTGGGACTGGATGGTCGCGGTCGGGAATTCCTGGTCAATACGACGACGGCTCAGGATCAGGTCTTTGGTTCCGTGGCGATGGATTCCCATGGTGGTTTTGTCGTGACGTGGACGGGCTACGGTCAGGATGGCGACGCGGCCAACCAGACGAACATTTATGCACGCCGATTCGACCGGGAAACGAGCAGTTTCGGCGACGAATTCCTGGTCAATGCGGATACGGTCGTTACGCAGACAACGGTGGATGACGACGGCAATACGATCACGACGGAAATTTCCCGCGCCAACAACCGCGTGGGGAATCAGAAATGGTCGAGTGTGGCGGTCGATACGCTGGGGAATTACGTCATTACCTGGACGGGATTTGGTCAGGAAGGGGATTCGGTGAAAGCGTCGAACGGCATTTTTGCCAAACGCTATTCGCTCGATGGCACCAATTCCGACATGTTCCTGGTCAATACGACCATTGTCAACGATCAGCAACGTTCCCGCGTGGCGATGGACGCGGATGGTGACTTTGTGATTATCTGGGAAAGTTTCCAGGAAGGTCAGACCGCCACGTCGGCTCTGGAAGAAGCGGACAACTGGGGCATTTACGGCCAGCGTTTTGTCAGTGCGGCGAAACTGGCGGAAAATCCTGATTTGTATGGTGAAAATGGGCAGTTGGAAAAAGAATTCCGCGTCAATGCCACGATTATTGGCGACCAGCAGTATGCCAACGTGACGATGACGCACACGGGCGATTACTTCGTCAACTGGTACAGCAACAACTCCGGTCTGGAAGGAATGTATCAGTCCCGGACGTTGCTCAAGACGGACGATGCTGGCCCGGTGGTGGTTCGCGTGGAAGGGAACGACAAGAGTGTCCTCATTCACAATGGCGATACGATTGCGGAAGAAATTTCGTTCATCGACATCACCTTCGGTGAACAGCTTTTGGGACAAATGGCGGACGAAACGGATAGTCTCAACAGCATTCTGAATCCGAACAACTGGCGTATTACCAAAGATGGCAAGGTGCTGAAGGCGGCGGATGTGATTGCCAGCATTGTAAACGTTGGTTACGGCAGTACGGGAAGTGAGAATCCGCAAAAAGACATTTTCCGCGTTACTTTCCAGAAAAATTTGGATGCGGGAGAATATGTCATTACGCTGGATGAGCGTGTCAGCGACCGATTCGAGAATTTCCTGGATGGCGATCTGGATGGGACGCCGGGCGGAGATTGGGTCTTCTCGTTCACGATTGATCCGCAGATGCAGGAATGGCCTGTTGGGCAGGTGGCCGATCCGGGTTACTTTGCCGACGATGATTCGTGGGTGCCCAACGCCACGGCCAGTGATTATGAAGGAGATACCGTCACGGTCTGGACGAATGAAAATGGTGGAATTTCTGCCCGAATTGATTATGTCAAATGGGATACTTCCAATGGCCGTACGCCGTTGGATGAAGGAAGTTACAAGCAGCTTGTGGTAACGGACGAGTCGAGCGCTCATTTTGCGTCGGTGGCGATGGATGCGTCGGGGAACTTTGTCGTGACATGGACGCAAAATGACGGTACGGATTTGAAACCGGACTGGAACATTCACGCGGCGGTGTACGACCTCAATGGCGATCCGATTCGTGAGGATTTCCTCGTCAACACGACGACGGCAGACACTCAGTGCTATAGCCAGGTGGCGATGGACAAAGATGGCGATTTCGTGATTGTCTGGCAGAGCTACGACGAAACGGAAGCGGGAACGGACTGGAACATTCGCGGCCAGCGTTACAACGCGGACGGTACGGAATTCGGCGTGGTGGACGAAGTGCAGTCGCTGAACTTCTACAACAACTGGCAGGGAACGTTTACGCTGACATTTGAAGAAAAGACGACTGCGGAAATAGAATTTGTCGGGAATCCGTCTGCGTGTGCCACGATCATCCAGAAAGAACTGGACAAACTGGCTACGGAATTGAATAATGCCTACAAATTTACGGTGAACGCGGGGAATCTTTCGCAGATTCTCATCACGATTGAGTCGAATACGGGAAATCGGGATGTTTCTCAAATTTCCGTTCAGGTCGTCAAAGACACCAGTTCCAACGCGAAGAGTGAGGTTCGTGCGGGGAAGGTGATTGACGGAACGAGCGGCGAATTCATGGTTAATGAGACGATTGCGTTGAATCAGGTCTTCCCGACGATTGCGATGGATCAGGATGGCAATTTTGTGGTTTCCTGGACGGGCGACAGTCAAGAAGACGCGAACAAGGCGGAAAAAGATCGTTCCACGGATATTTATGCCCGGTTGTTCTACAGCAACTCCTTTGTGGACACCAGCAAGTCGTACGATAAGATTCTTGGTTCGCAAGACCCGGATTATTACGTTACCGAAGACAAAACGGGAGTCGGTCTCGTCCAGACGAATCTCGGTTCCGGTACGGGTTCGTTGTTGACGACGGGTCGTCATGTTTTGACAGCCGCGCATGTGGTGACGGACGAAGCGGGGAATCCGGTTTCCACGGTCGTCGTCACGTTCAACACCCCGGAAGGACAGATTTCGGTGGCTGGCAGGGCACTGATCATCCATCAGGATTGGACTGGAAGTGGTACGTTGGGCGACCTGGCGATTATTGAGTTGGAAGAGAACTTGACGGGTCGTGTGGAGACATACGACATCAACCGGGATGGTTCGCTGGATGTTGGTTCTGTCTTCACGCGGTATGGCTACGGTCTGTATGGCACGGGTGAAGAAGGGGTGGAGGCCTGGGACGGGCAGAAACGAACCGGGCAGAACAAGTGGGAAGCTCTGGGAAGCGACTTGATGGGTCATGGTTATCAGGTCACGGCACCGGGAGATAATATCCTGGTCTTCGACTTTGACGACGGAACGGAAGCCAACGATACGCTAGGTCGTGTTCTGGGAATCCACGATTTGGGCTTGGGAATTTGGGAAACCAACTCCACATCGGGCGATTCGGGCGGTCCCTGCTTTGTGAACAACATCATTTTCGGCGTCTGCCAGGGTGGGTACAGCCAAACCTGCGCGTATGGCGACATCAGTATTGACACACGGGTATCGTACTATGCGGACTGGATCGATTCGGTCATTTCGACGACGGCGATTTCGAGCGAATTCATTGTGAACTCGGATTCGTTGGAAGGGAATCAGAAATGGTCGAGCGTGGCGATGGACGCGGATGGTGATTTCGTCGTCACCTGGACGAGCGACGCGGAAGAAGTGGTGGGCGAAGAGCCAACGAATGGCATTTATGCCAAACGGTACGATGCCAGTGGTGAAGCGGTGGGCGAATCGTTCCTGGTCAATTCGACGACGTACAATGATCAGCAGTTCTCCAAAGTGGCGATGGATGTGGATGGCGATTTTGTGGTCGTCTGGGAAAGTTTCCAGGAACGCCGCGACGGAACCTCGTCGTTCAATGCCCAGACGTGGGGCGTTTACGGCCAGCGATATGTTCGTAACGATCAGTTGTCGGAAACGGACACGGTAGGGGCGATTGGGGAACAGTTCCGCATTGCGGAGGATTGGACAACGAATCAGCGATTTGCCAACGTTGCCATGACGCACACGGGTGATTTCATCGTGACGTGGCAGGATTACCAGGTGGATGACAAAGGAAATTGGACCGAGCATAAGATCGATACGCGGATGTACTCCAAATATACGGATGATACCGGTTCGGTACTGGTGCGGGTGGCGGATTCACTGGATGCCAAGAAGGGTACGATTCTGACGGAAGGTTTGACTCTGGAAAAGAGCGATGTTGAAAATTTGACGGAATTGTACTTCACCTTTGGTGAACAGATGGATGAGTCGAATTCCCTCAACAGTATTCTGAAAAAGTCGAATTGGAGTATTCGCCGGGATGGTGTCACCCTTTCCGACGCGATTAAGGATATCATTTCTGTCGGTTATGCCAACGAGAATGACGAATATCCCTTCGACTATGCCGATGGAGAGAGTATCCAAAAACACATCTTCAAGGTGACATTCCAAGAAGGAACGTTTGCCATGGGTGGGACGTACACGATTACGGTTGCGGGGAATGTGGTGGATCTATCCGGCAATCCGATGGAAGATGGCAATGCCGCGCTATCCTTTACGGTGGAGGATTCGGAAGAGATTTACGAGCCGATTACCGACGCGGATGGAACGGATACGCTGATCAATGGGAATACGGCTGGCAGCCAGACGGAACCTTCCATTGCGATGGATGCGGACGGCAATTACGTGGTTGTGTGGGTCACGGACGGAAGTGTCGTCAACGGCGTGGCTACGAAAAACGTTGTGGGACAGAAATTCGACCGTTTTGGCAACAAAGTGGGAAGTGAATTTTACGTTTCCGACTTCCTGGAAGGTGTTCAGAATGATCCGCAGATCGCGATGGATCAGTATGGCAACTTCGTCGTCACCTGGACGGTTTCCGGGTTGGATAAAAACAACGATGGCGTGGTGAACGATCAGGAAATGAACGAACAGGATGTTTACGTCCGCGTCTTTGACCGGAATTGCGCTGCGGCAGGCGACTCCTTCCTGGCGGCGACGACCACCGCGGGGAAACAGAAGGAATCCTCCGTTGCCATTTCGGATGACGGTACACAATTTGTCGTGACGTGGACGAATGTGGATTCCAACTCAACACTTAACGATGTGTATGGAATTTATGCCCAGCGATTCAGTTTCCTGGGGAATCGTATAGGAAATACCTTCCTGGTTCACAGTGCGGACACGTATGAGCAGAGCAACTCCAACGTGGCGATGGACGCGTCGGGTAACATCGTGGTGACTTGGCAAAGTAGCCATAACAACACCACGGGGCAAGACATTTTCATGCGAAAATTCAATGCCAACAACCAGGCGGTCAGCAGCCAGACTGTGGTCAATACGGTCACGGCCGCGAAACAGGAGAAACCGGTGATTACCATGAACGACATCGGCCAATTCATTATCGCGTGGCAGAGTCAGATCAACGGTTCCGACGAGATTCGATTCCAGTGCTTTAACAGTAATCTGAATCGTTTGGGTGGAGAAACACAGGCAAATGTTTATACCCGCGATGGTCAGATAACGCCTTCGGTGGCGATGACACGGGATTCGGCAAACGGAACCGCGTTCACGATCAGTTGGGCTTCGTACGGTCAGGAAGGACCGCAGGAAAATCATGCGACCAACCTGTATGGCATTTATGCCCGGATGTACAACAGCATTACCACGCGAACGTCCGATACGAATGAAATTCGGATGAATGCTTACACCATGATGAATGAGATTACCCCCAGTATCGCCATGGATGCCTATGGCAACGCGGCGGTCGTCTGGACAGGACCGGAACAGGCCGCGACGGGCGGAAATACGACATCTTCCACCGATACGAACATTTACGGTCGGAACTGGCTGGTACGGGAAGTGCCGAATTACGTAGCCCCGACGGGAGGTACCGGACGTGGCAATACGGTCGTCTCGGAGTCGTATCAGCAGAGTTACAACAAGAATTACGCCTCCTTGGTCAATGGTGGTGGTACGGTTTCCTCGTCGTCGAATCAGGTGACGATTACCGGGGCGGAAAACGCGGCCAACCGATTGATTTTCAACTCGGCAAGCGATGTTCTGCTCAATGGCGCGAAGTTGTCGGAGACGGGGAAAAACTACGTTTACAACGCGACTGAAAATACCCAGAACACGGTGATTATTACCGGCCAGGGGAACGAGACCGTCACGGTTTCCGGCAATACGGTTATCGTGAAAGGAACGAACTACTCCCTGACGATTAATGGTGCTTCGGAAGTGTTGTTCAACGGAACGGGGACGGCCTCGGTCACGATGAACGCGGGCGAGGGAGACCTCTTCACCGCCTCAGGAACCTCCGCCTCGCTGGTTACTGGCGGCATGACGGTTCAGGTGAATGGCTGCCACGCGATTACGGCCAATGCCACGGGTAAGCAGAGTACGGCACAACTCGCCACAACGGCAGGGGTGGACAACCTGAACGTGGCGGCGGACAAGGCGACGTTGACAGGAAGCGGATATTCTGTCACGCTCAACGGCTTTGCCAATATCGCGGCGACGGGAAGCGCGGAAGACACGGTTGTCTGGAATGTGGCGTCGGGCACCTTTGCCGCGGATGGAAATCAATTGACGTGGAACGATTCGTTCTCGTCGGCAGGCTTTGGAACGGTCACGGTTCAAGGTCTGGCGGAGATGAATCTGAGCGAATCTTCCCTGACGCTCACTGGCACGGGAGATGTCACGGCATCGGCAGAGGAAATCACCTTTGCCGGACGGACCTTTGTCGGCTTCGCAAACGCGACGATTACAGGAACGGGAACGGCAACGCTACTCGACTCGGTTGGAAACGACACGTTGGTGGTCGATGGTTCCGGTGCGACACTTTCAGGAACCAACTACAGTATTATCACCCTCGGCTTTGCCAATTTCGACATTTCCAGTCAAAACGGCGGGAATGACACGGCTCGAATCACGGGAAGTGAATTTACCGTCAATGGCGGCAAAGTGACGTTTGGCGACAGTACAGTGGAAGGTTTCAGCAACGTGGAAATCGAGAGCGAAAACGGTACGCTGAACCTCACAGGCACGGAAGGAGCCGATCGATTCGTCCTGAAAGCGGGCGAAATTTCCGCGAAATTGGGCGTGGCGGACTATTCGCTGCTCGGCTTTGCCAACGTCACACTCGATGGCGCGGGCGGAAAAGACCAACTCTTCGCTTACGATTCTGCAGGCGACGACGTGTTTGAAATGACGCCAGGATCGCTCACCTGGACAGCCCAGGGACTTTCCTGCCAGGTCAGCCAGGTTCAGACCATCCAACTCTATCGGACATCGGGCGGTAACGATACGCTGAAGATAACCGATACGGATGGAAAAGACACGGCGGCGGTTCGTTCGCAGTGGGCAACGATGGTCAGTGATCGTGGTAACTCCGTCACCGCAACCGGCTTTGCCAACATGACGATCGAAAGTCGCGGTGGTGAGGATACCGTCATCCTTTACGACAGCAAAGGAAATGATACGCTAACGGTGAAACAGGAGGAAATCCTCTTCTCCGGCAACAGTTTCTACAATCAGGTGAGCGGATTCCGCAAAGCTTATGCGTACTCCCTCTTCGGTGGCAAAGATTCCGTGATTTACGATGAAATCTTTACCGAGAAAGGGGAAGTGGATGGAATGAGACAGTTGCGGGGAAATGACGTGGAAGTCAATTTCCTGGCATTTAACGAATTTGTTGAAAGAGCTTTTAGTGAGAAATAGTTCTGGAAATTGATTTTCAGGAAACGCAACATGGCGGAGAGACTTTTCTTCGCCATGTTTTTTTATCGACACCGTTTCAGGAGGTTTTCAAGCCACGAAAAACGGTTTGCCGCAAGAGGTTACGGTTGTCGGTATACTCCACTTCGGGAGACGCTTCCTCCAGGACTTTGGCCATGATGTAATATTTGGCATCAATATCGTCGGCGTAGTGTACCAACAACGATTCCGGCGTCATGTTTGGTTTCGGCGAACCCCACTCCGGCAACCGTTGGTGAGAAAGAATGGCATGTTCCAGCCGCAATTGCGTCTCTTCTTCGAGATGAAAGTCAGGGTCTTTTTCCCGCAATTCCCGTGCCGCGTCACGAACGTAATCCCGTCCCATGACGATGTGCCCCAGGAGCATTCCCTCGGAAGTATATTCAAAACCGGCAGGCGTTTGTCGCAATTCACGAAGTTTTCCAATATCGTGCAAAGCCGCCGCGGCAGCCACCACCCCACGATTCAACGGCGGATTCGTCGGCACAAGAACCGCGTACCGATCCGCCAGCCACAAGGCCGTTCGCAGGACATTTCGGGTATGTTCCAGAAAACCACCTGCCGTGGCGTGATGTTTTCCCTGCGCCGCCGACGCGGTGAGAATCGCGTCGTGATGTTTCTCAAAAAGATACTCCACCAATGGGAAAAGTCCCGGTTCGGAAATGGCCTCCCGCAGCGTCTGCAATATCTCGGCATACATTTCCACCGGATCGAAACTCGATTTCACCAACCCCATCTGTGGATCAAAACCATCAGGAATATCCGCGTCGGTTGCCTCCCGAATCCGTTGGATTTCCAGATTCGGCCCATACTTCGTCTGACGCAGCATGGCACGAATTTTGTAATACTTTCCCAGAACCCAGACTTCCCGACAATCGATGGCAAACGGTGAATTTTCCCAAATTGGAAAGCTGATTTCCCGCGTGTCATCCCGAAATGTCACCCGCCAGTACGGTTTCTTGTCACGTGTAAACATCTGTTCCCGTGCCGTAAAAAGAACAAACGTATCGGCCACTTCCCCATCCGGCCACTGAGATAATTTTTGAACCTGTATCATTCCCTGCTTCCCTTCTGGACTTTCTGTTACCAGCCACTTATTGTATGTGTTTTCAGTCGCTTTGACAATACCCCGGTTCAAAATTTGTCCCGGTTTCCCCTCCTTTTTGAAAAAGAAACCCAAACCCCCGCATCAAGAGAGACTGGAACGGAAAATCGGAAACTCTGGAAAAAGATAAAAAAAGAGAAAACCCTTTGGGGAGGATTTTCTCTCACGAATCGTTTTCCCTTTTTCCAAAACGGATAAAAAGAAAACATTTTCTCACTCTTTTCAGAGCCAGTCAGGAGTCTCATCAGCTTCCGGCAAGGCCGCAAAGATAACTTTGGTGACACCTTCGACTTTCTGGAATTCGCTGATGGCCGCCACGGGTGGTTTGGAATCAAGCCCCAAAACGCCCAACGCTTTTCCAACGGTACGGCTGGAGGGACGCCCCACCGACAACTGCGAAATGTTCACATTGTCGCGGCCAAAAACCGTTCCGATTCTGCCAATGACACCGGGGATGTCGTCGTGCGTGAAGATGCAGAGATTGCCATCCAGATACGCTTCCAGCCGAAAATCGTTCACCTGCACCAACCGTGCCATCGAATTGCCAAAGAGCGTTCCCGCAATCGTCGTTTTGCCATTTTCCGTGGTCAACTCGACGGTAATCAGCGAGCTGAACGTGCTGCGGTCGGACGATTTTTGCTCGTTCAACTCAATGCCACGCTCTTTCAGCAACATCTTCGCGTTGACGATGTTCGCCTCGCCCCCCGTCGCTTTGGTGAGCAGCCCGGCAGCCAGTGCCCCGGAAACGAGCGACGTGACTTTTCTGGCAATCTCACCCCGATAATTGATGGTACACCGCGTGACGCGACCTTTTTCCAACTGCGACGCCAGAAGTCCCAAACGCCAGGCCAACAGCAGGCTCCCCTTCATCTCCGAGAGTACTTTTCCATCCAACGGCGTCATGTTGACCGCCGAATTGATCGTTCCTGTGGTGAAATAATCGATCAACAACTCCACCGCCTCCAACGCCACGTTCGTCTGAGCCTCTTCCGTGCTGGCACCCAGGTGGGGGGTACACAAAACGTTCGGCATTCCAAACAACGGATTCGATTTGCACGGTTCCTCAGGATACACATCCAGCGCAACTCCGCCCAAATGACCGCTTTTCAGCCCTTCCACCATGGCCGCTTCGTCGTAAATCCCGCCGCGAGCACAGTTGATCAGCCGTGCCCCTTTCGGCAACATGGCAATTTCTTCCGTCGAAATCATCCCCCGCGTCTCGTCCGTCAGCGGCGTATGCACCGTCAGATAATCGCAGTACGGCAACATATCCCGATACGAACGGAACATCTTGATTCCCATCTCCTCCGCCAGCGTATCCGACATGAAGGGATCGTAACCGACCAGTTTCATCTCCATCGCCCGCGCCCGAATGGCAATGGCACGACCAATCCGCCCCAGCCCGATAATTCCGAGCGTTTTGCCCGCCAGCTGCGTTCCCATGAACAGTTTCCGATCCCAACGACCCTCAATGAGCGACTGGTAGGCCGGAGCAATGTTTCGGGAAAGACCCAACATCAACGCCAACGCGTGTTCTGCCGTGGAAAGCGTATTTCCGCCCGGCGTGTTCATGACGATGATTCCCAGCCGCGTCGCCATATTTTTGTCGATGTTATCCGTCCCAACGCCCGCCCGCGCAATCGCTTTGAGCCGATGGTTTCCTTCCAGCACGTCTGCGGTAATTTTCACACCACTACGACAAATAGCGCCATCGAATTCCATCAACGTATTCCGAAGTTCCTCCCCTTTCAGACCGGTAATCACTTCATACTCAATTCCCGGCGCAGCTTCCAGTAAATCCAATCCATCTTGAGAAATGGAATCCAAAACGACAATTCGCGGCATAGTCCTACTCCTGCATAAAGTTGTGAAAAAAAGTCCAACGTAATACCCAATTGTACGCCATTTCTTGCCTTCGACAAGTCCCCCCATTGACGAATTTTCCAAAGCTGTTACAATACACTTGTCTTTTTCAGATGGTGGATGTAGTTCAGTTGGCAGAGCACCAGATTGTGGTTCTGGGTGTCAAGGGTTCGAGTCCCTTTATCCACCCTTTTATTATTTTTTTCAGTCATTCCGCAAGGGTTTTCCCCTGCATGAATGAGGGCGTTTGAGCGGAGTCATTAACCGTCGAAAAGTGTTGTTTTACAACCCTTTACGTCCTTGGAAGAGGACCGGAAAGCCAGGCGTTTTTTCTTTATGGAGTTGAACGCCTGGCTTTTTTTATGCGCCAAGGTGTGTAAACCGTGACGCACGAGGAGGATTATTTTCCTGAACTGCTCTTCTTGATTCTCGGACGATTGGAGGAGACTTCGATCGTGTAGGAGGAGTAGTACGGACGGTATTTTCCGAAGCTGACACCGTTCAGAACCGTTCCGATGAGCGGAATGTCGACCATGCGAATTCGTTCGCACGCCTCGTAAACCCATGGCAAACGACTCACATCCCGCAGCACGGAGAGAATCACACCGTCGCACAAACGACCCACCACCAAAACGTCCGCGTCGGTCAAAACCGGGCCAGAGTCCACAATCACGAAGTCGAACTGTTCCCGCAGCAGTTGCATCGGTTCTTCCATCCCTCCTTGCGCCAACGCGATAATCGCTTCGGGGTGAGGTGTGCCGGCAGGGATAATCCAGAGATTTTCCACGCGGGTGGTGGTAATTACTTCGTCGAGCGAAACTTTCTTTCGCAGATATTCTGCCAGCCCGGGATTCAACGGTCGGTCGAACATTCGGTGCGACGACGGACGACGCAAGTCCGCATCGACGAGAACCACCCGCCGTCCGGTTCGTGCCAAACTGGCCGCCAACTGGCTGGAGACGGTCGTTTTCCCTTCTTTTTCCAGCGAACTGGTAATCAGAACGACTTTCATGTTTTCCGTTTCCGCACGATGGAGCAGGGCAGTACGGATATTGTCGATCGATTCCATCAGCAACCCCTGAATGCTCTGATTCAGGTAGTGTCGGTGGAATCCACGGGAAATGAGCGGCAAATCGCCCATCACGTGAACGCCCAGCCCGAATTGCAGTTCGTCGGAACTGTTCACCCGCCGTCCAAGGAAATCGAAGCCACTGACCGCAATTACCGTACCGACAAAACTCATCAGACCCAAAAAGCCCATCATTTTGAGCTTGTTATCCAAGTCGTTGATCTTCGGCAGTTCCGGCTCGTTGATCGTCGAGACTCGTGGTGCGGCCATCGATTCGATTCCCCACTGTTCCAACTGCGACCCCATCTGGTTGTGCATACTTTTCATGCGGCGAATCTCGTCCCGCAGATTCTCCAACTCCGTGGAGCCGGAACTGAAACGTTCGGTGCTGGCAATCTCGTTCTGGAACGCTTTCATGTTCGTTTCCAGTTCCTGCTGATAGACCGCCCGGTCGATTCGCAGCGTTTCAATCGTGGCACGAATTTTTTCCGCTTCCGTCATGGGAATATTGCTGTTCGCCCCTGCCAATTGCTGACGAACCTGCTCCTCCACCAACGGAATCAACTCTTTGGCTCGTGTTTCCAATGCCACCTGCCGTTCCTGCATCTGCCGCTTCAAGCGGATGATACTGGGGTTGGAATCGGGATTCCGTACCCGTGCCGACTGCTCTTTCACCGCGTTGTTCAAGGCAACCAGGTCGTTCCGCAGACGTAAAATTTCCGGGTCTTGCGCCAAAGCCCCCATCGACATGCGACGAACCAGTTCTTTTCGCTTCTCCTCAGGATTGACCTCGGCAGCCACTTCGGGATAGAGTTGCAGACGTGCTGTCAAAAGAGCAATACGCTGATCCAGACCGCTGATGGTGGAACGGAGGGAATTGACCTTGTTACGCAACGTTGCCACCGTTTCCAAAGCGTAAATGTTCGCGTACGACGCGGTTTTGGAATCGGCTGCCCCCAACTGATCCGCCAGATTTTTGTATTGAATCTCCTTGCGGGTAATCATCTTTTCCAGATTCTTGTGGGCACGGTCTAAAACCGCTCGTCGTTGCGTGTCCAAATCCCGGTCCACCGCCACCACTTCTTCCATATAGGCTGCCCGCACCGCCAGAAGAATCTTCACCAACTCTTCCGGCTTTTCCCCCGAAATGGCAATCTGGAGAATTTCCGTCCCATGTAAATAGCCGACACTCAAATTACTTGCCAGCCAGTTCACGCGGTCTTTTTCATGCTTCAGGCAGTCCAACTGCGCAATTCCCGGCTGTTGCAACGCACTACCCAGCACGATACTACTGCGAATCAACGTGGCTTGGGCGGCACGGTCGTTGAGGTAGTGTTCCTCCATCTGCGTATTGTACAGAATTTTGGGACGACTTTTGGCAACCCGCAACCAGACGTGGGCATGGTACTTGACAGGAATGATAAACCACGCTACCAGCAAAGTGATCGCGGCCACAAACAATCCCAGCCCCACACTCAAAGACCAGCGTCTCCGCAGTGCATACAACAAGTCTACGGGACGAATGCCACGAGTGATAATATCGGGTTGTTTCTTGACAATGATCGTTTCCCTGCCTCGCAGCGGTCTGGCAGGGGTAGCCAGAGCGCCGCCTCCCTGCAAACCAGCTTCTACCGGAAGTTGTTCGTTTTTCGAGTTCACTATCGTTCTACCTTATCCGCTAAAGTTCCATGAACCGTCCTGGAAAGGAACAGCTCGCTAAAAGTTCTTACAATCACTCCTGAGAATCTTCCAGGAATGGTTCCCCCGTCCGGTTTGACTTCTTTTACGCTTCCCAAAAAACATTCGTTCAAAAAGGTGGGTGAATGGGAAAAATTTTTCAGGAATATCGAGGAAAATAATAAAAAAGGGAAGGGTGGAGGACTTTTCAGTCTTCAATTTTTTTCTTGTCTCGCCAAAAAACCTCTTGGGGATTTTCGATGATTTCCGTCTGGAGGTCGGTACTCTCATCATCCACCAGCAATCGGGATAAAATGGCTTGAAGCCCTATCAACATCGCAATTGCCAGGGGCACCATCCCGATTCCGGCAGCGTCGTGGACAAATTTCTCCACCGTCGGATTGTGCGGGAAAAACGAGTAAACCATCCCCGTCACCACAATCCGCGTAATGTTCGTCGCCAGCGCAATCGGAATCGCGAAAATCAAAATAACCACGTTCTCGATCTTGGAACGTTCGTTGAGCAAAACCAACGCCAACGAAAGTGCCAGAAGAATCGTCGTCATCCGCAAACCGCTACACTGTTCCACAATGCCAATCTGGGTATCTGCCAGGTGAATCGTGTTCCCGTCCTGAATGGCGACAAAACCGAAAATCTGCAAAAACAGGGTGCTGACCGTGGTGGCAAAATTCTGCATCGGAACCAGCAAGGCCTGCTCCATCTGCCACGGAATGGGGAACATGAACAGAAGCAGCGCCGCCACCGGCCCTGCCCACCGCAGCATGGAAAAACCGCCTGTCAAGAGGAGCAAAGCCGTAAATGCCAGAACAAACGTCCACATGTCCAGAACCGTATAAGCACAGTATTGCCCACGCAGGAACATCGCCAGACACAAAACCCCCAGGCCGACGCCCCGCTGCCACGGCGGAACCACCTGCAACGGTTTTCGACGCAGCCATAAAAGAATCGCGGAAATGGCGGGAATCAAATAACCATGCGAATAAAGTCCTCCCTGCCATGCGAAATAGGCTTCCTGGAACATGTTCCAGTAGGCTGCAATCAGGACGACCAGCAAAATTCCAAAAAAGGACCAGGTTGTCACCTCGGAGGAGGGAGAAAGATCGTTTTGTGTCATAGGAAAATCCTGTCAATCCACCAGATTGAGGGGGTAAGGTTGAAATTCCCGACTCCTCATTATCGAAAAAGGAAGTTTGGTGGAAATTTTCCAGCCGTTTGTTTCTCTGGAATCACCACCCTTCCGACAACAATTTCGCGTATGGGTCATGCCAAAGGGAATGGGAATTTCAACGCCACTCGAAATAAAAACATCCTTGAAATGAAAAGATACACCACATCTATTCCATATATAACAAATCCTGCCATAAAAGCAAGATGTCGGAAGGGAAAATAAACAAAAAAGTTATCGAAATATTTCCAGAATATCTATGGTAAGTTGATTTTAATTGGCATATTTCCCTTATTTTAGCTATTGTAAAGGGACTGGGAATAAAATCGTCCCAGGATAAATCGGGAAGTGTATAAAGAGAAATAGTGATGAAGAGGATTTCGGCCACAAGTGACAAGTGGATGGAAAGGGGATAAAAAAAGTGGATGTTTCTCACCCTCCAGAGTGGATGGAAATAAAATTTCAGATAAAATTTAAAATTCTAACCCTATGAAAAATAGAGTTTTAAGGAATTTTATAGGAAAAAGTTGGAAAATTTCCCCCTACCCCCCTTGAAGAAAATTTGGAAATGGGTATATTACTTCAC